>WBOU01000015.1:58208-176301 GCA_009268125.1 Chloroflexia bacterium SDU3-3 | reverse complement strand
GCGCGCAGGTGCACGCTGCTGCCCTGCTGGAGCTCGCCCGTGAAGCCAAAGCGGGCGACCGCGCCGCGCTCCACCTGGCCCCATGGGTCGTAGTCAATGCTGCTCAGCGCCGCGCCGGTATCGCTCGTGGTCAGGCGCACGCTGCCCAGCGCATCGGTTGCGTACCACGTGCGGGCCGTCTTGCTCACCTCCGCGAGGCGGTCCGCGCCGTAGATATAGTCCGTCCCCAGCGTCTGGATGACCTGCGGCAGCGCCAGCGCCACGTCCTGCGTGTAGGTGATCGTCCCGCTCTGCATCAGCACGCCGTCGCCGTTGTACCGCTGTGTCACGCCGTTCAGCGCGATCACGCGGTCGAGGTTGTCGTAGCCGTAGGTGGTGGTGCCGTCGCTGGTCAGGCGGCCCTTCAGGTCGTAGGTCCAGCCATCGACCTGGTTGGCCGCGTTGTAGGTCTTGCCGCCCTCGGTGCGGTTGCCCACCACGTCGTAGCGGTAGGTGTAGTCGGTCCCGGTGCTCGCGTCCGCGCCGGTCAGGCGGCCCAGGCCGTCGTAGGCATAGGCGATCGTGCGGCTGTGGTCGGGCAGGGTCTCGCGCACCTGGGTGCGCTGGCCCAGCGCATTGACCGTGTAGCCGAAGCTGGCCAGCGTCACGTTGGTGCTGGTCTGCGTGGTCGTCAGCGTGCGCAGCCGGTCGGCCCCGTCGAAGCCGTAGGTGGTCTGCGTGCCGTTGGCGCGCTGCACCGTGGCGGGCCGCCCTACCGGGTCGTAGGTGTAGCTGGCCAGCGGCACGATCCCATCTGACCGAGCTATTCACGAGCGCGGGGCTGGAGCAGACTTTGGCCCAGGGCCGCTCGCCGCACGCGCTGCGCCACAGCTTCGTCACCCTGGCCATCCGGGGCGGGGCCAGCGTCACCCAGGCCCAAGCGGCGGCGCGGCACAAGGACCCGCGCACCACGATGCGGTATGCGCATGACTTGCAAAACCTGGATGATAACGCCGTGGATGATGTGAAGTTTTGAGCGAGGAGAGCACGGCGCGAGCGATGACCCGCCCGCGGGAGGTGAAGCGCACACTGTCGTGGGCGACGATAAAGGCTGTGCGTTTGCTATTTCCCCTGAGTTAGCGTGACAGCGATGCGATGTTGTCGCTCGTAATTGTGCGTAACAATGATTGTCTGATCTTGCGCATCATGAGCAATAGTTTCCTTAAACCACACCGTCATGCTATCGATAACGCCAGCGAATACCGGGCAGTCGCTGTAGAGATTGCAACAGAAGGGGCATGTGGTAATCGTGAGTTCGTACCCTTCATTGTGATCTTGTATCGTATAGGGAATCTCCATCTTGCGCATAATCAGAAGGACAATATCTCGGTGAAGAGCTATGAGGCTTTGAACTCTTTGAGTAGCATGCATGGCCTGATAGCTACTGAAATCTTTCATGAGCAGATTCTTGATACTTAACGTATTCTCATCCGGATCTATATCAGGTGATCCAGACCACCACTTATATCCTACCCTATATAGGCTTTTAGTAGCTATTGGCTCACCTGCGAAAGAGCGTAACCCAAATTGTAGTAACGCTACGTAGGTATAATCAAGTGGTTTCGGGCCTTCAGGCTTACGGCCAAAAAAATATTCTCTTATTGATTCCTTGAAACGTTCTTTTATAGGTTCATCGGCGTCTATCATTGATAAGGGATGTTGATAACATGATAGTGCAAGCCCTCTACCAAGCTCAACCTGTAAATAATATATATATCCATATGATGTTTTCTTTGAAAGAAATAGGTTTTTCTCTTCCTTGAAAAGCTCATTCATAGCATTACCTCCTTTAACTATTTAGAGAAATACCATATGTCATTTATTGGTAGACCTTTATTTATTCGAAAAAGCTCAGAAAGCGTGTAAACTCCTGGATCTTCAGGTAATTTGTATGGTTCTTTCGTCGCTGCGAGATTATATGACATGAAAGAAGGTTCCCCTAAAATACTTTCATCTACGATCGCCGCATGATATACGAGAGCTTCTCCATCAACCACCTTAACAAATAGTGCAATGTCGTCAGGCTTTGGATTCCCAAAATGCCTTCGATATCCTATACGTTCAAATTGCTCGACTATTTGCATACTGTCCGCATCATGATGACCGAGCGCTCTCAAAATATTATTCCAACAATTGACATCGGGATCATCTTGAATAACTTGCATGGCTTGCTTACCTAAAGGTGTTGTTGGTTGTCTTGCAGGAGGAAATCCCCGCGCAGCATTGCTTTCACCGTTTGGCGACGCCAGAGGAGGACGGGGCAACCCAGCGAAAGCGCCACGGACAGTTTCTCCGACATCATTCCATAAGGTCGCAGTGCCATAAACACCTGGGTTGGCAAGCATTGTTCGCGCATCAACATCTCCTTGGTATGCCTGATATCCTGTATATGTGATACCAGCCACCGCCGCTACTCCAGCAGTCGTTTTTGCTGCTTCTGCTATGAGTGCATGGGAGGCAAGATAGGTTGAACCTGCTTCATAGAACCCCCAAAGAGTCATATCAGCAAGGCCATAGCCAGTCAATGCAAGTCCAGCAATCAATGCTGCATGACTGCCCCAGAATGCGTCAAGGTACGCAAAGGCAAGAGCCTTTTCCTGCAATCCAATACTCGGATTATTGATAATACCAACAGCTTGGTCAACATTAGAGCAGTTGAGTGGCTCAGCAGAACGAAGAAACTCAACCGGTGGATAGCACTGTCCAGCGGCATCCGTCAGGTTTATGGGGCTATTACCAACATAGCTGTATGGATTGAGTGTTTGAGATCGGCTTGGATCTCCTCCCCAACTATCCCTGCTTATGAAGCTGCCGCTGGCGGTATTGTACCACCGCGCGCGCAGGTGCACGCTGCTGCCCTGCTGGAGCTCGCCCGTGAAGCCGAAGCGGGCGACCACGCCGCGCTCCACCGCGCCCCACGGGTCGTAGTCAATGCTGCTCAGCGCCGCGCCGGTGTCGCTCGTGGTCAGGCGCACGCTGCCCAGCGCGTCGGTCGCGTACCGAACCTCTTTGGATTACCTACAAACTTTGGGAGTCATGGCATGGATGCTGAGACGGATCTGTGTATACTATAGCGCCGTCTTGATAGAACACAATGTAAGTATGAACAAGCTCTTGACGCAAAATCAACCAAAGTTGATACCCTTCATTTTCGAATGCTTCATAGGTTTCCTTGTTTGGCCAAGCTGAAGAAGCTGGATCATCCCGATTGAGACTAGCATCAAATGTATCTGACCAGTATATTAACCGTTCGACTGTTTCTGATGTAAGCGGGAGCGTGTGCGGGTCAATATCGCCATCACCATTCATCCACCAGAGTGGCCAACATCCATAGTCTGGCATCAACCGAATGGTTTGCTTCATGTACTTTATTCCTTATGGCATAGATCTTGGATTGGCTCCAATAATGTAACCATTTAATGCGAATTGAACAGCAATCCTTAAAGGATTCCCTTTATACATTACTTCGTAAATTACTCGCTCAGTACCCTTGCCTTGATAGCCCACTTCACGGCCTTTGGTAAGAGCATCCATTATCACATCAGGAATATCTTCTGCCGCAACGCCTTTCCGTACAAAATCCATTTCGTGTTCTTCAAGAATGTGTGCAAAACCGGATGATCTGCGCCCCAATGCTGCTGCTTCTGCCTTTGTTTTACCAACTTCTAAGAAGACAACTTTACCCTTAGGCGTTCGTCCAATACGTATGATATCATTTGCTGTAAACTGAATATTGGCTGCTTCAAGTTCAGCAATGAGTGATGTTCGAGCGGATATACCTGCTGCTGTGTTGGTTACTACTGCCGCCCCCCCTGCCCTTGCGGCTAAAAGCGCCCGCACTCCTGCACCAACGCCAAGGACCATCGATGCCTCATCGCCCAGCCCACGCGCCCCTTTGCCCAGGCGATACATGTCATTGCACATGAACCCTTCGCGAAAATCAGTCCAGGGTTGGGTAATCCACCCGCCCACCGCACCCGGCCACGCCGAGACGTTGCTGATCTTGCTCCATGTGGCCTGGTCGTTCTTCCAAGCAGCGGCGCGGGCATCTTCATCGATGGCAAGCCGCCCCAACGTGCCAATGGCCTGCACCGCATTGATCGGTGCACTGAGCGCAGGATTGCTATTGAGCATATAGCCCAGAACATCGTAGTTCCCATCCTCATCGCGCTGGACACCAGCGGCACCGGCGGCATAGGTCAGCCCATCCCCATAGTTCCACTGCCCATTTTTTGCGGCATCATTCCCAATGTACTGGCAACTTGGATCAGGGTTCCACGGCCCCAGGAGCCAGGAGATACACCGCCCGCTCGGGTCGGTGAACCCGGTCGGCTGGTTATAGGCGTACATGTACGGCGCAAGGCTGGCGGGGCTGGCCGGGTCGCCCGCGTAGGGGTCAACGCTGGCGAAGCTGCCGCTGGACGCATTGTACCACCTGGCGCGCAGGTGCACGCTGCTGCCCTGCTGGAGCTCGCCCGTGAAGCCGAAGCGGGCGACCGTGCCGCGCTCCACCGCGCCCCACGGGTCGTAATCGATGCTGCTCAGCGCCGCGCCGGTGTCGCCCATCGTCAGGCGCACGCTGCCCAGCGCGTCGGTCGCGTACCACGTGCGGGCGGGATTGGGATGGAGCAGGCCGCTCGCCGCACTCACTGCGCCACAGCTTCGTCACGCTGGCCATCCGGGGCGGGGCCAGCGTCACCCAGGCCCAGGCGGCGGCGCGGTACAAGGACCCGCGCACCACGATGCGCTACGCGCACAATTTGCAGAACTTGGATGATAACGCCGTGGATGATGTGAAGTTTTGAGGGGAGGCAAGGGAGCGCGGTGGGGCAGTGCGCCGCCGCGCTGGTGGCATGCAGCCAAGAAATGGCGGCGGTGCAGTTTGCGCTCAATCATGCCATAGTTCCTCAAATATTAATCCCTTTAAGTTGTTTTTTGAAATACAATCAAGAAGTTCTTCTTCATCCCCTTTTTCTAGGTCAACCACTAATACTTCGGCTCCACGGGTCTCTGGAATTTTGAAGATGCGAGATTTAGCAAATAACTTTGGGTTAAACACATATTTTCTAGGATATAACCGTAGCCCGTTACTCATTGTTGACCACTCTGTTTCTTCTGCGTCTAAACAACTTATACACTGTGTAACATTTAGCAATGTATATACTTCACCTTTGTAAGGAAGGGGAAGGAGTTCTCCTGCTTCACTTAAGAAGGAAGATAAGACTTTGGTAGCTTGAGGATTTAAAATAAGAGAGTCTCCATGAAAACCAAGAAAGTTTCCGGGAATAAGTTTATCTTTGTATATATATACTGAAGGTGGTGACCATGAGTCTTTTCTAGATGTACCATCAGTCAAAAGAGCTATCTCATCTTCGTCTTTCTCTCCGAGAAAGTATTGATAGTGATTTACATCGGTATATATTCTCGATACTTTCATAATATATCCTTTATTTGTACATATAATTGTTTAGTGTGGAAATACACCCCTAGATATTTCATAGGCAATATCTATTAGAACTTGTTGAACAGCTCCTGTTGATATAGGATTTAAGTTAGGCGCAACGATTAGCAGTCTTGATTCAACAGCTTTATAATAGATACCTGTGTGTATTGGAGCATGCCATACATTGCCAACTGTATAGAACCCCCTTTTTTCAGATCGTGGAAGATATACACCATTATATGCACTATTAATATCAATATTAGCCCGCTGTAATATGATTCGTGATATAGCAGCTGGTTTGTCTTTCCAAGCAACAATATGATGTGCTGCTGTGCCTGGCGGGCGAAGTATTCCTGCTGCTTGCATGTTTTTATCAAGAATATCTGACATCTTTGCTTCAAGGACTGTAGGCCCATGCACCTGTGGGCCTGGGTCCATCGGCGGGGTGCGGAACGAGGACCAATCGAATGGCCCATTGAGGCTGAAGCCCTCCTGATCCGGGCAGGATAGCCCAGGCAGCGGGAAGCCCGAGACGATATCCTCCATTGACGGATTGCGCTGCGTTGGGCCAGTGGGCGGCTCATACTGGATAGGTAGCTGGGGATTCCCAGTATGGGGAAGTCCGGTCGGCACTTGTTGTGAGAACTGATTGTTGTCTGTCCACACATACCCCTGGCCACCTCGGAACAAAAAGTTTGCGCCTCTGGCAACTTGTGCACGCCGTGCAGGAGCCTCCGGTGCAATAGTGTATAAATACGCCATATCGACCGCAGCAACGCCAACGGCGGCAGCAGCCACAAGTGGTGCGGCAGCAGTGGCAGCGGCGGCTCCTACCCCAATCACTGCGGGTCCCGCAAGTGGGTTTGAGTTCACCGTCGTTGCGATGGTGCTGCCAAACTGACAGACAACCTCCATTGACGGGTCCCAGCATGTGCGCCCGCTCGGGTCGGTAAACCCGGTCGGCTGGTTGTAGGCGTACATGTACGGCGCGAGGCTGGCGGGGCTGGCCGGGTCGCCCGCGTAGGGGTCGACGCTGGTAAAGCTGCCGCTGGCGGTATTGTACCACCTGGCGCGCAGATGCACGCTGCTGCCCTGCTGGAGCTCGCCCGTGAAGCCGAAGCGGGCGGGTGCACCGCGCTCCACCTGGCCCCACGGGTCGTAGTCGATGCTGCTCAGCGCCGCGCCGGTGTCGCTCGTGGTCAGGCGTACGCTGCCGAGGGCGTCGGTTGCGTACCACGTGCGGGCCGTCTTGCTCACCTCCGCCAGGCGGTCCGCGCCATACACGTAGTCCGTCCCCAACGTCTGTATGACCTGCGGCAGCGCCAGCGCCACGTCCTGCGTGTACGTGATCGTCCCGCTCTGCATCAGCACCCCGTCGCCGTTGTACTTCTGCGTCACGCCGTTCAGCGCGATCACGCGGTCGAGGTTGTCGTAGCCGTAGGTGGTGGTGCCGTCGCTCGTCAGGCGGCCCTTCAGGTCATAGGTCCAGCCATCGACCTGGTTGGCCGCGTTGTAGGTCTTGCCGCCGTCGGTGCGGTTGCCCACCACGTCGTAGCGGTAGGTGTAGTCGGTCCCGGTGCTGGCGTCGGCTGTTTCCAGACGCCCCAGGCCGTCGTAGGCGTAGTCGATCGTGCGGCTATGGTCGGGCAGCGTCTCGCGCACCTGGGTGCGCTGGCCCAGGGCATTGACCGTGTAGCCGAAGCTGGCCAGCGTCACGTTGGTGCTGGTCTGCGTGGTCGTCAGCGTGCGCAGCCGGTCGGCACCATCGAAGCCGTAGGTGGTCTGCGTGCCGTTGGCGCGCTGCACCGTGTCGGGCCGCCCCACCGCGTCGTAGGTGTAGCTGGCCAGCGGGGTCGGTGCCTGGCCCTCGCTCACCGTCTTGAGCTGGCCATCGGCATAGTAGATGTAGCTCACCGCCCGCTTGCTGGGGTAGATCAGCGTCTGCCGCGCGCCATCCTTGTTGTAGTCATACTCGATGGTGCCCTGCTTGTTGGGCATGGTAACAGTCTTCAGGTGGCCAACCGCGTCGTAGGTGTAGCTGGTCGAGCCCGTCGAGCCCGTCCCATCCGTCATCACCGTCCGGCGGCCTAGCAGGTCGTAGGTGTAGTTGATGCTCAGGCCGGGACTCTTCAGCCGCAACAGGGTGTCGGAGATCGGGCTAATCGTGGTCGCATCCGGGTAGACGATTTTTGTTGGCTGGCCGTTGCCGTTATAGCTCCAGACGGTCTTCCTCCCGAGCGCGTCGGTGGCGGTGAGGTAGAACATGCGCGGATCGAACGTGTAGGTGGTGCGGTTGGCGCACGGGCCATTCGCCTGCGGGCCTGGAGCGCAGCTCGTCGCCACGCTCCAGGCCCACGCCCTGGCCGAGGACGAGGTGCGCATCCCCGCGCCGCACGCGCACCGCTACCACGCCGACTTCGACGCCGACGAGGCGCGGCTGCTTGGCGCGCTGGACTGGCACCGCACCCCACTGACCCCGAGGACGAGCAGTAGGCGCGGCGCAGCGGCGGGCTGGCGGCCTCGTGGGCAGGCGGGGCCGCACGCGCGTGGGCGGCGCGTAGATAAAAGGTGGAGGTAATCATGGCAGCGGAGGAGTGGCAAAATGTGGAAGCTATGGCTAGCGCACAATCATACTTGGATCGGCTTGTAACTTAATGCCTTATCGACAATTTCTTCGGCGCTTGGGTTGTCGCCAAGACCATAGTGATTAGGCCAATAAATCAACCCCTGGATGCCAGGATCTGGGACATTTGCTTTCACCAACTCTAGCCAATCTCCCATCTCTGATGCGGTACCTTCTGCCTTGAGTAGTTTATCCACCAAAAACACTATCTGCGCTCTATCAAGTTTCTGTTTCATCTTAACCTTTTACTATCATAGATATAACTAATAAATCAAATCCCAATCTATATCAATCATAAAAACGCCTTTTTCATAGACCGCTACCTATGCTTCCACGAAAGTACACCATTGATTAAGATTAGCAGTTCCTCATCCAATTAATCCTCATACTTGTCTGGCAAACGGTAAAATATCGCTGAGTTACTAAAATTGGAATTAATCTTATCATTCTTTGGAGGAAATTAGCCATAGCTTAAACATATCAACTTATAGCAAATGGCGCGAATTTTATTATAATCATCTTTATGCGCAAATGATTATAGCCAAATAACCAAATCAGAAAAAGCTATCAAGTTCTTATCAGATTTTCTTATCCGAATATACTCAAAACCATTCTTCCTAACCATAACAAGAATATCATCAACCATATTATTATCCGATCTATCAATATTATTCAGTAGTAGTTTCTTTTTCATAAAATCCTCCTATCATACGTGAGTACACCCACCATCCATCCAGCGCAGGAAGTGCACACACTCACTAAAGATGTAAGCCTTCAAGTCTCTTTCCAAGACGCCGGTCAAAGCTCTCTATCGCCCCATTTATAATCAGCTTCAGATCATCGCGCATCTCATCATCAACCTCATATATGATATAAAAATATATATACTTAATACTATTTAAACCACCCATCAAACGCGGTTCTCTTTTAGCGGGCATGTCATATATAACGCATAAAAATCTCTCATTTACACTTTCTATTACAGATGACATATGAGCTAGCTCATACTTACAAACCAAAATAACAAGATCCGATCTATCATATACGGTAGAAAGGTCGTAGTGCTCCTCTACTGTATAGTGGATATTGATTTCTTCTAAGATACTTAGCAGCTCTTCCCTGTAGACACTATCGGCATCTAATAGCGTGACATGGCGCATTGATTACCTCAATTCAACATCTCCAGGATAAGCATTCACCCTATAGGGGCAAATAGCACATGTTAGCGTGCGCAAGATGTCGCCCCCGGCGATTGTAGCACAGCCCTCGCCCAGCCACCAGCGCGCCCGCCTGCGCATGTGCTGCTATACTAGCCCTGCACATCCCAACCACAAATAGGCGGACATGATTAGGGCGAGGGCTTTGCCTGAGTTGGGGTACGGCGCAGGCGCTCGGCGCGACCGCCGCACGGGCGACATGCCAAATACCGCTCGATAGCCAGCAGTACGACATGTGGATTCGCAGAGCTCTTTTGAGCGAACAGGAGCAACCACCAATGGCCCAGAACATCTACGATGACCCGACCTTCTTCGCAGGGTACAGCCAGCTTGAGCGCTCGGTGCATGGCCTGGCCGGGGCGCCCGAGTGGCCGACCATCCAGGCCATGCTGCCCGATGTGCGCGGCATGGCCGTGGCCGACCTAGGCTGCGGCTTTGGGTGGTTCTGCCGCTGGGCCAGGGCGCAGGGCGCGGCCAGCGTGCTGGGCGTCGACCTCTCGCACAACATGCTGGCGCGGGCGCAGGCCGAGACCAACGACCCCGCCATCACCTACCAGCAGGCCGACCTGGAGGCGCTGGAGCTGCCCGAGGCCTCGTTCGATCTGGTCTACAGCTCGCTGGCCATGCACTACATCGTGGATGTGGCGCGGCTGTTCGGCAGCATCCAGCGCGCCCTGGTGCCGGGCGGGCGCTTTGTGTTCACCACCGAGCACCCGATCTACATGGCCCCGCGCAACCCCAACTGGGTGAGGGATGCGCAGGGCAGCGCAGCGTGGCCGCTCAACCAGTACGGCGCGGAGGGCCCGCGCGTCACCAACTGGCTGGCCGAGGGCGTGGTCAAGCAGCACCGCACGCTGGCCACCACGATCAACCGCCTGATCGAGAGCGGCCTCGCCATCGCCCATGTCGAGGAGTGGATGCCGACCAGGGAGATCATCGCCGCCGCCGGAGCGCCGCCCGAGGAGTGCGAACGGCCCCTGTTCCTGCTGGTGGCGACCCAGAAGCGCTAGGCATGAGGAAATAAAAACAGCCCCTGCGTTTTACGCAGGGGCTGGGCGGCATCCGGCAGCTACACCAGCGGCTGGATGCGGTCGAGCGCCACCCACTCGTTCCACTCCGGCCCAAAGCCATCGTACTGCAGGTAGTGGATGCCCTCGCGCACCTGCTTCACGGTGGCCAGGTACCACTTCTTCTTCCACTTGGCCTGCACCGCCGTGCCCACCGGGTAGCTGGGGCGGGCGATCTCGCGCACCGCATCGGCATCCACCCACTCGTCGTCGCTCTCCTCATAGCCGTAGAAGTGCACTTTCAGCCGGTCGCCATCCACGCCCACGATCTGGGCGCGGTACCACTCCTTCCCGCTGCGCGCCGCCACATTGTTGCCGATGCGCGCGTGGCTGCGCGGGCGGGCCGGGGCCATCACCAGGCCCTGGTCGAAGCCGCCGGTGGTGGCGAAAGTGCAGATCTGCTCCTCGGCGAAGGCCAGCGCGGCGGCGATCTGCTCGGCCAGCTCGGCCAGGGTGATCGTGCCGCTGCCGTCGGCATCCACAAAGGCGTCGCCCTTCAGCCCTTGCAGCAGCGCCTCGGTGTAGGTCCAGTTGCCCGTCGAGGTCTCGCTGGAGAGCGAGGAGGCCAGGCAGGCGTAGCCGATGCGCGACTTCTGCGGCAGCAGATCGGCCATCGCGCCGGAGTAGCAGCAGTCGAGCATGATCATAGCCTGCGCGCCCTGGAAGTGCGCCTCGATCCGGGCGGGCACATCTTCCATGGGCCAGCCGTAGATCGCATCGCAGTCAGCGTCGTAGCTGGCAAAGTAGGCCGCGCCGTCATCATCCTTGTAGCCGTGCCCGCAGTAGTACAGCAGAAACAGCGAGTCTTTCCCGGCGGCGGCCAGGTGGCGATCCAGCTCCTGCTGGATGCGCTCTAGGCTGGCCTGCCGATCCTGGATGTAGATCAGCTGCCCCTGCGGCACCCCGATCTCGCGCAGACACTCCACCAGAGCAGCATCGCGCCGGTTCTCCTGGGGGAAGGGGTCGAACATATCCGCGTGCTTCCACTCCAGCGTCCCGACCACAAAGACCCAGGTCTGTGCGGGATTCCAGCCCCGCGTGCTGCTGCTTGTCACGATGATGCTCCGGTGCTTGTTAGAATGCGTTCACCAGCATAAACGAGCGGGGGCGGGGAAATGGGGAAGCTGAGCGCTCGACGAAGCCAGCTGAGCGCTCGACGAAGCCAGCTGAGCGCTCGACAAAACATGCAGAAAAAATCGCGCCGCCTCGTGCGCAGCCGCCTCATCGCTACGGTCTCGATTATGGCCAGAAGCACCCACTATGCACCTTCGCCGCATGGGCCAGGTGGGATGGAGACTCCTATTCCCTTCGCGCCTTCGCATTCCTTGGCATCTTTCTCCCCGCCCGGCAGGTAGCCGCTTTTGTAGGCGCTTTTGTAGCCGCAGAGCGCTAGTCGCCCAGCGCAAAATATGGTGCAATACATCGCGGTAGCACGACCGGACGAACCACCGTTCAAAGGAGAAACCATGGGTTCACTAGGTATCGGATCACTTCTCGGCCAGCGCGGCATCCGCCGCGGTGCGCCCATTGTGGTGTGCTGCGCCATGGCCGGGCAGCTGCTGGCCCTCGCGCCCAGCGCGGCGGCGCAGAGCACCAACCTCGCGCTGAACCGGCCCGTCACCGTCTCATCGAGCGAGAACGCGGGCGCGTTTCCGGCCTCGGCGGCGGTGGATGGCAACACCGGCACCCGCTGGTCGAGCGCATTCAGCGACCCGCAGTGGCTGCAGATCGACCTGGGCAGCACCCAGAACATCGGGCGCGTGGTGCTGCGCTGGGAGGCCGCCTACGCCAGCGCCTACCAAGTGCAGGTCTCGAACGACGCGGCCTCGTGGTCGACGATCGCCAGCGTGAGCGGCGGCGACGGCGGCGTGGACGACCTGGCGATCACCGGCATAGGCCGCTACGTGCGGGTCTACACCACATCCCGCGCCACGGCCTACGGCGCATCGCTGTGGGAGGTGGAGATCTACGGCGCGGCGACGCCCACCGCCACGCCCACCGCCACGCCGCCGCCCACCGCCACGCCCGCGCCCACATGCGGCAGCGCCAACCTGGCCCAGGGCCATGCCGCACAGGCCTCCTCTAGCGAGGCGGGCACCTACCCAGCCTCGGCGGCCTTCGACGGCAGCGCTACCACACGCTGGTCGAGCACGTTTAGCGACCCGCAGTGGCTGCAGGTCGACCTGGGCAGCGCCCAGCCGATCTGCCGTGTGCGCCTGAGCTGGGAGGCCGCCTACGGCAAGGCCTACCAGATCCAGACCTCGAACGACGCCGCGACATGGACCACCATCGCCAGCGTGAGCGGCGGCGACGGCGGCGTGGACGACCTGGCCATCACCGGCACAGGCCGCTATGTGCGCATGTACGGCACCCAGCGCACCACCATCGATGGCGCGCAGTACGGCTACTCGCTCTGGGAGTTTGAGGTCTACGGAAGCAGCTCGACGAACCCCACCCCTATGCCAACATCCACCGTGCCGCCCACCGCCACGGCCACGCCCACCGGGGTGCCGCCCACCGCCACGCCTGCGCCCACAACTGTGCCTGGGCCGGTGGACTTTGGCCCCAACGTGACGGTGTTCGACCCCAGCATGTCCAGCGCCGACATCCAGGCCAAGCTGAACGCTGTGTTCGCCGTGCAGGAGAGCAACCAGTTCGGCTCCGAGCGCAATGCGCTGCTGTTCAAGCCCGGCAGCTACAGCGTGGATGCCAACATTGGCTTCAATACCCAGATCGCCGGGCTGGGCTTCTCGCCCGACGACGTGACAATCAACGGCTACGTGCGCGCCGAGGCCGACTGGTTCGGCGACAACGGCACCCAGAACTTCTGGCGCTTCGCCGAGAACATGGCCGTGAACCCGCCCGACGGCAACAACCGCTGGGCCGTGTCGCAGGCCGCGCCCTTCCGCCGCATGCACGTGCGCGGCCAGCTGCAGCTCGACCCGCGCAACCACGGCTGGTCCAGCGGCGGATTCATCGCCGACAGCAAGATCGAGGGCCAGGTCTTCTCCGGCTCGCAGCAGCAGTACTTCACCCGCAGCTCGCAGATCGGCAGCTGGTCGAACGGCGTGTGGAACATGGTGTTCGTGGGCGTCAGCGGCGCTCCGGCCCAGAGCTTCCCCGAACCGCCCTACACCGTGATCGGCCAGGTGCCGGTCATCCGCGAGAAGCCCTTCCTCTACATCAACGCGGCGGGCAGCTACCAGGTGTTCGTGCCCGCGCTGCGCACCAACACCAGCGGCAACACCTGGGATGGCAAGACCCCGGCGGGCAGCTCGCTGCCGATCAGCCAGTTCTACATCGTCAAGCCCGGCGCGACCGCCGCCGACATCAACGCAGCGCTGGCCCAGGGCAAGGATCTGCTGGTCACCCCCGGCGTCTACCACCTGAACCAGAGCATCAACGTCACCCGCGCCAACACGGTGGTGCTGGGCCTCGGCCTTGCCACCTTCATCCCCGACGGGGGGGTGGTGGCCATGCGGGTGGCCGATGTGGATGGCGTGAAGATCGCCGGCATCCTGTTCGACGCGGGCACCACCAACTCGCCCATCCTGCTGGAGGTCGGCCCCAGCGGCTCGACGGCCAGCCACGCCGCCAACCCCACCTCGCTGCACGACGTGTTCGCCCGCATCGGCGGCGCGGTGGCGGGCAAGGCCACGGTGAGCGTGGTGGTGAACAGCAGCGACGTGATCATCGACCACACATGGCTGTGGCGCGGCGACCACGGCAGCGGCATCGGCTGGAACACCAACACCGCCGACAACGGCCTAGTGGTGAACGGTAGCAACGTCACGGCCTACGGCCTGTTTGTCGAGCACTACCAGAAGTACAACGTGGTGTGGAACGGCAACGGCGGGCGCACCTACTTCTTCCAGAACGAGCTGCCCTACGACCCGCCGAACCAGGCCAGCTGGATGAACGGCTCGACGCGCGGCTACGCGGCCTACAAGGTCGCCGACAGCGTCACCACCCACGAGGCCTGGGGCCTGGGCAGCTACTGCTACTTCAATGTCGACCCCAGCATCGTGGCCGAGCGCGGATTCGAGGTGCCCAACACCCCCGGCGTGAGGTTCCACGACCTGCTCACCGTCTCGCTGGGCGGCAATGGCACCATCGCCCACGTTATCAACTCCACCGGCGACGCCGCGCAGGGCACGGCCACCGTGCCGGTGAAGATCGTCAGCTACCCCTAGGCGCGGCCCACACGCCGCAGCCGCACGGGCCTGGGTGGGGTATACCCACCCAGGCCCGCCTCTGTCTATCGCACCGCAACCTTGCAGCCCATGCGGCGAAGGTGCCGCCGGTGTTTTGATGGCCCTATGCACGAACGCTAGTTGCCAGGAAACGGCAGAGGAATGCTCAACATTGGGGATTCCAAGGGGGCGATGCCCCTCACGTGGTGCCATGTTTCTGCGCGGGGCATTAGAAAACAACAAAGCACACTATCTTGCGTGCCAGGCCATGCACCGCATGTAAGATTCTCGATCTCACCCACCCGGCCCATGCGGCGAAGGTGCCGCTCAGGCCAACTGGCCATATGCACGAACACCAGCTGCCCGATTTCGGCATAGGAATGCTACAAATTGGGGATTCCAAGGGGGCGATGCCCCCTGGTGGGGTTCCTAGGGGCTAGCCCCTAGGCGCCGCCCGCGCAGGGCATCCACCCACCAACCATTGACCAATGCCATCGCTCATGGAACAAAGCCCAGCGCCGACGGGAAAATGACACCATGTGAGGGCGATGCCCCCTGGTGGGGTTCCTAGGGGCTAGCCCCTAGGCGCCGCCCGCGCAGGGCATCCACCCACCAAACAGGCACTACCGCCATCGGTGATGGGAAACACATCGAAAACGTAATACCATGTGAGCGGCAACGCCCCCTCACCACCGCCCGCGCAGGGCATCCACCCACCAAACAGGCACCACCGCCATCGGTGATGGGAAACACATCGAAAACCTAATACCATATGAGCGGCAACGCCCCCTCACCACCGCCCGCGCAGGGCATCCACCTACCAAACGACCACCTATCACCATCCTCGATGAAGCCACCCAGCGACGCGCCCTGGTATCGCTACCATCCGCACGGCCATGCCCGCCACCGCACAGCAACCCTGCGTAGCCATGCTAGCGCTTGACGCCATCCCCACTTGCGCGATAATGAGGCCACGCATACCGCAGCCACCTGCGCCATACCGCGACCGCCCAGCTCAGGCGCGCGGCGCAGCGCCCCTGGCCGAGCAGAAGAAGTGTGAGACTATGGACAAACCAACCACCATCGAGGACATCGCCCAGCAGGCCGGTGTCTCGGTGAGCACTGTCTCGCGGGTGCTCAACGGCAGCACCCGCGTCTCGGCCAGCAAGCGCGCCCTGGTGCTTGCCGTGATCGAGCGGCTGCAGTATCGCCCCAGCGCCGTGGCGCAGGGCCTCGCGCGCGGGCGCTCGATGACGGTGGGCGTGCTGGTGCAGAACATCACTAGCTCCTTCTTCGGCCTGATGCTCTGGGGCTGCGAGGAGGCGCTAGAGCAGCACGCCTACCGCCCCATGTTCGCCAGCACCCACTGGCGCGAGAACAGCAGCAGCGACGAGCAGCACGCGCTCGACCTGCTGCTCTCGCGCCGGGTGGATGGCCTGATCATCCTGGGCGGGCGGATCGGCCAGAGCCAGCTGCAGCCGATCGTCGAGCAGCTGCCCGTGATCGTGGTGGGGCGGCAGGTGCCGGGCTTCGAGTCCAGCTGCCTCACGGTGGACAACCACGAGGGGGCCTACCGCGCCACCCGCTACCTGATCGGCCTTGGCCACACCCGCATCGCCCACATCACCGGCACGCCCACCCACGGCGACGCCATCGAGCGCGTCCAGGGCTACCGCCGCGCCCTTGAGGAGTCCAGCATCCCGCTCGACCCCGAGCTAATCGTCGAGGGCCAGTTCACCGAGGACTCTGGCCGCAGCGCCGTCGAGCAGCTGCTGGGGCGCGGGGCGCACTTCACCGCCCTGTTCGCATCCAACGACCAGATGGCCTACGGCGCGATGCTCACGCTCTTCACCCACGGCTTCCACATCCCCGACGACATCTCGGTGGTGGGCTTCGACGACCAGCTGCACTCGGCCTACACGCTGCCCCCGCTCACCACCGTGCGCGTGCCGATCACCGAGATCGGCAGGGCGGCGGCGCACACGCTCATCCGCCGCATCGAGGGCGAGGATGCGGCGCTGCCCCAGTTCCACACCGAGCTGACCATCCGCGCCTCGGCCCGCAGGCTGCGCACTGATGTGACGCACTAGCCGCTTTTCAGCAGCCATGTGAGGGTGCGAAGCCCAGTTGCTCGCTTTGTGATTCACATATTTGAAAATCACAGAGCTTCTGTCAAAATAGGCTCTCTCAGCAGATAAAAACGGCATATTCTCTTATTAGACCATACATTCTATCATTTCAATCTATCACCCAACAATAAATACGCCCGCAGCAATGTGCTGCGGGCGTATCCTGTCTCACCTATCGGTGTGCTGAGCTTACAGGCCGGCGGTGTAGATCAGCCGGTTGGGCGTGCCGCTGGGGTTGTTGATGATCACGCCCGTGGTCGAGTTGCTGATGATCCAGCTTGAGACCGTCGCAGCCGAGGCGTCGCCGTAGGTGGCCTTGTACAGGGCGCCCAGGCCAGCCACGTGCGGCGAGGCCATCGAGGTGCCGCTGATGGTGTTGGTGCCGCCGCTCAGCCATGTCGACTTGATGTTCACGCCAGGGGCGTAGGCGTCGACGCAGCTGCCGTAGTTGCTGAACGATGCGATCTTGTCGGTCTTGTCCGACGCGGCCACGGTGAAGGCGCTGGGCGCGCTGGCCGGCGACTTGTTGCAGGCCAGCGTGGTCTCGTTGCCCGCGGCCACCGCCACGAACACGCCCGAGCCAGTCAGCGTCGCGATCGCGCTGTTCACCGCCGACGAGTACGCGCCGCCCAGCGACATGTTGGCCACCGCGTTGGGCTTGTGGTTCTTGGCCACCCAGTTGATGCCCGCGATCACGCCCGAGTTGGTGCCCGAGCCGCTGCAGTTCAGCACGCGCACGGCGTACAGGCTGACCTTCTTGGCCACGCCGTAGGTCTTGCTGCCGATCGTGCCCGCCACGTGGGTGCCGTGGCCCTGGCAGTCGATGCCATTGCCGCCCAGCGCGTCGTAGGCCACCGAGGCGCGGCCCTCGAACTCGGCGTGCGAGATGTAGATGCCGGTGTCGATCACGTAGGCGTTCACGCCAGCGCCCGTGGCGTTGTAGGTGTAGCTGCCCGACAGCGGCAGGTTCTTCTGGTCGATCCGATCCAGACCCCACGAGTCGCTGCTGCCGATTGTCTGTGTGGTGTCGAGCGTGACAACCTGGTCTTCCTCGATCGCGAGGACTTCGCTAAAGCGCTGCAGGCGGCTAAGCTGTTCGGCGCTCAGGTCGGCCACAAAGCCGTTGACGGCCTTGTCAAACACATAGCGCGTGGTCAGACCGCGGTTGCGAACCACGTTCGCAGGCTTCTGGCCCGCCTTCAGGGTGATGATGTAGCGGCCTGCGACGGCCTTGCCCTCGGCGGCCTTCGCCACCGGAACAAGCGTCGAGGCTGCCTCCGCCGAGGTGCCAAAACCCATCTGGAAGGCGACCAGCGCGATCGCAGCGAACAGCTGAAGTGGACGCTTCATGGAAATGACTCTCCTCATGTTAGAACACAACACCGTACCAACGGCGCGAACAGACCTCGGTTTGCAGCATGCCGTCCGCTAGGCATAAAGAACCCGCTGTATCAATCGATACAGCCCGTGTGGTGCAGCCGGGCACCAGCCGAGGGTGAAGCTATGAATATTCAGTACCGACGAGTGAGACAGCGCCATTATAGTTAAGCGTTTGGCTTTTGTCAATATCCGTTTTATTTCTCCCCTTTAAAAAGAGTAATTTCAGCACATTTGCCTAACAGTTGAGTAAAACGGTCTTCCCGATTAAAAATCGTCCTCTCTCACGTGATCCTCATAAAACCGGTTTACGATGCGAAAAAGCCCCAGCCAGCCGCTAGGCAAGCGCCCACCGCGCCGCGCAGGCTTCACCCAAACGGCCAGGGTGCTTTCCGCCGCAAAGCACTGTATGCATTCGATAACTGGCCCGCCCGTACGCTTGTCTAACTCGTACAAACCTGCCTTCAGCCGCCCCTCGGCGATTTTCAACCATTTCGGGATTCTCCTCCCAAGGTATGCGCAGCCCTCCATCACCCCGGCCATGCCTCCCCGCGCAAGAACGCCAGCCGCCGCGCCCACACCGCCTGGCTCTGCGGCCCCGCCCAGATCAGGTGGGTGTCGGCCTGCACCTCGTAGAGCGTGGCGCGCGGGGCCTCGCGTGCCACCCGCTGCGCGTGGGCGGGCGGCACGCTCCCATCGTGCGGGGTATACATGGCCAGCACTGGGCACACCAGCCCCCCCAGGCCATCCACCCGATGCCGCACATCGCACATGAAGCCCCGCCCCGAGCGCATGCTGGCAATCATGCCGTGCACAAAGGCCCGCTCTTCCGGCCCCATGCGGGCCAGCACATCCCCCGCATCCAGCGTTGTCAGCCCGCCCAGCATCATACGCATCACCGGCAGCGGCCAGCGGCGCAGCCCCGCATGCAGCAGCCCCCACGTGAGCCGCTCTAGCCGACCAAAGGGTATGGCCGCCATCCGCTGCGTCGCCGCATCCCACGGCAGGCTCACCGCCGACTCCAGCACCACGTGCGAGACCAGCTGGGGGTGGCGCAGCGCCAGCGCTAGCGCGGTCGGCCCCGCCGCCGAGATGCCGATCACCGCCGTGGTAGCGATTCCAAGCTGCCCCAGCAGCCCCGCAAGCGCGTCGGCGGCGGCCTGGGCGGTGCGCCCCACCGAGGCGGGCGTGGCATCGTACCCAGGCCGCGAGGGCATGACCACCGTGAACCCGGCGGAGGCCAGCCGCTCGTGGCCGAGCCTAGTTGCCCGGGTGCAGTGCCCGCCCTTCAGCACCAGCACCGCCGGACCGCTGCCATCCACCTCGTACTCCATCGGCCCGCTAGGGGTCTGCACGATCTGCACGCTCATCGTCGTCCCTTTCACCATCGCAGAATCTCGCCCGCATGTACGCACGACCACCGCCAAGAGTCGCAGCCATGCAGAAGCCATCCTTTCTGAGTCATAGGAATGCGCGGCAATTCAGATCGACGTAGGGGCGGGTCTCGTGCCCGCCCGCGATGCGTGCATTGCGTTCATCGCAGGTAGCCGTGGCTTCGTGACACATAAAGTCTTTTTGTTCCTTGGAGTCGTGGAGCCTTAGTGGTAAAACATCCTGCTGAACGAGAACGTGTAGCCCTGCGCAGCCCCTGCGCACCACATGGCAGATCGCGCAGGGTTGTGTACAATAGGCCCGATCAGCGCCGACCCACCCGGCCAGGCCAATGGCGCACTGGCGATCTGTGGAGCAGGTGCCGCACGCAGCCGCGGCGGCGATTCTTTTGCGTGAAACGAGATGGAGCCCATGAGCGAAGCGACCTACAACCTCCTGATCACCAGCTACATCGAGCCAGAGTTTGTCGAGCAGATCCGCGCCGTCAGCCCGCGCCTGCACGTCATCTACGAGCCGGACATGCTGCCCAAGCCGCGCTACGCATCCGACCACACCAACACCATGCAGCGCACCCCCGAGCAGCAGCAGCGCTGGGACACGCTGGTCGGCCAAGCCGACATCCTGTTCGATTTCGACTACACCCATATCGACACGCTGCCCGAGCGCGCCACCAAAGCCCGCTGGGTGCAGGCCAGCAGCGCCGGGATCGGCCAGCTGGTGCGGCGGCGCGGCCTGGCCGAGCGTATGCCCAACACCATTTTTACCACCGCCAGCGGCATCCACGCCCAGCCCCTAGCCGAGTTCTGCCTGCTGGCTATGCTTATGTCCAGCCGCGACCTGCGCACCATCCAACAGGGCCAGGCCGCCCACCGCTGGCAGCGCTTCGGCGCGACCGACCTAGAGGGCCGCACGCTGGGCATTATCGGCGTGGGCAACATTGGCAAGCAGGTGGCGCGCATGGCGCGGGCCGTGGGCATGCGCGTGATTGGCAACAAGCGCACCACCCAGGGCGTGGACCCCGCGTCGCTACACCTGGATGCGCTCTACAGCGCCCAGCAGCTACCCGAGCTGCTGGGCCAGAGCGAGTACCTCATCCTGATCGCCCCGCACACCGACGAGACCGAGAAGTTCATTGGGGAAAAAGAGCTGGCGCTGCTGCCCAGGGGCGCGTATCTAATCAACATCGGGCGCGGGCAGACAGTAGATGAGCCAGCCCTGATCGCGGCGCTCCAGCGCGGTCAGCTCTCCGGCGCGGCGCTGGATGTGACCGCCGTGGAACCGCTACCAGCCGACAGCCCGCTGTGGGACATGCCCAACGTCCTGATCTCGCCCCACTCCGCCGCCACCACCGACCGCGAGAACGCCCGCCTCGTACGGCTGTTCTGCGAGAACCTGCGCCGCTTCTTGGCCGGGGAGCCGCTGGAAAACGTGCTCGATATCGAGCTGCTCTACTAGGCCGCCCGCACGCGTGGGGATGTGCGCCCCCCCCACGCAGCCGCCAACCCAACTAGCGCACAAACACGCCCAAGGGGAGGAGCAAGCTGCTCCTCCCCTTGGGCACACATCCCCGCCGATAGATCGGCTAGCGGCTTGGCCGGATGCCCAGCGCCTTCAGCTCCTCGGGCATATCTTTTAGCGCAACGGCAACCACCGCGACAAACCGCTGCAGCCACACATCCAGCGCCTTAAACGCCTCATTCTGCTCGCGCGAGGCCGTCAGAGCATCGGCCTTAGCGCTCTCCTGGGCGATATCAGCCTGCTCGACTTGGGCAATCAGATCGCGCTCGGCGGTCAGCCGCTCAAAGGTGTAGCCTACAGCAGCAATCGTGGCCAGCAGCTCGGGGTGGGTCAGCAGGCCATCGTAGAGCTTGCGGGCACGCTCGACAATCACCGACTGCCTGCGCGACTGCTTGCCGCGCGGGTTGTTCATGGTGCCCAGCTGTAATCCCAGCGCCTCCAGGGCAGAGCGATTACCCGCAAAGATGGCCTTTGCTATCTTGCCAAGGTCATGAATAGAGGCCTTCAGCCGCTGGTAGAGCTGGCGCGCACGCTCGGTCATATTCACCTTCACCAGATGCGCAGCTTGCTGCCGCAGGCGTAGCTCTAGGGCCGAGGCATACAGCGACTTTCCAGCAGCCAGCACAGGATCGTCGTAGCCGACCGTGGCCAGCCGTTCCTGCAGCGAGCGGCGGGTATCGATCACGCCAAAAATCGTGCGCGCACGCTCAAATCGGGTTGGGATAGAGAAAGACATGCTCGTACTCCTTGAGGTTGATCCGATTAACGGCGGTTCAAGGGTAGATGATGGGCTGGGATAACCTCCTTTTAGCATTAAGACATCATCTATATGTTAGGAACATCCTACTATAACTCGTTGCAGCGGTACAAGCAGGTTTTATGTTCAAAACAATAATAAAATAGGATCGAGAAGAGTCGCACTCTAGTTCCAAGCCTGGAGTATAGGATCATCCCGCTTTATCGGCAGGCTCTCCAGCTCATGGCGCACGGCTCGCATATGCTTCTGCCAGCCGTGCACTGGTCTTCGCCAGCCGTGCACTGGTCTTCGCCAGCCGTGCACTGGCCTTCGCCAGCCGTGCACTGGCCTTCGCCAGCCGTGCACTGCCTTCCGCCAGCCGTGCACTGGCCTTCGCCAGCCGTGCACTGGCCTTCGCCAGCCGTGCACTGGCCTTCGCCAGCCGTGCACTGGCCTTCGCCAGCTGTGCATCGAGATCCCGCACGATGCTCACATCATACGATTAGCGGTTGGGGAACCACCGTTGTACCGCTCCAGAGGCAGATCTGAAGCACAACTACGATGCCTACCACATGCACATCGCCCGCATCGTATCGGGCTTTGATGCGGGCAATGACTCCCCATTCTTTCCACACCTGCACCCATTGTCGTGCATCGTGGGCATCACCGCCTACCCAGCGCGAATGATGCACCACGATGCTCGTACTTTTGGTCTTGTGCGCGCCGCGATACAGATTAAAACCGGGCCTAGGGCTGCGGCACAAAGACCGTGCGCGCCGAGTGCCAGACCTCGATGAAGCGGTTCTCAACCTCGCCGGGCCGGTCGGGGTCTTCAAACTGACAGTAGGCCTGGTAGCTGGCATCGTAGGCCATACGCGGGTTGCCTTCGGCGTCGAGCGCCAGCGAGGGCGAGTAGCTGTCCCATACGCCCGACGAGCAGGTGTAGGGCAGCGGCACCGGGTAGCTATCGCTCATCAGATCGTCGTTATCGGCATAGCCATGCTTCCAGCCGCCTGCAGCGGTGCAGCCGCCGTCGCACCATGCGTAGCCAAGATCTGCGCTGGTCAGATAGGCGATTCGTGGCTTGCCAGCGCTATCTAGCTCGATATCAGCCCCGATCCCCTCGCCCTTGGGCAGGTTCAGGTTTAGCGTGTGCCAGCCAGCGGTGCTGAGGCAGCTGCCATCGCACCAGAGGTAGTAGAGCGTATCGCCGCTGCCGTCGTCAGCATCGTATTTGAAGAAGGAGGCGCGCGGGCGGTTTTGCGCATCAAGCGCCAGATCCCAGGCCGGGTAGGGGCCATTGCCGCGCGCCGTCACCAGCGTGCGCTGCCAGCTGGCATCATCCTGGCAGTCGCTGTCGCAGGCGAAGTAGTAGAGGCCGCTCTCGCCCGTCCCATCCAGCGGGTAGAGCATCGCAAACACACGCGGCTTGCCATCCGAGGTAAACTGCAGCACCGGCTGATCCACCAACTCATCATAATACCCCGCCCGATGCGTGAAGCGCGCCTCGGTCCAGCTCGCGGCGTCCGAGCACTTGGCCTGGCAAGAGTAGTAGTAGCCGCCCGTGTGATCTGGCTCGGGGGTAGTGTCCCGATCATAGTACACAAAGGCCGGACGCCCCTGCGCATCCAGCGCAAAGCCGCGCTTGGGCAGGTAGTACGAGCCGACGCTCCAGTAGCCGACAGCGCGCGAGGCCACCGTGGCAAACCGCCAGGCACCCGCATCGGCGCTGCAGCGCGCGTCGCACTCGGCATAGACATAGCTCTTGCTCAGGCCCGAGGTATCGTGCACGCTAAACAGCATGCGCGGGTGGCCTGTGGGCGTCAGCTGCAGCTGAACCTCATCCACCTGATCGCTAAAGCTGACGGAGGCCCACTTCGAGCCATCGGCACACTGCGCGGCGGGCGGCGGGCAGTAGGCGTAGGTGGCCTGCGGGTGTTCGGCCAGCGTTATCGCGTCGTAAAAGGCCACGTGCATGCCCCCCTGGGCATCCACCTGTATCGCAGGGCCGCCTACCTTCTTGGTGGGCTGCAGAAACAGCGCGCCATCCGCCCCGCCCGGATCAGGGGTGGGCGTCTCGGGCGTAGGTGTCTCGGGCGTGGGCGTCTGCGCTTGGCCACGAGAGACCAGGGGCAGGTAGACTGTCCCCCCATCGCCATCGGCGGCAGACACTATCAGCGCGCGCGCCGGAAGCAGCAGCGCGAGGCAGGCAAGCGTAAGGGCAAGCAGAGCAGCGCGGGAAAGACGCCGCTGAGAGGGGCGAACCATGAGCAAGATCCTCCAAGTGATATGAGCATACGGACTGTGCGTCTATCAAACCATGGAGGAGGGGTGGGCGAACAGCGCCCAAGCGCGACAAAAACCGTGACAGCCAGCGTGACAGCCGCAGCGCCGCAGCTACGCGCTGAACAGCGCCAGCAATGCGGCGGGCTGATCGGGGGAGAAGGTATCGGCCAGGGCGAGCGCGGCGGGGCTAGGCGGGGCCGCATCGGTGTGCACCATGGCCCGCCTGCGGGCCTGGGGCCGCACGCGCGGGTGGCGCTGCGCATACCAGAGGGCCGCCAGCGCCGCAGCTGGCTGCGCCGCCAGCTCGAACTCGGCCAGCGCCACCAGCAGATCGAGCGCGATCGGCAGCGGAGCCGCCGCCGACACCGCAAGGGCGGCGCGATAGTGCTGGCGGGCCTGGCGGGGGTTGCCCTGCGCCTCGGCCAGATCGGCCATATGCCCCAGGGCCTGCGCCTCCAGCCAGCGGTCGCCGATCTCTCGGGCGATGGAGAGGCTCTCGCCAAGCAGCCAGGCGCTCTCGGAAAGCTCGCCGCGCTGCCGCGCCACGCGTCCCAGCGTCTGCAGGGCCAAGCACATCTGGAAGCGATCGTGGTGGGCGGCGGCCAGGGTCAGGCACTCGCGGCAGGCCCGCTCGGCCTCATCGCACTGGCCCAGGCCGAACGCGCTCAGGCCCAGGTAGTTGAGCGTCAGCGTCACGTGGCGCGGGTCGCCCACGGCCCGCGCCGCCGCAAGGGCCGCCTGCAGGTGCGGGCGGGCCGTGGCCGCATCGGTGCGCAGCGTCTCTAGCACGCCGCGCACCACCAGCGCCACCGATGCGGCCCAGGCGTCGCCAGCCTGACGGGCCAGCAGCAGCGCCTCAGCCAGCAGCACCTCGGCATCGGCGTAGTCGCCAGCGAAGATCTGCAGGTAGGCCAGCCCCTTGATAATATGCATCAGCCCCCGCAGGGGGTCGAGACCGCGCATGGCGGCGGCGGCCTGGCGCATCTGGCGCTCGGCGTAGGCTGGATCGCGGCGGAGCGCATGCCAGCCCTCGCGGGCCACCAGCAGCCAGTAGCAGATCTGTGTGCTCTCGCTGGCGACGCCCGCAAGCACAGGGCCGTGCAGGTGGGCGCTGGCCCGCGCAAAGGCGGCCTCGCCCTCGGCATTCCAGCCGCGCAGCTCGTAGAGCCAGTCGAGGGGAAAGAACATCTGGCGCAGGGCATGTGCGTCGCCGTGCTGGCAGGCCCAGGCCCACGCAGCGCGGATATTCTCCATCTCGATGATGATGACCTGGGCCGCGCGCTGCTGCTCGCCGCTCTTCAGGGCCGCATCCTGCCCGGCCAACCAGCCAGCGTAGAAGCGCGCGTGGCGCTCGGCGGCGGCGGCGGCCACATCCGGCTGTCCAGCCAGCCGCGCGGATGCGTACTGGGCCACCAGCTCGTGCAGATCGTAGCGGGTCGCCCCGGTGGCATCGCTCTGGCGGCGCAGCAGCGACTTATCGACCAGCGCCGCCAGCAGCGGCAGCAGGGCGCGCTGGGGGCGCTCGCCCCCGCCTGGCTCGGGGCCGAGCACCGCCGCGATCGCATCGCGGCCCGCGCCGCCGCGAAACAGCGACAGCGACAGCAGCACCAGCTGCTCATCGGGGCCGAGCAGCTGCCACGAGTGGTCGATCACCGCGTGGAGCGAGCGGTGGCGATCGGGCAGGCTCCGGTCCGAGATCGACTCCATATCTGCGCCGTGCCGGATCTCGGCGGCGATCTCATCGCACGAGAGCACGTGCGCCCAGCTCGCGGCCAGCTCGACCCCCAGCGGCGCACCGCCCAGCATGCGGCAGATCTGGGCCACCGCACGGCGGTTCGCGGGGGAGAGCTTGAAGTCGGACTTGATCTGGCGGGCGCGCTCGACAAACAGTGCCACCGCCGCCGAGCGCTCGATCGAGCGGGCGCGCTCATCGGCGGGCAGCGCCAGGCCAGTCAGCTCGATCACCCACTCGTCGCGCTGGCGCAGGCGCTCGCGCGAGGTGATCAGCAGCTGCGCCAGCGGGGCCTCGCGCAGGATCGCGGCGAGCAGGGCCAGCACGGCGGTGCTCTGGCTCTGCACCAGCAGGTGCTCAAGATTGTCAAGCACCAGCAGGGTGGCGCGTTCGCGCAGGAAGGCCAGCAGCGCCTGCTCGGGGTTCTGCGCAGGGGCGATCACGCAGCCGACCGCCTCGGCGATGGTGGTGACCAGCATGCTGGCGTGCGCCACGGGGGCCAGCGCGACAAACGCCACCATGTCGAAGGCCGACGGTGGCAGGCTGGCCACCGCGTGCAGCGCCAGCCGCGTCTTCCCAATGCCGCCCGGGCCAAGCAGCGTGACCAGCCGCCGCCGCTCGTGCAGCAGCGCCGACTCTAGGCGGGCCAGGTCTTCGCCGCGACCGATCAGGGCGTCGGCGGGGGCGGCGGGGCGGGCGGCAGCAGGATCGGGCAGGGCCAGCGCGGGGAGGGGCGCGCCGGCATCGGCCAGGGCTAGGGGCGCGCGGGCGCGGGCCAGCTGCACAAACTCGCCGCGCTCGGCCTGGGGAAGCTCCAGCGCAGCCGCAAGCCGCGTCGCCATCTCGCGCGAGGGGCGACGCCGCCCGCTCTCAAACGCGCGCAGGGTCTGCGGCGAGCATCCGACCAGCTCGGAGAGCGACTCCTGGGTAAGATCGCGCGCGGCGCGACACTGGCGCAGCAGTGTGCCAAAAGACCGCATCTCAAGCATAGGTTCCAGGCCGATCACATGAATATCCCCGTTTAAATATTGTAGCACCTCTGGCTATAATAGCTGTACCCGGCATCACAGCGTGCCATCGTGCTAAACGTGTGGGCGCGCCCATTTTCTCGCAGCCGCAGCCCCAAAGCCAGCCCCGACGCCCAGCACCACCGCGCCCCAGCGCACCATATTGCCCAGCGAGAGCGTGCGTGTAATCTCGGCCCAGTCGGCCCAGCCGCGCGGCGCGATGTGGCCCAGCGCATACCCGAGTGATAGCGGCGGCTCGCCGTCGAAGACCAGCAAGAAGCCGTAGAACAGATACTAGACGGCGATAGCGCGCACCCACACCAGCGCGCCCGCCGCGAAGCCCGCAGCTCAGCGGCGGCCACCGCCAGCGCTAGCAGCAGCCACACACCCCACATCGCGGCAAACCCCACGACCAGGCCAAAGACACCGAGCGGCGGGAATACCTCTTTCAGCATCTCCCTCGCATACCAGTCGGCAACCCCGAAGCACAGGCCAAGCAGCGCATAGCCCAGCCAGCGGCGCAGAGAAATCACGAGTAAGCTCTTTGGATATTCGATAGGCTGGCAAGAGGATGTTTGCAGGCGTGGCCTAGCAGCTGTGGTTGCCGCAGCTGCTAGGTCGGCCCAAGATGGCAGCGGCCAGCCAGCGCCGCTTGCTAGCCAGCCCGATTCAGCAGCAGCGTGATGCCCACCGCAATCAGGAAATAGAAGATCACCGCAGCAAGCGAGATCAGGCCCGTGAGCACAAACTTGAGCGCGCCGCTCAGATCGCTGCGGAAGACATAGCCGTTGATATAGGCCGCCCCCGCGCCAAACAGCCCGCCCAGCAGCCCGCCAACTACGATCAGCGCGAACGGCAGCACGCCCCACACCCACTCGTACCACTTGAGCGGCGGCGCAGGCTGGATGGTCTGGCCATCGATCACCACCTGCGGAACCGGATCGATCACGTTGGTCACGCGGAACAGGGCCACTGCATCTTGCCCGTCGTTGCGGCGCAGCAGCATCTGGTTGCGCTTCGGCCCCTTGGGCGCTGGCTGGCCATCCAGCAGCAGCTTGGGCCCAGCCAGAAACCCACGGCTGCGCACCTTGAGATCGCGGCCCTCGAACCCCGGCGCGGTGATGGCGTACTCCACGGTCTGCTCCTTCTTGGTGTGGCGCGGCTGCGCCATGCACCGTCAATCTGCGATATATGCGCACCGATTGTAGCGCATCTTGCACAGGGCTGGGTGGGCTGGTGCACGGGCAGCGGCGGCACACGCCCGGCTCGCCGCGCCGCGTGCTATACTTCCGCCGGAACCCTCATACCCAAGGAAGGAACCCATGGCCAACTTTTACAACCCGGCTGGGCTGCCCAAGCCAATGGGCTACAGCCACGCGGTCGAGGCGCGCGGCGGGCGCACGGTCTATGTCTCAGGGCAGATCCCGCTAGATGCCGAGGGCAACCTGATCGGGCCGGATGACATGGCCGCCCAGGCCGAGCAGGTGTTCCACAACATCGCGCAGGCGCTGGCCGCCGCCGGGGCCGACTTCTCGCACGTGGTCAAGCTCACCTTCTTCCTCACCGACATTGGTCAGATCGCCGCGGTGCGCGCGGTCCGCGACCGCTACATCAACACCCAGCAGCCTCCGGCCAGCTCGGCGGTGGAGGTGCGCAGGCTGGCCCGCGACGGGCTGCTGGTCGAGGTCGAGGCGATCGCCGTCATCCCCGACTAGGGCGGTGGCGCGCGCACCGAAGAGATGAACACATCCTCCAGGGTGGGCGCGATCGGCACCAGGCCGCGCACCGCGATGCCCTGGGACTCCAGCAGCTGCCGGATGCTGGCCTGCGCCGCCGCCGCATCCGGCGTGATAGCGTGGATCTGCGCCCCGTAGAGCGCAACCTCTTCCAGCGGGATGCGCCCATCCCGCTGGGCCTCCCTCAGCAGCCGCATACCGCGCTCGGGGTCGGCGGGGGTGATCTCCAGCACCTGCCCGCGCATCTGGCGCTTGAGCGCGGCGGGCGAGTCGAGCGCCACCAGCCGCCCCTGGGAGATCAGGCCGATCCGTTGGCACAGCTCGGCCTCCTCCATATAGTGCGTCGTCACCAGCACGGTCACACCATCCTTCGCCATAGCGTAGATCAGCTCCCAGAACTGCCGTCGGCTGGTCGGGTCGACACCTGCGGTCGGCTCATCCAGGAACAGCAGCTGCGGGCGATGCACGATGGCGCAGCCCAGGGCCAGCCGCTGCTTCCAGCCGCCCGAGAGCGTGGCCGTAAGGCTCTGCTCGCGCCCCTCCAGACCCGCCATGGCGATGATCTCAGCGCTGCGCTGGCGCAGCGCGGCGGGGCGCAGGCCCTGCACGCCCCCGTAGAAGCGGATATTTTCAATCGCCGTCAGGTCGTTAAACAGCGTGAACTGCTGGGTCATATAGCCCACGCGGGCGTGTATCTGCTTGGCCTGCGTCGCGGTGTCGAATCCCAGCACCAAGGCCCTGCCGGATGTCGGCCGCAGAAGGCCCAGCAGCATGCGGATCGTGGTGGTCTTGCCCGCGCCATTGGGGCCAAGCCAGCCGAACACCTCGCCCTCACCCACGTGAAAGCTCACATCATCCACAGCGGTGAACTGGCCAAACCGCTTCGCCAAGTGCTCTACCACAATCGGGTGCGGCTCGCTCATGATACCCTCCCCGGCTGCTCGGAATCGGCCTGCCTGCGCACTAGGCTGATAAAGGCCTCCTCCATCCGCGTCTCGATCTGGCGGATCTCGTCGTGGGCGATACCATGGGCCGCCAGCGCCGCAGCGATCTGCCCCGCGCGCCGCGCCGGATCATCCACAAACACATGCAGCTTCTCGCCGTAGGTCTGGGTCTCAAGCACGCCCTCCAGGGTAGCGCACAGCTGCTGCGCGGGTGCGAGCGGGGCGGGGGCAAACTCGATCAGGTGCCCCTCGACCATCGCCTTAATCTGCTGGGGCGATCCGCTGGCGATCATGCGGCCCCGGTAGAGCAGCCCGATATCGGTGCAGCGCTCAGCCTCATCCATATAGGGCGTACAGACAAAGATCGTCAGGCCCTGGGCCGCGCGCAGGTCGCCCAGCAGGCCCCAGAACTCGCGGCGGCTCAGCGGGTCGACGCCCAGGGTTGGCTCATCCAGCACCACCACCTTGGGTGCGTGCACCAGGCAGCAGGCCAGCGCCAGCTTCTTCTTCATGCCGCCGGAGAGCCGCCCGGCCAGGCGGTCGGTAAAGCTGCCCAGCCCGGCGAAGTCGAGCAGCTCGGGGATGCGCTGCCGCTGCTGCTGAGCGTCGACGCACTGCACGCGGGCAAAGAAGCGCATGTTCTCCATCACGGTCAGATCGGCGGGCAGCACATTCTGCTGGGCGATATAGCCCACCTGCTCGCGGATGCGGTAGGTGTCGCGCATCGAGTCGAAGCCCAGGATGCGGCTCTCGCCGGATGTGCGGCTGAGCAGCCCAAGCAGCAGCCGCACAGCGGTAGTCTTGCCCGCGCCATCGGGGCCGATCAGGCCGTAGGTGCCGCCCGCGCGCACCTGGAGCGAGAGCTGCGCGAGCGCCTCGGTCTCGGCCCTGCCGTTCTTGAAGCGCTTGCCCAGCTCGCGAGCCTCGATCGCATAATCATAGGAAGGCATCGAAGATCTCCTCTTGCTGCGCTGCGGCTAGTCGAGGCGCGGCAGAAACGTGCGGCTAGCCAGTAAAATGGTGATGACCGCGTAGATCAGCAGCGCGATGGTGTCGCCCGCCAGAAACTCCATGCCCACACCCTTGGTGATAATGCCGCGCGAGATCCGCACAAAGTAGGTGAGCGGAAAGATATCGCTGAGGATCTGCGCGCCTATCGGCATCGCCTCGCGCGGGTAGAGCACGCCGCCCATAAACGTGCCCAGCGACATCGGCATTGCGCTCATCTGGTAGGCCTGCCACTGTGTCTTGGCGCGCGCCGAAAGCAGCAGCCCCAGCCCCAGGCTAGCCACAATAAATAGGGTCGAGAGCAGCAGATAGATCAGCAGGCTGCCGCGAAACGGCACACGGAACCAGAAGACCCCGACGGCCAGCGCCACCAAAGTGGTGAGCACGCACAGCACCAGCAGCGGGATGAGCTTGCTCAGCACGATCTCGGCGGGACGCGCAGGTGTGGCCAGAATCTGCTCGATCGCGCCAGTCTCTCGATCGCGCACAATCATCAGGGCCACCTGCTGCACCGCCAATGTCTGAAGGATCAGGCCGATCAGCCCAGGCACGATAAACCATTTATCGATCTGGTCAGGGTTATAGAGCATCCGCGTCTGGGTGGTGATCGGCAGCGCCGAAGAGCCTACCGAGGCGCTCAGGCCGCCACCGCGCCGCGCCACGGTGATGGCGGTGAGGTCGGCGGCATAGCGCTGCGCGATCTGCGCGGCCCCGGCGTAGCCAGTGCGCACGCTGAACGAGTCCGAGCCATCCAGCAGGATCATCACATTGGCGCTGCCGCGCTGGGTGCGCGCGGCGAAGTCGGGCGGGATGATCACGCCCACCTTGGCCTGGCCTCGGTCCAAGGCCTGGAGCACCTGCTCCTCGCTCTGCAGGCGGATGGTCCAGTCGAAGACCTGCGAAGATGTGAGCGACTGGATAAAGGCGCGGCTGGACTGATCGTCGCTCTGATCGACAATCGCGGTGGGCAGATGATCAACCGTCATCGATACGGCGTAGGCAAACAGGAAGAGCTGCACCAGCGGCAGCGAGAGCAGCAGCACCAGCGAGCGGCGGTCACGCAGCATCTGTGTCACCTCTTTCTCCACCAGGGCAAAAAGACGACGTAGCGCATTTCTCATCACATTCCTCCCATCAGTCCAGGCTCTGGCGAAAGAGCTTGGCGCTGGCAAACAGGATGGCGGCAAGCAGCCCAAGCAGCGCCAGCACCGGCCCCCATAGCTCGGGGATGCCCACACCCTTGAGAAAGATGCCCCGCGAGATCGGGATGAAGTAGGTGAGCGGGAAAACATACCCCAGGGCCTTCAGCAGCGGCGGCAGCGCGTAGGATGGGAACAAAAACCCCGAGAGGAACATGGCCACAAAGGTGATCAGCACGGTAAACTGCATCGCCTGGGTCTGGCTCTGGGCCACAGTGGAGATCACCAGCCCCAGCCCTAGCCCACAGACCGCGTAGATACAGCAGAGCACAATAAATAGGCCGAGGTTGCCTGCAAAAGGCACGCCAAACAGCGTGGTGCTTAGGACCAGCACCGTGATGATATTGCACGCGACGATGGCCAGATTAGGGATGGTCTTTGCCAGCATCAGCTCGATAGGCCGGATGGGCGTGACCAGCAGCGCCTCGATCGTGCCGCGCTCGCGCTCGCGCACCACAGCCATGGCGGTCAAGCCCAGGGTCTGGGCCTGCAGCGTGTTGGCGATCAATCCAGGGATCATGAACCACAGATCTTTTAGCGCCGGGTTGTAGAGAATAGTGATATGGGCAGTGAGCGGCGGGGCGATCTGGCGCTGGGTAGTGCCAATGGCATACTGCTGCGCGATGGCGGCGGCGGCGCTAGCTGCCGACTGCGCCGAGAAGGCGTTTGAGCCATCCATCACCAGCAGCACCTGCGCCGTACCGCGCTCGACCCGCGCCGCAAAGTCCGGCGGGATGACCAGCCCAATAGTTGCCTGCCCCGCATCGATCATGCGGATGATCTCATCCTCGCTAGCTGCATGCGCGGCTATATCAAACGAGCCAGAGCTAACCATGGCGTCCAGATAGGCCCGGCTGCGAGCGTCATTACTCTGATCGGCCACAATCAGCGGTATGTGCGTGATGTCCATATGAATAGAGCTTGCGATGATCACAAGCTGGAGAAACGGCGCGATCAGCAGCATGATCAGCGTAGCTTTCTCGCGCCCCACCTGAATAAACTCTTTTTGGATCAGCGACCAGATCCGTTGGAACATAGCTTTTCTCGCTTTCTTTTCCCCCTCCAGGCGGTTGTAGATCTTGCCCATTGAAAAAGCAGGCGTATCTTTTTTGTGGCCAGCATCTGCCGATTGCCTGCTCTATGCTTCGCACGTTGGTCGCAGCTGCCAAAAGACAAGCTATGGGTTACCCGAAGCATAAAAAGGCTGCTACAAACCGCGCACGCGACCCGCCGCAACACGATTCAGTATGAAAACTCTGCGCACGCGACCCGCCGCAACACGATTCAGTGTGAAAAATCTGCGCACGCGACCCGCCGCAACGCGTTTCCGTGTGAAAAATCTGCGCACACGACCTGCCGCAGGCTGCAACGATACGCATGCACGCCGCACGAATAGATTCGTAGGAGAATCAGGTACTCACGCCTTTTGCAATGATACTCACGCACAGCACCATTGACAGCGCATCCACAAAAGAAGCCGCTCATACGATCCAATCGATTGCCGTGCCACGCTGGCGGCAGGCAGCGGCGGTGAGACAGCGCACGCGCTCTACAGCAAAGCAGCAGAGCTGCCTCACCCAACCCTCCACCTACCTCCACACCGCTACTCGATGATCACGCCATCGGCGGGCATACCCGGCTTGAGCGCGTGATCTTGGTTGGGGATCGTCACCTTGACCGCAAAGACCGTGGTGGTGCGCTGATCTTTTGTCTGCACATTGCGCGGGGTAAACTGAGCCTCCTGGGCGATGTAGGTGACAGTGCCATCGAACACGCGGCCAGGGAAACTATCTACTGTCACCTGGGCGCGCTGGCCCTGGCGCACCTGCCCGATCTCGGTCTCGGCAATGTAGAGCGTCAAGTGGACCGTGTCGAGCGTGCCGATGGTGAGCAGGGTTGCCCCAGCGGATGCCAGCTCGCCCGCGTGCAGCACGCGGCTGAGCACCACCCCGCCGCTTGGGGCCACAACCGTGGCCTTGGCGATCTGGACCTCGATCTGGCGCTGGGCGGCCTGGGCCTGCTGCACCGCCGCCTCGGCGGCCTGGATCTGCTCGGGGCGCGACCCGCTCTTGGCCTGCTCAAGCTGGGCCTTGGCCTGGGCCAGCGTCGCATCGGCGGCCTCAAGCTGGGCCTTGGCCGCGTCGGCTGCCGCCTGGAGCTGCAGCGGGTTTGCCCGCATCTGCCTGGCCACATCCAGCGCCTTCTGGGCATTTGCCAGCGCGGTCTCGGCCAGCGCCAGCGCCTCTTTGGTCGCGCCGTTGCGCAGCTTGGCCAGCGCCGCATCGGCCTGCTGCACCTGCGTGTCGGCCTGCTGCACCCCCGTGACCTCGGCCTGGCGCGCGGCCTCGGCGGCGACCTGGGCCTGCTGCACCGCCGCCTCGGCGCTGCGCAGCCGGGCCTCGGCCTGGGCATAGGCGGCATAGTAGCCCGCGCGCTGGCCGTCGCTCACCTTGTTATCTTTTTCCTTACCGCTGCTGTCGGTCACGCGTGGGTCGATCGGGTCTTTGCCGGTCTCCTGCACATAGTCCCAGTTGCTCTTGGCCTGCGCATAGCTGGCCTGGGCTTGGGTCAGCGCCAAGGCGGCCTGCTGCACCTGGGCCTCAGCATCGGTTTTTGCCGCCGAGAGCCTGTCGCGGGCGGCCTGCGCGCTGGCCTGGGACTGAGACAGGCTGGCCTGGGCCGCGCTCAGATCCTCGGGGCGGGCGCTGGCGCGTAGCTGGGCCAGATTGCGCTGGGCCGTATCGCGCTGGGATTGGGCCTGCACCACCTGGGCATCCAGATCCTGCGGGTCCTTGAGGATGGTGAGGGCATGTTCATAGGCCTTGGCCGCGCCATCGCGCTGGGCCTGGGCGTGATCGACCTGGGCCTGGGCCGTGGCTATATCCTCGGGGCGCGCGCCAGCCCTGGCCAGCGCCAGATTTGCCTTGGCCACGCTCACGGCGGCCTGGGCCTGGCCAAGCTGGGCATCCAGCAGCGCCGTATCCAGCACGGCCAGGGTCTGGCCAATTTCGACATCCTGCCCCTCATCCACCGCCAGCGATCGGATCTGCCCTGACACCTCGGAGGTGATCGCAATAGTGTCGGCCTCGACCGTCCCCGAGCCGGTGATCCTAAGGCCCTGGGTCGAGGCATTGGCGTTCTGCGCCCACCACCACCAGCCAGCCCCAACAGCAAGCAGCAGGATCACTGCGATAATACGTGCTCTCATCTATCACCCCCCTATCTCCCCAGCGCCCGCGCAAGCCGTTGCGCGATAGACGCCCCAAGGGCTAGACTCTCGCTCATCACTGGCGAAAGTCTAGCCCTTGGTGGAAAAGCCGCCTATCTCCAAAAAGCGGTTTGTAGCGGGGAATGGCGCAAGGCGAGCGCCGCTGTTGGGGAACTGGCGCTAGAGCAGACCAAGCCTGCGCGCCGCCGCGACGGCCTGTGTGCGGCTATGGACACCCAGCTTACTGTAGATATTCTTGAGGTGCATCTTCACGGTGCTGGGCGCGATCACCAGCGAGCCAGCGATGGCGCGATTGGGCTGACCAATCGCCACCAGCTGCAGCACCTCGCGCTCACGCTCGCTCAGCAGCGCGGGCGGGGCCGCAGCGGCAGCTGCCGGGCGTGGCGGTAGCGCTGCAACATCCAGCAGGCGGGCCACAAAGGCAGGTGCGATACCGCAGGAGCGGGCGCGGCGCAGCAGATCAAGCATCGGATCGCCGAGATCGAGGAACGTGCGCATGATGCTATCACGCTCGGCCTGCGCCAGGGCCAGGGCCAGCACGTCCAGAGCCTGCTCCTGCTCGCCCACAGCAGCATAGGCCAGGGCCAGCAAAGCCCGCACATCGATCAGCTCGCCAAAGCGCCCATCCTGAATAGCCAGGGCCTGCTGCTCAACGAGCAGCGGGATCGCGCGCGCCGCATCGGTGGCCAGATACACCCGCGCAATCGTGAGCGGCTCGGAACCCCACACGTACTGCACCAAGAGGGGGTGCTGAAGCGCTTCGCTCAGCCAGGCAAGCGACGCTTCAAGATTGCCCTGCTGCAGCCACAGCCGGGCCTGAAATGACTGGGCCACGCGATACTCGATCGGCTGAGTCGCCACATACTGCACCGCCTGCGCCATACACGCGCGCGCCTCGGCGGCATCGCCAAAAGCCTGGTACACCCGCGCGATCACCACGCTGTTAAAGGCCTGCTGCTCGGTGCTACCGATCTGCTGACCCAGCGCAAAGCCGCGCTGCGCCAGCAGTAGCGCCTCGTAAAAATTGCATTGCTCATAGTAGATCTCAGCAAGCTGCGCCGCCGCCAAGCCAGCGCTGATCGGCACCGGCAAGCTCGGATCATCAAGCGGGGCCAGAATCTGGCGGGCTTTCTGTATGGCGCTGGCTATCTTCCCCTGCGAGCGAAACACATAGATCATCAGCATATCTACCCAGGCATAGACGATCTCGCCGCCATACGATGCCGCATCGACCATCCGATCCTCTAAAAAAGCAACCGTCTGCTGCATCTTGCCGCGCATCCACAGCATGCTGCCCATGATCATGGTTGCGCCAAGCCGCAGAATGCTGCGCTGGGGCGGCAGCAGATCGAGCGCCCGGCCAGCATAGTCGATAGCGCTCTCCATATTGCCCTGGGTCGAAGCCACAATAGACTGCAGCGCCTCCAGCTCGCCGGGGCGCATGGCCAAGCTCGGATCGCTATCGGCATAGGCGGTGGCCTGCCGCGCGTGTTCCATAGCGGCGCTGGCATCCTCCAGCCGCCCCAGGATAGCTAGCGCCGCAGCATAGTAGATATTCAGGCGGTAGCGCCGCTTGAGCTGCTGCGGCGGCAGCAGCTCGGCCCAGCGGATGATGATAGCCAGCTCGCCGCGCATCATCAGATCCTCAACCAGATGCTCCACCCACCGCACCATCTGGCCCCAGTCCTCGGCGCGCTGGCAGTGCTGCAGCGCCTCCTCGTACAGGCGCTGGCCCCACAGCCAGGCGGCAGCGCTTCGATGGATACTGCGCGGCAGTTCAGGGCTGGTCTGGGCTAGGCGCAGACGCAGCACCTGGGCAAAGAGATGGTGGTAGCGATACCAGCGGCGCTCGCGGTCGAGCGGCACGATAAAAAGGTTGAAGCGCTCGACCTGATCAAGCGTGGACTGAGATGCAGGCGCACCCTCGGGAAGCAGCACATCGCACAGCGGGGCGCAGAAGCGGTCGAGCAGGGCAGTGCGCAGGAGAAACTGCTGGATGTGAGCGGGCTGCTGGGCCAGCACCTCGTCGATCAGGTAGTCCCAGATATAGCGATCTTCGCCGCCGATCTGCACAGGGCGCTGATCCGGATCGAGCTGACCCTGGATGGAGATAGCCGCAAGCTGAAGGCCCGCCACCCAGCCCTCGGTGCGCTCGACCAAGTGGTGGATAGACTCGGGGGGAAGCTCGCGCCCCAGCAGCAGGCGCAGCAGCGCGGCGGCCTCGTCGCCAGTGCAGCGCAGATCATCGGCGCGGATCTCGCCGAGCAGGCTGCGGGCACGCAGGCGGGCCAGCGGCAAGCCAAGATCGGTGCGGCTCGTGATCACCAGGTGAAAACGCGCGGGGAGGTAGGTGATAAAGCTGGCGAGCTGCTGCTGGATCGACTCGGACACGATCCCATGAAAGTCATCAAGCACCAGCGCCAGCTCATCCGGGCAGGCCGCCAGCGCGTTGATCAGGGCCGTCACCGCCGGATCGACCATGCCAGGGCGGGCGACCCGCAGCAGCGCGGTGGCCTCGGATCCCACGCCGGGCCGCACCTGCTGTAGCGCCGCCACTAAGTAGGTCCAGAAGCGCACCGGCTCGTTGTCGGCCTCGTCCAAGGTCAGCCAGGCCGTGCGCACATCGCGACCCAGCGTGCGCAGCCACGAGGCCACCAGCGTGGTTTTGCCAAAGCCCGCTGGCGCCACCACCAGCGTGAGCGGGCGGTCGAGCGCCAAGCGCATGCGGTCGAGCAGGCGGCTGCGGGGCAGCATGCCCGCACGAGCGGGCGGGGGCATGAGCTTGGTAGAGATCAGGCCGGGGGAGGCCAAGCTGGGTGCAGGGGGCGGCGCGGCAGCCGCGGGCGGCACGCCAGCCAAGGCCGCCGCCGCCGAGGCTAGGCGCTCGGCGCTCAGATCGGGGGCCTTGCCCAGGTAGGCGCGGCGCAGCTTGCCATCGCGCCTGCGGTAGGCCTTCCAGTACCATCCGCCACGCTGGCGCGGCTCCCTGCGCGCGGTAAAGCTGCCGCGCTCACCCTGGTAGGTGAATCCGCTGGCTTCATCAAGCCACGCGAACCACGCGGGCGAGCCGACCACAATCGCGGTCGGCTCGCCGCCATCGTCAAGAATCAAGACATCGCCCGCAACCTTTGGCGTGGCTGTGGCCATAGTTCCCCCCAGTTCCCCAACACGCGCAGCAAGTATACCCACTGCCAAAAGAGCACGCAAGATCGCAAAAGACGCCGGGGTAAATAGGGCCGAAGCCGCCCAGATTTCAACCTATGCTGAGCAGGCAGGGCGGGAATACGCCGAGATAGCGACCGCACCGCCACAAAATGCGGCGGCATCTCACCCAAACACGACGCCACGTTAGCAGAAAGCGACCGCACCCATGGAGAAAACCAACTACACCAAAACACTCGCGCAGCTCTACCAGCCCAGCGCCACCGCCTTCAGCGTGGTGGATGTACCGCCCATGGCATTTCTGATGATCGACGGCCACGGCGACCCGAACCACACCCCAGCGCACACCCAGGCCGTAGAGGCGCTCTACGCCGTGGCCTACCGCGTCAAGTTCATGTGCAAGGCCCAGACGGGCCACGACTATGTGGTGCCGCCGCTAGAGGGCCTGTGGTGGGCCGATGATATGGCCGCCTTCACCAGCGGGCTAGATAAGAGCGCGTGGGACTGGACGATGATGATCATGCTGCCGGAGCAGGCCGCAGGCGCAATAGCCCAGCAGGCCATCGCCGAGGTCGCGCGGGCCAAGCAGCTGCCCGCGCTGGCCAAGATTCGGCAGCAGATCTACCATGAGGGCTGCTCGGCGCAGATCATGCACATCGGCCCCTACAGCGAGGAGGGGCCGACACTGGCGCGGCTGCACGATCAGTGGATGCCGCAGAACGGCTACACCTTCGGCGGGAAACACCACGAGATCTATCTGAGCGATGTGCGACGCACCGCGCCCGCCAAACTCAAGACGGTGCTACGCCAGCCCATCCGCAGGGCTGGCGTGGCAATGGATGCCAGCGCGTGAGGTCGCCGCGCCGTGCCCGCACCGCACGCGCGCATTGCCCAGATCGTGTGCCCACACGATGCCTGCGATATAGTTCATCGAGTGCAGGGGCGGGCCTGGTGCTCGCCCACGCCGCATATCATCGTCGTCATCGAACACACATCCGATGCGGGCGATGCATGCGGCGTGAACCGCATCGCCATGCGCCGCGTTCATCGCAACTTTACCCGATGCATGCGGCGCATGGCGATGGGGCGGACACACGATCCGCCCCTACACCCGTTGCGTCGCATTGCGATCATCGGATTGGGGGCGATGACCACAATGTAGGTCATCGGCCATCGAGCACGAATGGTTGCCAAAAAAGTGATATTGGCTTGAATCGTTGCTTGCGTAGGGTTCATTGATCGGTATCGTGTTCCTACCATTACCCGCGCGGCAAGCGCACACCTCCGATGCTCCGCATAGCGTTGTGCTGCGGGCAGCCGTACAATAGCAGTGCCGCAGCTATGGCGGTGAGCAGATTGAGGCATAGGCCCTGCGGCCCCAAACAGATGAGGAGCACCCATGAGCATCGTGGTCTTTGGCAGCATCAATATGGATCTGGTCGCCAGCGTGGCCCGCCTGCCGCAGGCGGGCGAGACGCTGAGCGGCAGCGGCTTCGCCAGCGTGCCGGGCGGCAAGGGCGCAAACCAGGCGGTGGCATGCGCGCGCCTGGGCGTGCCCACCGCGTTTGTGGGAAAACTCGGGGCCGACAGCTTTGGCCACGAGCTGCGGCGCGGGCTTGAGCGCGAGGGCGTGGGGGTGACTGGGCTAGGCACAGCGGCAGATCTGCCCAGCGGCATCGCCGTGATCACCGTGGACGCGCGGGGCGAGAACACCATCGTGGTGGTGCCGGGGGCCAACGGGGCCGTGGGCGAGGCCGAGCTAGATGCGCTGGAGCGCCAGCTCGCCGGTGCGAAGGTGCTGCTGCTGCAGCTGGAGGTGCCGCTGGCGGCGGTGGAGGCCGCAGCGGCGGCGGCGCGCGAGCGCGGGGTGCTGGTGGTGCTCGACCCGGCCCCAGCCCAGCCGCTGCCAGCCGCGCTGCTGCGCCAGGTGGACATCATCACCCCCAACGAGACCGAGGCAGCGGCGCTGGTGGGCTTCGCGCTAGCCGACGATGCGGCGATCGCCCGCGCCGCCGAGCTGCTGTGCGAGCGCGGGGCAGGCGGCGCGATCATCAAGCTGGGCGGCAGGGGCGCGTATGTGCTCGCGGGCGGGCGAGGGGTATGGCTGCCCGCCTTCGCAGTAGAGGCGGTGGACACGGTGGCGGCGGGCGACGCCTTCAACGGCGCGCTGGCCGCCGCGCTGAGCCTGGGGATGCCGCTTGAGGAGGCGGCGCGCTGGGGCGCGGCAGGCGGCGCGCTGGCCACTACACGGCGCGGGGCCCAGGCGGCCATGCCCACCCGCGCCGAGCTGGCCGCGCTGCTGGGCTAGGGCAGGCGGGCCGCAAGGCCATGATCTCCGTCACGCTCGCCACCTGCGGCAAGGGCACCGCAAGCGCCATGATCAGCGCCTCGCCCCCGCCGCATGCGCTGCGAAGAAAAGCCCTCGCCGTACTTCCGCAGCTGGCAGCGGCGACACGCCACGGGGATGACCTACACCTCGAACGCTCGCCAAAAACACCCACCAAACACCTGCGCTCAAGGGCAACAGGGCAAAATTTCAGTCTTACGATGTATTCTTTCGTTTCCATACAATGTTTATCAACAATCATTTCTATGCTATAATCGCCCCGTGGCGTCAACAGCGAATTTCGGACAGCCTCCAGGCGAGGCGACCGAGCAGGCATCGTATTCAATCGCGCCACCGGTTTGGAAAGAGGGAACAAATGCTCAAACAGACTCTCCGTGTCATGCCCGCGCTTATCGCGCTTGGGGTTGTACTCTCGGGCTGCGGCGCAAGCGCCAGCGCGCCCGCCGCCACCAGCGCGCCCGCCGCCACCAGCGCCGCCACGGCTGAGGCCGCCGTAACTGAGGTTGCCGCCACCGCCGAGGCAACCGTAACTGAGGTCGCCGCCACCGCCGAGGCCGCCACGGCTGAGGCCACCGCCGAGGCCGCCACCACCGCCGAAGCTGCCACGGGCGAGCTGATCACGGTGCGCGTGGGCGCATCGCCAGTGCCGCACACCGAGATCCTGAACTTCATCAAGGAGAACCTGGCCGCAAAAGAGGGCCTGAACCTTGAGATTACCGAGTTCACTGACTACGTGCTGCCGAACACGGCCCTAGCCGAGGGCCAGCTAGACGCCAACTTCTTCCAGCACGTGCCCTACATGGAGACCTTCGCCAAGGAGAACAACATCCCGCTAGTGGCTGTGACCAACGTCCACATCGAGCCGCTGGGCATCTACTCCAAGAAGCTGAAGGCCCTGGCCGACGTGGCCGACGGCGCGACCGTGGCCATCCCCAACGACGCCACTAATGGCGGGCGCGCGCTGCAGCTGCTGGCCGCAAACGGCCTGCTGACGCTGAAGGACGGCGTGAGCACCAACGCCACCAAAGACGACATCACCGCCAACCCCAAGAACCTGAACATCACCGAGCTTGAGGCCGCCCAGCTGCCGCGCTCGCTGGATGATGTGGATCTGGCCGTGATCAACGGCAACTACGCCATCGAGGCGGGCTTCACGCCCAGCAAGGATGCGCTAGCGCTGGAGTCGGGCCAGAACAACCCCTACGCCAATGTGCTGGCCACGCTGCAGGGCAAGGAGAACGACCCCGGCATCCAGAAGCTGGCCAAGCTGCTGAACAGCCCCGAGGTCAAGAAGTTCATCGAGGAGAAGTACCAGGGCTCCGTGCTCCCAGCCTTCTAGCCACAATCCTGTAGGCAACTCTCTCGGCTTTGCCGCTGCCACCACGCAGCGGCAAAGCTTTTTTCGCATCAAATAGGGCAGGGCCTATACGTTCTCGGCAGACTGAAGATTCTTTTACCACCAAGACTCCAAGACACCAAGGTCAATAGAGAATCAATACCACGAAGACGCGGAGGCACGAAGGAAAAACGATCCGCCCTCAAGATACCAAGATGCAAAAAAACATCGGACAGAACGCATAGACCCAAGTCAAATAGGGCGCGCATTTGTGCCAAAGCGCACTTTTCGAGTACACTACGGCATACTCAGACGAAACGAAGTGACATGATCCATATCGAACACCTACGTAAAACCTACGGCGCGGGCGAGCAGCGCGTGGCCGCACTGGATGACGTGAGCCTCGACGTGCAGGCGGGCGAGGTCTTCGGCGTGCTGGGCCAGAGCGGCGCGGGCAAGAGCACTCTCATCCGCTGCGTGAACATGCTGGAGCGCCCCACATCCGGCTCGGTGGTGGTGGATGGCCAGGAGATGACCGCGCTGGCCGGGGCCGAGCTGCGCCACGCCCGCCAGAAGATCGGCATGATCTTCCAGCACTTCAACCTGCTCTCCTCGCGCACCGTGGCCGAAAACATCGCGCTGCCGCTTGAGGTGATCGGCGTGGACCGGCAGGCCCGCGCCGCCCGCGTGGCCGAGCTGATCGACCTGGTGGGACTGACCGAGCGGGCCAAGGCCTACCCGGCCCAGCTCTCGGGCGGGCAGAAGCAGCGGGTGGGCATCGCCCGCGCCCTAGCTAGCCAGCCGCAGGTGCTGCTCTCCGACGAAGCCACATCGGCGCTCGACCCGCAGACCACGCGATCCATCCTGGAGCTGCTGCGCGACCTCAACCGCAGGCTGGGCCTCACCATCCTGCTGATCACCCACGAGATGAGCGTGGTGAAGCAGATCTGCGACCGCGTGGCGGTGCTGCGCGATGGCCGAATCGCCGAGCAGGGCACCGTGGCCGAGCTGGCGGCCCAGCCCGCCTCGCTGCTGGCCCGCGAGATCTTCCCGCAGCACGCCGAGCACACCCCGCAGCCCGGCGCAACCCTGGTGACCATCACCTACACCAGCGGCTCCGCCGACGAGCCGCTGCTCTCGAACCTCGTGCGCAACTTCGACATCGACATGAACATCCTGAGCGGCAGCATCGAGCTGGTCGGTGGCCAGCGGATCGGCCAGATGCAGATCGAGCTGAGCGGCACGCAGACCGCCGACGCGCTGGCCTACCTGCGCGGCCAGAACCTGCACGTGGAGGTGCGCGCGTGAGCCAGACCCTGATCAACAACCTGTGGAAGGCCACCGGCGAGACATTCTATATGGTGGGGATCTCGACGCTGATCGCGATCATCTTCGGGCTGCCGCTAGGCATCGCCCTGATCACCACCGACCGCAACGGGCTGTTTCCCAACCGCGCGGTCAACCAGATCCTGGCGGCAATCATCAACGTCGGGCGCTCGCTGCCTTTCATCATCCTGCTGATCGCGATCATCCCGTTCACGCGGCTGGTCGTGGGCACATCCATCGGCAGCACCGCCGCGATCGTGCCGCTGGCCGTGGCAGCCATCCCCTTCTACGCCCGCGTGGCCGAATCGGCGCTGCGCGAGGTGGACCGCGGGCTGATCGAGGCGGCCCAAGCTATGGGCTGCACCAACGCCCAGATCATCACCAAGGTGCTCATCCCCGAGGCCATCCCTGGGCTGGTCAGCGGCGCGACAATCACGATCATCAGCCTGATCGGCTACTCGGCCATGGCGGGCGCGGTGGGCGGCGGCGGCCTGGGCAACCTGGCGATCACCTACGGCTACCAGCGCTTCCAGGTGAACGTGATGGTGGCCACCGTGGTGGTGCTGGTGGTGCTGGTTCAGATCATCCAGTGGCTTGGCGATATCTTGGCCAAGCAGCTGCGGCACCGCTAGGCAGAAAACCTGCGCTGCTCACACTGAGAGCGCATAGCGATAGAAAGAAACCAAGATGTGGCAGCGAAGTAATGTTCAGGCGGCGGTCGATAACAACATCGTGTGGTGCGAGACAGTCTACCGCAGCCACGGCAGGCCCGGCCAGTGGAGCCACAGCCTGTGGTACAGCGAGCAGGAGGGCCTGCCGCTCTACCCCCGCGCCATCACGCGCGCGCCCGAGCAGGCCAAGGCCCAGCTGCAGGGCATCCGCCAGCTGCGCGACGCCGCGCCACATCTTGCGCTGGGCGTGAAGGACAGCTTCCACGCGCTCGACCTGAGCGCCGAGGGCTTCCGCAGCATCATCCAGGCCAGCTGGGTGTGGCGCAGCGCCGACACGCCCGCGCCCGCAAGCGCCGCAGCATGGTCGCGCATCACCACGCCGCAGCAGCTGGCCCACTGGGAGCAGGCCTGGCAGGCCGACCCGGCCAACGCCCCTGCCGAGTCGGCCCAGCTGTTCCAGCCCGCGCTGCTGCACGATGCGCGGATCGGCTTCTTCGCGGCCTACCGTGGCGAGCAGATCGTGGGTGGGGTGGTGGCGAACCGCAGCAGCGGCGTGGTGGGCATCAGCAACACCTTTGGCGACGACCTCGCGGGCGGCATCGCTGCGGTGATCGCGGCGTTCCCGCGCACCCCGCTGGCGGGCTACGAGTCCGGCGATGCGCTGGCGGCGGCGCTGGATCTAGGCTTCGAGCAGGCTGGCCCGCTGCAGATCTGGGTGCGCGCCTAGCAACAGGAGAAAAAGATGGCAGCGCCGTTTGAGGTTGTGGTGGTTGGCAACATCGGGATCGACACCAATATCTACCTGCCAGGGGCGGATATCGACTTCAGCGTCGAGGCCAACTTCACCGAGGATCTGGACTATGTGGGGCAGGCCGGCGGCTACAGCAGCCGGGGTTTCGCCCAGCTGGGCAGACACACCGCCTTCATCGGGGCGGTGGGCGACGACTACCACGCCGATCACATCCGCGCCACGCTGGCCGCCGATGGCGTGGATGCCAGCGCGCTGTTCATTGATCCGGCGGGCACATGCCGCAGCGTGAACATCATGTACCGCGACGGGCGGCGCAAAAACTTCTACGATGGCAAGGGCCACATGCAGCTCGCGCCCGACCTGGCCAGCGCCGCCCAGGTGCTGGCGGGCGCGCGGCTGGCGGTCTTCCACCTGCCCAACTGGGCGCGGCAGCTGCTGCCGATCGCCCGCCAGGGCGGCAGCGTGATCGCATGCGACCTGCAGGATGTGACCGACCCCAGCGACCCCTATCGCCAGGATTTTATCGCCAGCGCCGACATCCTGTTCTGCTCGGCGGCCAACTTCCCCGACCTGGCGGCGCTGGTGGGGCCGTGGCTGCGGGCAAGGCCCGAGCTGATCGTGGTGGTGGGGCGCGGCGCGCAGGGCTGCGCGGTGGCCAGCAGCGCCGGTGTGGCACACTACCCGCCGCCGCCGCTCGACCTGCCGATCGTGGATAGCAACGGCGCGGGCGACGCGCTGGCGGTCGGGTTCCTAACCAGCTATGTGCTGGAGGGGCGCAGCATCGAGGAGTCGGCGCTGCGCGGGCAGATCGCGGCCCGCCACACCTGCGCGCAGAAGGCCACATCCGACACGCTGATTGGGCGTGCTGCGCTAGATTCATATCACCGTGCGATCAGATCGCTCGCGAGCTGCTAGGATGAAATAGCGATGCTTGTGCTATAATGCCAGTACTTCTTCTACAGAGTTTGGCACCTGAGCAGCACGCCAGGCCAAGCGCCCCGCACGCCATGTCGCGCACGCAGCATCTCGGCATCTACGTCTCTCTCGCTTTGCCCTAACAAGAAAGGGCTGAGATTTACGCAGTACCCGCCGCGCTACCGTCAAAATGTGATACAGTCTTCCTAACTGTAACGCCTATGATGAGCACATCCATGACACCACCCTACCACATCCTAATCATCGACGACTCGGACCTTGTCCGCAACCTGATCAGCAGGATGGTTCAGCATGCCTACCCATCGGCGCGGATCTCGAAGGTTGCCAATGGCAAGGCCGCGCTCGACTGCTTTGCCAGCGATAGCGCCGATCTGATCATCACCGACGCCTATATGACGCCAATCGACGGGGTGGCGCTGACCACGATGCTGCGCAGCCAGGATGTGCGGGTGCCGATCGTCATCCTGTCGGGGGACAGCGGGGTCGAGCCGCTGGCGCGCAAGGCCGGGGCCAGCGCGTTCATCATGAAGCCATTCTCATCGGCCTCGCTGGCCAAAGAGCTGCACCAACTGCTGCCCCAGGCATAGCCGGTGCTCCCGACAGGGCACGGCGGCAGGGGCTACCTGCCGCCGTAGGAGCGCTAGCGCTGCACGCCAGTGACCACGCCCGAGCCGACGGTGCGCCCACCCTCGCGGATCGCGAAGCGCACCCCCTCCTCGATCGCCACCGGCACGATCAGCTCCACATCCATCTCGATGTTGTCGCCCGGCATCACCATCTCCATGCCCTCGGGCAGCATGATCGAACCGGTCACATCGGTGGTGCGCACGTAGAACTGCGGGCGGTAGCCAGCGAAGAACGGCGTGTGGCGGCCACCCTCCTCCTTCTTCAGCACATACACCTGGGCCTTGAACTTCTGCAGCGGCCTGATCGAGCTGGGGGCGCACAGCACCTGGCCACGCTGCACATCCGAGCGCTCGACGCCGCGCAGCAGCACGCCCACGTTGTCGCCCGCCTGGCCCTCATCCAACGTCTTCTGGAACATCTCCACGCCCGTCACCACCGTCTTCTGCGGCGCGCCGTCGTGCATGCCCACGATCTCTATCGTCTCGCCGATCTTGATCTTGCCGCGCTCGACACGACCCGTCACCACGGTGCCGCGCCCCTTGATCGCAAACACATCCTCCACCGGCATCAGGAATGGCTGGTCTACCGCGCGCTGGGGCGTGGGGATGGCCTCATCCACCGCCTGCATCAGGTCCAGGATCGACTGGTACTCCGACGCGCTGATATCCTGCGAGGTGCAGGCCAGCGCAGCCAGCGCCGAGCCACGGACGATCGGCACACGGTCGCCATCGAAGTGGTTCTGAGTCAGCAGGTCGCGCAGCTCTAGCTCCACTAGCTCCAGCAGCTCCTCATCATCCATCAGGTCAACCTTGTTCAGGAAGACGACCATTGCGGGCACCTGCACCTGGTAGGCCAGCAGCACGTGCTCCTTGGTCTGCGGCATAGGGCCATCGGGGGCCGAGACCACCAGGATGGCACCATCCATCTGGGCCGCGCCGGTGATCATGTTCTTGATGTAGTCGGCGTGGCCGGGGCAGTCCACATGCGCGTAGTGGCGCTTCTCTGTCTCGTACTCGACGTGGCGGATGGCGATGGTGATGCCGCGCGCGCGCTCCTCGGGGGCGTTGTCGATCTGGTCGTAGCTCGTGAACTTGGCCGCGCCGCGTAGGGCCAGCACCTTGGTGATAGCGGCGGTCAGCGTGGTCTTGCCATGGTCGACATGGCCGATGGTGCCAATATTGACATGTGGCTTGGTCCGCTCGAACTTCTGCTTTGCCATAAGAGACCTTTCAAAAAATGCTCGTGGGCTGCGCGCTCGGCTCCACACACACGCGGCCAGCGCGCCGCCCTAGGAAATTAGGAAGCGGATGTGCCCTCGGGGTCTTGGCCCCAGTACTGCCGGTAGGCCTCCTCGTCGGAAAGCTGGCGCGGGGCGACCCCGGCCTGCTCGGCGGTGCGCCAGTAGCGAGCGCCATCTGCCGAGCGCTGGAGAAAGCCGTCGTCGATCAGGTCGCGCCGCACGGTCACGTGGTCGCGCAGGTGCGCAGGCACATACTGGGCGATCTGGGCGTTGGCCGCCTTCTCGGCGTACTCCTCGCCAGGCGTGAAGGTATCGGCGAGGTAGCGCAGCAGCGCGCTGCGGGCGGCCCCGGCCTTCGGCCAGGCCAGCACCTGGCCATGGGCATTGAGATAGCGCGCGAGATCGGTCGTTTCCATGGTCTCCTCCTGCTGCGGGGCGGGCGCGGCGGGTGCCGCGATGGCTGTGCGCAGCGCATCAAAGGTTACGTCAATCTGACTAGGGACAAGGCGGTAGCGCTTGCGGCCATCCCTGCCGCGCTGCTCGGCCACATAGCCCGCCAGCGATTTAAGGTAGCGCGAAACATTCGGCTGGCTGGTCTGCATGTGCTCTATTAGATCCTGCATGGTCAGCTCGCCATGCTGCGCCAGCAGGGCCAGCACCCGCAGCCGCGCAGGCTCGGTCAGGGCGCTCAGCCGCCCGATCAGCTCCATGTCGCGCACAGGGGTATCGCGCAGCAGCACGTGGTAGTGAAGCTCGGCATCGAAAAACACATACTGCACCGCGCCCACGGTCAGCTGGGTGGTGAGGCCGCCCACGTGGGGCGAGGGCACAAACACCAGCTCGCGGATGCCCGCGCCCACCCCCAGCGGCCCGGCAATAAACTGCAGCAGGTTCTGGCGGATGCGCTCCGGGCTGACGCCCGAGCCAGGGGCCGATAGGCGCAGCAGCCGCACCTGGGCGTCGATCTTGCGCTGCGCCGCCGCCCACTCCGCCGCGAGCGAGCCATCCCACACGCCGCGCAGGTGGGCCACGATCAGGTCGTGCAGCTGGAACGGGTCGGCAAGCAGCGCGGCGACCTCGGGGGCGGCCAGCTCGGCAGCGCTGCGCTGCGCCAGCACGCGCTCGCGCAGCTCGCTGGGGTGCTGGGTGGCCAGCGCATCTAGGTAGTCGGGGAAGCTAGCCCAGGCCCCGGGGAAGAGCAACGCGGGGCCGAGCGCGGTGAAGATCAGCTGGTTGAGGGCCAGCTGGCTGGGGTTCAGCGCGCTGGCGGCCTCGCGCGCCCAGCGGGCGATGCTGCCCTGCGATGCGGCCTTGTGCAGCATCGCGATGCTGCAGAGCGCACTGTACGCTGGCTCGGCGCGGATATCGCTGGCTGGCTCGACCAGTCGGGTTTGAAAGAGTTCTGACATAGCCCGTCGCTTTCTTTTACATATATACACATATGTGCATAAATAGTACATCAACAAAACCAGCTTGTCAAGACCGAAAAAAGGGCTATTCGGGTTAGCCCAGGGTCGCTGCGTTCTGCCCGTGCACTGTGCTGGGGCGAACGGCAACGCTGGAAGCAGTGCCGACATTCGCCCAGCGCGGTATGCGCCCTAGGTGACCAGTGGCCTTCGTAGTATTCGTTCCCTTTTGTGCCCTTGGTGTTGGTGGTAAAGACGTTCTGCTGAACGACAATGCATAGCCCTAGGTTTAGCTATTAACCTCTTGACAACCTATCAGCGCCGTGCTATGCTCGGCTAAACCGATTTACTGAACTAGTTTTGAACACAGCGCCACACACACCACGAGGCGTTGCCTTGTATCGCGCGTAGCTCCGCCGACGATACCACACAACCAACATAGGGGGATGCCGAGCCTACCACGGCGGTGGCTCATTGACAATACTTCAAAGGAGGAAGTATGCGCCCAACGAACCGGCTATGCTCCCGGATCGCCCTCACCCTCTCCCTTATCCTCACCCTCGGCAGCGGCTTTGTGGCCCAGCGCAGCAGCGTGCAAGCCCAGAGTATCACCAGCCCGCGCACCGTGTTTGTCCAGCTTTTCGAGTGGAAATGGACCGATATCGCCAAAGAGTGCGAGACCTACCTTGGCCCCCAGGGCTTCTCTGCCGTGCAGATCTCGCCCCCCAACGAGCACGCCATCATCCAGAGCAACGGCACCTATCCCTGGTGGGAGCGCTACCAGCCGGTGAGCTACAGCCTAGCCAAGAGCCGCAGCGGCACCCTGGCCGAGTTCCAGGACATGGTGACGCGCTGCCATAACGTGGGCGTGGACATCTACGCCGACGCCGTGATCAACCACATGACCGCAGGCGGCGGCACCGGATTCGATGGCACCTACTACCACGGCAGCAACGGCTCGGCCTACAGCAAATACACCTACCCCGGCACCTACAGCGAGCAAGATTTCCACAGCTGCCACAGCAATATCAGCAACTACAACGATGCTGGCAACGTGCAGAACTGCGAGCTCAGCGGCCTCTCGGATCTGAACACCAGCAGCAGCTACGTGCGCAGCACCATCGCCAACTACATGATCGCGCTGGCCAACATGGGCGTGCGCGGCTTCCGGATCGACGCCGCCAAGCACATGAGCGCCGCCGATGTGGCCGCAATCGTATCCCAGGTGAATGCGGCGGTGGAGCCAGACCCCTACTTCTTCCTTGAGGTGATCGGCAGCACCGGCGAGGCCGTGCAGCCCAGCGACTACTACAGCGTGGGCGGCGGCAGCGCCGACATCACCGAGTTTCAGTACGAGTACAAGCTGAGCAACAAGTTCCTCAACACCAGCTACAGCGGCGGCTACGAGAAAATCTCGGAGCTGAAGACCTTTGGCGAGACATGGGGCTTCATGGCCAGCGATAAGGCCGTGGTATTCACCAGCAACCACGACACCCAGCGCAGCAGCAGCAACCCCGTGATCACCTACCACAACGGCTCGCTGAACGACCTGTCGAACATCTTCATGCTCGCGTGGCCGTTTGGCTACCCGGTGATCATGTCGAGCTACGCCTTCGACCGCAGCACCGGCGCCGGGACCGACGCTGGCCCGCCCTCGGACGCGAACGGCAACACGCTAAGCATCTACCCCAGCGGCAGCAGCACACCCAACTGCTTCAGCCAGACCGTGGGCAGCGGCTGGGTCTGCGAGCACCGCTGGCGCACAATCGGCAACATGGTGCCGTTCCGCAACTATACCAGCGGGGCCGCCGTGGCCAACTGGTGGGACAACGGCAATAACCAGATCGCGTTTAGCCGTGGCACACTCGGCTTCGTGGCGATCAACCGCGAGAGCACCCCACTGACGCGCACCTTCACCACCGGGCTACCAGCCGGAAGCTACTGCGATGTCATCCACTACGACTTTGCGACCAGCGCTGGCACCTGCACCGGCACGGGCATTACCGTCAGCGCCAGCGGCACGGCCAGCATCACCGTGCCCGCGATGAGCGCGGTGGCGCTCTACGGCGGAGCGAAGATCGGCGCGACGACCCCGACGGCCACGCCAGCGACGACCCCGACGGCCACGCCCACACCAGCCAGCGCGATCGCCACCAGCTTTGGGGTGAACGCCACCACAGTGTGGGGTCAGAACGTCTATGTGGTGGGCAACGTGGCGGCGCTTGGCGCGTGGAACACCAGCAGCGCCATCCTGCTCTCGTCGGCCAGCTACCCGGTGTGGACAGGCACCGTGAGCCTGCCGCCATCCACGGCCATCGAGTACAAGTACATCAAGAAGGATAGCGCGGGCAACGTGACATGGGAGAGCGGCGCGAACCGAGCCTTCACCACGCCCGCCAGCGGCACCGTGAGCCGCACCGCCGAGACCTGGAAGTAGCCGCATAGGCCCAAACCGAAAGCGCCACTGGCTGATGCCGGTGGCGCTTTTTTGCACAGCGCAGGGCTGGCGGGCAACGCTGCTCGCGCGCAGCACCTTCACCGCATGGGTGCGCTGAAAATGGCGCCGCGCCATTTCTCAGACACCTTTTCGCCCTTCATGCCCTCGGGCCTTCGTGGCATTCGTTCCCTTTTGTCCCCTTGATATCTTGGCCTCTTGGTGGTAAAAGCATGCTGCCGAACTGAGAGAACATCGGCCCTGGCCTACCGATTCTCAGCTCGGCAGCGTGGCAGAAGTTGTGGTACGATAGATTCACACGCAAAATTGTCATGAACCCTCACCTGCCAGCTACATTTGGATCATGGGCGCCCAGGCCATTCAGCCGACGGTGTTTGGAGGAGGTTGTGATGCTCGCACTCAAGCGCTGGTTTGCCTGGCAGCGTTGGCCATGGCTCCCCGCCCGCATCCGGTCTTGGCAGCACATGTTCCGCGTCGAAGAGGTGGTAGACCGCTTCTACCCGCAGATGCTGGAGCTCGAGCAGCAGTCGATGATGTACCTGTGGGCGTCGCCTGACGAGCCGACAACGGCCATCCTGCAGGGAATCGCCGATGAGTTTGGCTCCAGGCCGCGCGCGCAGATCTACGCCAGCGACTGCATCTCGATCAACGTGGTCGAGTGCTCCGAGCAGGAGGCCGACCGCCTCCAGGCGGGCGAGAGCTTTCACCTAGGCGACGATCGGCTGCGCGGGTCGTGGCTGGGCCACCGCGACCGCTGGTTCTGGGAGGGCCACGATGTCATCGAGCCGATGCTGGCGCCCAACCCCAGCGGGCTGATGCTACTGATCTCGCACGTGGGTCCGATCTTCGATCAGGTTATCGCGCAGCCAGCCGATCTGGAGGATGAGCCACAGGCACCGGCCATGCCTCGCTAGGCGATAGTGCAGCAGCGACCTTGACAGGATGGCGCGGATCGGCGCGGGATCGCCCACCATGGCCTCCGCACCGCCATCAAAATAGCCAACGGCATCCTGATCATGCTGGTGGCGCTGCTGCCGATCAGCCAGCGGGCGATGGCGCTTGACCGTGAGCCGGAGGCACTATGACGATCACCTACCAGCTTGTGCGCGCCGATGAGGCCCACATCCTCGACCATGTCGCGCCGGATGTGTTCGACCACGCCATCGACCCGCGCTGGAGCGCCGAGTTTTTGGCCGACCCGCGCCACCACCTGATCGTGGCGCTGGATGGCGTGTTGGTGGTGGGCTTCGTCTCGGCGCTGCATTACGTGCACCCCGACAAGGCCCCCGAGTGCTGGATCAACGAGCTGGGGGTGGCCCCCAGCCACCAACGGCGGGGCATAGGCCGCACCCTAATGCGCCAGATGTTTGCCCACGCCCACACGCTGGGCTGCGCCAGCGCCTGGCTGCTGGCCGAGCCAGAGAACACGCCTGCCCTGCGCCTATACGCCGCGCTGCTGGCCGAGCAGCACCCCACGGTGATGATGTCGTTTGACCTGAGCGATGAGCCATCACGAGAGGCATGAGACCTAGCACCAGCCGATGATCCTCTGCCCCCAGCCCCAACATGCCCGATCTCAGTATCGTAGTAGCGCTTGCCGAACAACCTGATGCTGCGCACCTAGCTATGGTGGCGCGCAGCAAGATGAGCTGGGTGGCCAAGCGCTGCTCATTCCGCGTTATATATGCTATCCACTGGCCATGAAAGTCGGTTGGTGCCGGCTGAGGTGCGCTGCCGATCGTGCAAGATGGGACGAAAGCAAGGCAAACCGCCAGAAGAAAAGTAGATCGACACATGTGGCATCATTCTACTATTATGTCATATAAACAGAGAGAAGGTCAGCCCGGTACGCTCAGCCACACTATCTTAGCGCAGCGTGCAAAAGAATGCAATAAAGCGCTATGATGCGCACAACATACCAGATATTCGCTACAATAGCATCATCGTATCAGAAACAGCACGCTGAGAGGAGAAAGCGGCATGAATCAACACCATAGCGACGCGCTGGCCCTGCGCTATGGCGAGGGCGGGCAGCCCGACCCCATACAGATCAACGACACCATCGACCTGCTGCTACACCACCGCTCGGTGCGCGACTACCGCCCCGACCCTCTGCCCGAGGGCGCGCTGGAGGCCATGGTGGCGGCGGCTCAGTCGGCATCCACATCCTCCAACCTGCAGGCATGGAGCGTAGTAGCCGTGGAGGAGCCAGACAAGAAGGGCCGTCTGGCCCGGCTGGCAGGCGACCAGCGCCACATCCACGCGTGCCCGGTCTTCCTGGTGTGGCTGGCCGATCTGGCGCGGCTGGAGCGCGCGGCACTGCTGCGCAACACCCCTTCCGAGGGCCTCGACTACTTCGAGCTGTTCCTCTTGGGCGCGATCGACGCCGCGCTGGCCGCGCAGAACGCCGTAGTGGCCGCCGAGTCGCTGGGGCTGGGCACCGTCTACATCGGCGGGATGCGCAACCGCCCGCAGGATGTGGCCAGCGAGCTTGGGCTGCCCGCGCGGGTGTTTCCGGTGTTCGGCATGTGCGTGGGCTGGCCCGACGAGGCCAAGCCCACCGAGATCAAGCCGCGCCTGGGCCAGGGGGCTGTGCTGCACCGCGAGCACTACCAGGCCAGCGCGCAAGACGCCGAGATTGAGCGCTACACGCAGGTGATGCGCGCGTTCTACGCCGCCCAGGGCATGCGTGGCAATTTTGACTGGGCGCAGCGCTCGGCGCTACGGGTGGCCGGGCCGCAGGCCCTGGATGGACGTGATGTGCTGCGCCAGATCGTGGAGCAGCTGGGGTTCCCGCTGCGCTAGGCGTGGCTTTGAAGCACCAGCAAGCCTTGGAGAAGCACGAGAGAAAGCAGGCATATGGAGATCAGCATCCGCCCCTTCGAGCAGCGCGACAGCGCCGCCGTCCTCCAGCTCAACGCCGAATCAGTCGCCGTGCTCAGCCCCATGGATGAGCGCAGGCTCCAGCAGCTGCACGCTATGGCCCGCCTGCACCTTGTCGCCGAGGGCGCGGCGGGGGTCGTCGGGTTCCTCATAGCCTTCGCCGACGGGGCGGCCTACGACAGCTCGAACTACCAGTGGTTTACCAGCCGCCTCAAGCGCTTTATCTACATCGACCGCGTGGTGATCAGCCCCGCACAGCGCGGCGGAGGCCTCGGGCGGGCCTTCTACCAGCAAGTCGAGGGCTACGCCAGGACGCACGAATTGGCGTGGATGGCCTGCGAGGTGGATGTGGAGCCGCCCAACCTCGCCTCGCTGGCCTTCCACCAGCGGCTGGGCTTCGCCGAGGTCGGGCGGCAGTCGGCGGGCGCGGGCAAGCAGGTGGCGATGCAGCTGCGCAGCGTGGGCTAGCCAGCGCCGGGGAGGGCGCGCTGCGTCTCGCCACGGCCCTACCCCCAGCGCACCACGCGCCCCGAAAGCCAAAACGAGCCGCGCACGAGGCCGCCCACCACCATAGGCTGGGCCAGCAGCGCCAGGTCGGCCACCACATCCACAGTGCCGCCGTAGGTCTGCACATGCGCCCAGGCGAATTGCTCGCCCGTCTGCGCGTTGGTCAGCACCTGGGTGGCCAGCACATGCCCAGAGAACACCGCCTCCGACTGCGGCGCGGCACCCGGCTTGCCGTCGATCGCGAACAGCCCCGATGGGATGAACGACTCCGCCGCCATCAGCGCCTCGCTGCCCTGGGATGCGCGGTAGGCCTCATCGTCGGCAAAGGTCGCGATGTCGTGGGCGAAGGCGCTGATCTGCACCGCGTGGGTTGCTGGCAGCGCCAGAGCGCCCCAGGCCAGCATGTCGGGCACATCGAAGACCAGCGGGTAGGCACCCCGCGCCTCCGCATCGTCGCTTGGCTCGGCCCAGCCGTAGAAGGCCCCATCCAGCGGGCTATCGCCGGGGCGCGCGACGGTGTGATCCAGCCGCACCTCCATGCGCCCCAGGCCACGGAAATGCGGGTTTAGGCCAATCAGACTGTTGTCGGCATCCACCTGCGCCCACAGCTCCACGCCCTCGCCCATATCCCAGACCGTATACGATCCGCCTGGCGCATCGAGCGTGCGGCCCTGCTCCACCGTGCGGATCGCATAGTCGGCAAACTCATCATTGCTGCGCACCGCCACGCCAATAGTAGAAAAGTGACTTGGCATCTGTACCTCGATTCATCCAAATGATGATACGGTAATAAAATAGGCAAGATAATGCTAGTGGCCACTGGTCATCTTTAGCCCAACGATACCGACCAGCAGCAGTAGCAGCGAGCCGAGCCGCAGCAGATCGCGCGGCTCGCCCAGCCACACCATGCCCAGGATGGCCGTACCAGCAGCGCCGATCCCCGTCCACACCGCGTAGGCCGTGCCCACCGGCAGGCTCTTCAGGGCATAGGAGAGCAGGCCCATGCTCAGCAGCATAGTGATAGCAAAGCCCAGCGTGGGCAGCGGGCGCGTGAAGCTCTCGGACTGCTTCAGCAGCAGCGCCCAGGCCACCTCAAGCAGGCCAGCGATAGCAAGAATAACCCATGGCATAGGGACACCTCGGCAAGGGGTCGTCCCCTTCACATGAAAAATCTGCGCTGGGTCGTCCCAGCGGAGCCTTGGCAGGCGACAGAGGCAGTCGCACCAGCGGGCGCGACTGAGGGCAGCACTATACCACAGCCCGGCGCTGGCGGGCAAATCGGGCCGCCCCATCGCAAGGATGAGCGCCAATCCATCGCGCACCCGATCCCGCGCCGCCACCGCCATGCTATGCTGCCCGCACACGCCAGAAGACCTGATAGAAAGCAGCAATACCGATGCCATACTACCGAAAGCTGGTTGGGCAGCAATGCTACCTCTCGCCCTGCAGCGAGGAGGATGCCGAGCACTGGGCGCGCTGGGACAACGACCTGGCGGCCAGCATCCCGCTGGGCAGCGAGGCCTACAGCCCGCAGGCGATCGAGCACGCCCGCGACGCGGTGCGCGCGGCCATGCGCGACCAGCACCATGTCTTCACCGTGGTCGATCTGGCCAGCGACCAGGCCATCGGGCGCACCATGCTGTTCAACATCGACCATATCAACCAGGCCGCCATGGTTGGCCTGCTAATCGGCGAGCGCAGCGCGTGGGGCAAAGGCTACGGCACCGAGGCGCTCCAGCTTGTGCTCGACTACGGGTTCAACCTACTGAACCTGCACAACATCATGCTGGGCGTCTACGCCTACAACACGCGGGCCATTGCGCTGTACGAGAAGGTCGGCTTCAAGCTGATCGGGCGCAGGCGCGGCGTGCGGCTGCTGGGCGGCGTGCGCCACGACGCGCTGACCATGGACATGCTGGCCGAGGAGTTCAGCTCGCCGTTTGTACGCGGCGTGGTCGAGCAGATCGGCACGCGGGCCGGGTAGCGCGGGCGCTAGGGAGCCGCTGGCTCCGGCACATGCTCGGGGAAGAGGTAGAGTACGCCCATCGGGATCAGCAGGAACGCAAGCGGCAGAAACAGCCGGATCTCGTTGATCAGGCCGCCAACAAAATGAAACGCGACAAAGATGGGCACAAGTAGGCCCGAACGCCGTAGAAAGATCGGTTTCTGGGCAAAGAAGAGAAATGCGTAGACCCAGATAAACCCAAAGAGAAAAAAGAAGTGGAGGAATTCGGCCCGCCAGTAATCAAACCAAGGAACAAACAGCTGGGCCGAAAGATAGTGCAGATTCGTATCGAGCTGCCAAAATTCGGCGAGGCGGGGTCGATCACGGGTTGCGTATCGTATCGTGCCAACGATCGCATATGCAGGGAGGCTGGTAAGAGCGGTGCGCAGCGCAAGATGCAAGAGGCTGCGCCACTGGAATCCCCGCCAGCTATAGCACACATACACAAAGGGCAGAATCAGCACCGTCTCATTATTCAGGGCACCCACAGCCAGCGCCAGCGTATAGAGGATGAGTCGATTCTCGCGGATCGCCCATAGCGACAGCAGAAAGGTCAGCAGCAGCAGCGGGGTGCTCTCCTGCAGATCGTTCATATAGGTGAGCGGCATGGTAGCCGCAAGAAAAAGTACACAGCCAAACGCCAGCTTGTCATCAAACCATGCGCGTAGGTAGAGGTGAAATCCAAGAAACATCAGAAAGGTAAACATCCAGCGCTGGATAATATAGGCATTGATAATAGAGATGTTCAACAAGCGATGCAATATCTCCGGCACAATAAATTGTAACAGGCGCGATTGTTCGTTGTTTGCATACTGAAATGCCATAAGCTGCTGATGAGTACTATCAAGCGTTCCATTTGTCCAGTTTGGCGTCAAATGTATTTTCAACGATAGCTGGATAAATGCCAGAAAAAAATAGATACTGGCAAAGATCGTATATGTACGGATATGTGGTGAAGGTCGCTGTAGTTTCAAGAAATCCATACCATGATCCTCTTCCACTTGCATTCGTACTGGTAGTATACAGCAGATCATTCTTTGTTAAAAACGCGCAGAGGGTGTATCATCACCTACGGATTCTATCAATAGAGCGGTGAGACTCTTTATGACAACCCCATCATCACCCTGGCACGCCAGCCGTATCTCATACGGGGGCAAACTAGGCATCACCACGGCCTTCCTGCTGCTCATCTGCCTTGCTGTCTCACTGGTTTTCATAGCCTTTGGTACCATCTACGAGCTGTTCAATCCCTCCGAGCTGAGCAGTACCAGCACATCCCTGATCGCTATCGGCGTATCGCTGGTGCTCCTGGCGGCGTGCTGCCTCGGCATCTACAAGCTCTTCCCCTCCACGCGCAAGCTCACCGATTTCAAGCCAAGCTACGGCAGCATCGCACCGGATGCGGAGGGGCAGCCCTTCGAGGTGCGCTTCCAGCGGGCCGATGGTGGGCGCAACATCATGGGCAAGGGCAAGGTGCAGTTCACCCCCGGCGGGCTGCTGGTAGAGGGCTGGCTCACACCTAGCGCCCTGCTGCAGATCGGCATCGTGCTGCTGGTCACGATCATCCCAATGGTGATCTGCGGCATGGCGCTGGGCATTATCCCTGCGCTACTGATCGCCTATTATGTGGGGCGCAAGAATCTGAGCCTGACTCTACCCTACAGCAGCCTGCTCGACCTGAAGCTTCATGATGGCAGCCTAAAATTCCGGCTCGCCACACCGCCGCCTAAAAAGGTCAGCTTCTATGTGGCGCTCGCCGATGCCGAGCGGCTCTACCGCGAGGTCGAGCGGCACCCCGCCGTGCCGGGGGCCAGCCCCTTCTTCTAACCCCACAGGAGCCACGCTATGCCGCTCTACTGCCCCGGGCATGGCTGCCCGCTGCGCGCCGACTGCTACCGCCACACCCAGCCCGCACCGGGCCGCGATCGGTTCGCCGCGCTGCCCTACAGCGCCGAGCGCGGCAGCTGCGACGAGTTTATCAGCAACATCCCGAGCGAGGATGCTGTACGACTGGCGGCCTACTACATCTGGCTGCGCACGGGCGGCGCGGGGCATGCCATCGAGCACTGGGACAAGGCATACCAGAGCCTCTGCCGCAGCACTGGGCGCAGCCCATAGCAACAACGAAAGCCACCCAATGCCAGAGCACAATATCGACCAGCCAGAGTGGGTGGGCGCTTGGTACGCCGCGCCCACCCCGGTTATCTCGGCCAACGTGGTGGGGCGCACCCTGCGGCAGATCGTGCGGGTCGCTGCAGGCGGGCAGCAGGTGCGGCTGCGCCTCTCGAACCGCTACGGCAGCGAGCCGGTCAGCATCCGCTCGGTCAGCGTGGGCAAGCTGCTGCGCGCCCCGGCGGTCTGGCCAGCGCCACAGCCGGTGCGGTTCCAGGGCAGCCACGCGCTGACCATCCTGCCTGGGCAGGATGCCATCAGCGACCCGATCGCGCTGGGCATCGCGGCCATGCGGTCGCTGGCCATCACCTTCTTTGTAGAGCGCGGCGAGATCACCAACGGGCACGGCGTGGGGCTGGAAACATCCTACATCTCACCGCTGGGCGACTACACCGCCGCGCCCGAGGATGCCGCGTGGATGCACTACCCGCTGCAGACCAGCGCGCGCTGGCTGCTCTGCGGCGTGGATGTGCTGCCAGCCGAGCCGCTGGGCGCGGTGGTGGCCATCGGCTCTTCCGTCACCGACGGCGTCGGCTCGACCCATGGCCAGCACGGCAGCTGGCCCGACCAGCTCGCGGCGCGGCTGGCCGTGGCCGGGGGCGACCGCCTGATGGCGGTGCTCAACGCGGGCATCTCGGGCAACCAGCTGATCGGGCAGGGCAGCCCCGGCGAGGGTATGCCGCCGCTGTGGGGCGAGCCGGGGCTTGCCCGGCTGGAGTGGGATGTGCTAGCCCAGCCGGGGGTGCGCGACCTGATCATCCACATCGGCTCGAACGACCTGCGGGCCGGGGCCAGCGCCGATCAGCTGATCGCCGCGCTCCAGCAGCTGGCCACGCGGGCGCGCGGCGTGTGTCGCAGGGTGCTGGGCACCACCATCCTGCCCGGCGGCTACACGCCCGAGCAGAACGCCCAGCGCGAGCGAGTGAACGCCTGGGTGCTTGAGCAGGGGCGCACCTGCTTCGACGCGGTGTTCGACTTCGCCACGCCGCTGTGCGACCCCGCCGACCACGCGCTGCTCGCGCCCATGTGCGACTCGGGCGATGGCGTGCACCCCAACGACGAGGGCTACCGGCGGATGGCCGAGGCGGTGGACATCCGCCAGCTGAGCGGCAGGGCCTAGCCGCGCCCGCCTGGGCGCATGCGGTGTGCGGTAAACAGATAGGCCCGCACCTGCTCGGCGATCCGGTTCATCGCATCCTCGGGCACGCGCTCGGCCTCGGGCACACCCAGGTAGCCAAACACCCTCGGGCCGCGCCGATCATCGGGGATGTCGGGCATGCGCGGGATGATGTGCACGTGCACGTGCGGGTGGCCCTGGGCCTCGGCGAACTGCACCACGTAGGTCTTCTGGCAGCCCACCGCCGCCTCCAGCGCCTGCGAGGCGGTGGCGATCAGCAGACCCAGCTCCACCGACTCGTCGCGGGTGAGCGCCGCGACCGAGGTGATGTGGCGGCGCACCACCAGCACCAGCCAGCCCGGCAGCGCGCTGTCGTAGGCGTGCGCCACATCCCAGTGCGATGTGCGGTAAATACTATCCCACAGCGGGCGCTCGCCCTGGTCGCGCTGCTCGATCAGCGCGCAGGTGATACAGCCAGAGTGCGGCGAGGAAGATGGTGTGCTCATTGCAGCGCTCCTTATGCTATGATTCAGCCCTCGGGTATATCGTACCACTATACCGACAGCATTATGACATCCCAACGACGGAGCATCGGAGGCAGCATGAGCGACTTCGCGCTTTTCCCAGGGGTCTACCGCCCAGCAGCCCAGCGCTGGGAGCCAAGCGCGGCCAGCGCATCCGAGGTGATCCAACCCACGATCACCATCGCCACCATGAACGTGTGGTTCGAGCCGCACTTCTTCGCCGAGCGCTGCGCTGCCCTGCTGTCGCTGCTGCAGGCCCACCGGCCCAACCTAATCGCCCTGCAGGAAGCCACCCCAGCCCTGCTCGACCGCGTGATGCGCGAGCCATGGGTGCAGCGCGAGTACCAGCTGTCCGACATCGCGGGGGGCAGCATCGACCCCTATGGAGTGCTGATGCTTAGCCGCCTGCCCATCCACGCCTGGGAGCTGCGTGCGCTGCCAAGCGCCATGGGCCGCGCCCTGCTCACCGCCCGCGCATCGCTCAACGGCAGCACCACCAGCTTCGCTAGCGTGCATTTAGAGAGCACCTCGCTGGCCGCGCCGACGCGGGCCAGGCAGCTGGCCAAGATCTTCCCGTGGCTGGCCGCCGCGCCGCACGCGCTGCTGATGGGCGATTTCAACTTCTGCTCCAGCTCTTACGAAAACGAGCAGCTCGCCCCCGCCTACCAGGATGTCTGGCCGTACATCCACCCCGCCGACCCTGGCTACACCGAGAACACCGAGGTGAACACCATGCGCGCCCAGCACGCTGGCAGGCATCGGCCAGTGCGCTTCGACCGCATCCTGCTGCGCTCGCACGCCCCCGGCTGGCAGGCCGAGTCCATCCAACTGATCGGCACCGCGCCGATCGGCAGCGCCACGCCCGATGTCTTCCCATCCGATCATTTTGGCCTGGTGGCCAGGCTGCGCTGGCAGGCATAGCGCAGCAGAAAGGCACGCCCAGTGGATATGATCCGGCCATGGCTCGCCATCGGCAGCTACCGCGACACGCTCAACAGAGTGCGGCTAGGCCAGCGCCAGATCGGCGCGCTGCTGCAGTTTGCCGAGCGCACTAGCTACCCGCATATCGACTACCTCTTCCTGCCGATCAAGGATGGCGAGCCGGTGGCGCGCGAGGTGCTCACGCAGGGGGTAGGGTTTGTGCGCGCTGCCCATGGGCGGGGGCTGAACGTTATGGTGGCGTGTGGGGCGGGAATCAGCCGCTCGGCAACCTTCGCCACGGCGGCGCTGCACGAAATCGAAGGCATCGACCTGCTCTCTGCCTGGCAAGCCATCCACCGCGCCCGCCCGATCACGCTGCCCCACCCGCTGCTGTGGGAATCGCTCTGCGCCTACTATGGCCATCCCATCCCAATCGCGCAGATGCTGCGCAGCGCCAGGTACGGCTAGCGCGATCAAAGCCTACAAGCTCGCCGCGCTCCTGCGCTGGCGGCACAAAAAAGCGCAGGGCAGACACGGCGATACCGCATATGCCCTGCGCTCCTACCAAGCGCCCCTAGACTAGAAGAAGCCCAGCTCCTCGCGGGCATCCTCCGACATCATCGACGGGTTCCAGAACGGCGTCCAGACCAGATTGATGTTCACGTTCTCCAGATCCTTGTAGATCTCCTGCAGGGCCACAACCTCCCGGCGCGCCTGGTCGACGATCTGCGGGCCAGCCGGGCATGCCGGAGTGGTGAGCGTCATGTCCACCGAGACCGTCTTGCCCTCGTCGGCTATATCCACGTTGTAGACAAGGCCGAGGCTCACCACATCCAGGCCAATCTCGGGGTCGACAACATTCTTGAGCGCGGTGCGCACCATATCCTCAGTGATAATCACAGTCTCCTCCTCACGATGCTACAGTGGGTGCATGATACCACAAAGCCCCCCGAAGCCGCAGAGGCAGCTCCGGGGGGCTTTGCCGCAGGGCGCTAGGCGTGCGAGGCCTTCGGGCCTTTTTCCTTCTCAAACGCGTCGGTGTGGCTGCGCACCAGGCAGTCCTGCTGGCGCGGGTCGTTCTCGGCCACTAGCGGGCGGCGGCCCAGCCAGTACAGGAACGCGCCCACCCACAGCCCGCCGATGCCCACCAGCATGGCCAGATCGGTGATGCTGACGCTGAAGTGCTCGTGGTGGAAGGCCGGGGTCAGCTGCCAGAAGACATTCAGCATCTGGGCGACCAGGATGAACGCGCCGAACCAGCGCATGCGCTCGGGCGAGCGCTTGGTGCGGCGGCTGAGCAGCGCGAAGAACGGCAGGATGAAGCAGCAGAACGTGACAATATAGCCCAGGTACTGCCAGCCGCCCTGGCTGCGCACCACGTAGAACTCGGCCTCCTCGGAGATATTCGCCGAGTAGATGATCAGAAACTGCGAGAAGTTCACGTAGGTCCACAGCACGGTGAAGGCAAAGCCCAGCGAGCCGAGGTCGTGAAAGCGGTTCGCGGTGGCGATCTTGGCCAGCGGCTGCACCTTGTAGATGAAGGACAGCACGAAGGCCGAGAACGCGATGCCAGTAAGCGCCGAGATCACCACGTAGAGCACGGGGTACATGGTGGAGTACCAGACCAGCTCGGTGGTCATGCCCCAGTCGATCATGGCGAAGCTGTAGGTGAGCATGAACAGCACCACGCCGCCGCCCGCCAGCTTGCCGAAGCGGCTGTGGATGGCCGGGTTAGCCGTGCGGTCCTGCTCGTCCGACCACTTGGTAAACAGGTAGGTCAGGCCGATCCAGGCGGCGAAGAAGATCACCGCGCGCAGGCTGAACATGGCCGGGTTCATGTAGGGCTGGCGAAGCTGCAGGATGTGGTTGGATGCGACCACCGAGGGGTCGCTCCAGGGGTAGACCGCCCCAGGCAGCGCGAAGATCGAGATGATGATCGGCACGAACAGCGCCGCCATCAGGTAGAGGTTCTGGGCCATCGCCTCTAGGATACGCTTGATGGTCTGGCCCCAGCGCCCGCCCACCAAGTACTGGAGGATCAGCAGGCCCAGGCCGCCCATCGAGATGGCGAACCAATAGATGAAGCCGTAGAGATAGGACTGAAAAAACTGAGCGCCACCCACGACAAAGCCGCTGACGATCGCGATCAGCAGGCTGACCGCGCCCACAATCAGCGCGAGGCGCGAGAAGCGCGCAAGCTGCAGCGGTTTGGGTGATGCCTCACGGGCTGTCTTTGCCATAGCTTCTTGCGGCGGCGGCGGGAAATAGCCCGCGCCGCCCTCCTTTCTGACTGTTAGGGTGCAGCCGTAGCCGCAGGGGCCGCCGTAGCCGATGCCTCCGCCGTGGCCGCAGGGGCCGCCGTCGCATCCGCCTTGGGCGTGGGCGTGGCCGGGATAGCCCCCTTGGGCGGGTTGGCCTGCAGCGAGCGGATGTAGGCGATGATCGCCCAGCGGTCGGCGGGGTGCACGCGCGAGGCGTACGAGTACATCAGGCCCTTGCCGTGGGTGATGACATCGAAGTAGTAGCCATCGGGCTGGCCCACCAGCGCATCGCTATAGAACGAGGGCGTCTCTTTGCCCGCCGTCTTGAAGTAGCTCAGGGTGAAGCCCTTGCCGTTGCCCAGGTCGCCGTGGCAGGGCACGCAGTAGATGCCGTAGCGCTGTTTGCCACGCGCCAGCACGCCATCGTTCACCGAGATCGGGCTGGCGATAAACGCGCCGCTGGCATCCTTGCCCGAGTTCATGGGGTCGGATGCGAGCATCTGGCCACGGGCGAAGGTGTTATCGACCAGCGGTCGCGAGGCCGCGCCATCGCCGCCGTTGGCCACCGAGAAGATGCCCGTGCTCTCCTCATAGGGGTTATATTTGGCCTGGTCGTACATGTCCAGGTGGCCGCACGCAACCGTCGCCACAAGGCAGAGAGGGAAGAATGCGCCCCGCAGCACACGCGCCAGCCGCGATGTATGCTTTCGCTCCATGCTTATTCCTTCATAGCCGCCGCGCCAGGGCTGGGGCCGTGGGCGCGGCGGATGCTGACCGGTCTCGTTACTGTTGAACCTCGTTGATCGCGATCGCGTGTTGGCTGCTCAGGAAGGCCCGCGTCTTCTGCAGGTCGAACTTCGGGTCGCGCGCCTCGATCACCAGGAAGAACTTATCCTGCGAGGCCCGCTCGAAGTCGGGCGCGTTGAACATCGGGTGGTAGGGCTGGGGCAGGCCGTTCATCAGCACCATGCCGAACACCGCCGAGAAGGCGGCAAACAGGATGGTGCACTCGAAGGTGATCGGGATGTAGGCCGGCCACGCGAAGGGCGGGCGGCCAAACACCACCAGCGGGTAGTCGATCACCTGGGTGAGCCACTGCAGCCCAAAGCCAAACACCGCACCCGTCAGGCCGCCGGTCAGCACCACGGCGGGCAGGCGGTCCTTCTTGTGGCCCACGGCCTCGGCCAGCTCCTCGATCGGGAACGGCGAGAAGGCGTCGAGCTTGGTGTAGCCCGCGTGCTCGGCGGCCTCGGCGGCGTGCAGCAGGGCGTCGGCATCGCGAAACTCGCCGACCAGGCCATACAGCGGGGCCGGTGCGGCGGCGGCGGGGGCAGGGCGGGCAGCGCCGCGACGAAAGATATTCTGCATTGCTGGTTCCTCCTAATCTGCCGCCGCTGGCTGCGGGCCGGTGCCCGCGCCTGCGCCGTGCGCCTCGCCATGGTGGCCTGCGTTCTCCTCGTGCACCAGCATGCGCATCTCGAAGATCGAGATCATCGGCAGGATGCGGATGAACAGGAACAGCAGCGTGAAGAACAGGCCGAAGGTGCCGAGGTACAGCAGCCAGTCCCAGATCGTGGGGTTGTAGTAGCCCCAGGATGAGGGGATGAAATCGCGCGTGAGGCTGACCACGATGATCACAAAGCGCTCCAGCCACATGCCGATGCTCACCACCAGCGAGACAAACAGCAGCACCGGGATGCTCTGGCGGCAGCGCTTGAACCAGAACAGCTGCGGCACTAGGAAGTTGCAGAAGAGCAGCGCGAAGTACGACCAGGCGTAGGGGCCGTTCAGGCGCATGTTCAGTAGGAAGCCCTCGTACTCGTTGCCGCTGAACCACGCGAAGAAGGCCTCCATCGCGTAGCCGAACGTCACGATCATGCCGGTGGCCAGGGTCACCTTGGCCATCAGGTCGAAGTGCTTCATGGTGATGTACTGCTCAAGGCCGTACCACTTGCGCACCGGGATCATCAGCAGCATCACCATAGCGAACCCGGCGAACACCGCGCCCGCCACGAAGTAGGGCGGGAAGATCGTGGCGTGCCAGCCGGGCAGCTGGCCCACGGCGAAGTCGAACGACACGATGGTGTGCACCGAGACCACCAGCGGCGTGGAGAGGCCCGCCAGCAGCAGCGAGGCCAGCTCGTAGCGGTGCCAGTGCTTGGCCGAGCCGCGCCAGCCCAGCGCCGCCAGGCCCCAGATGAAGCGCATGATCGGGTTGGTGGTGCGGTCGCGCATGGTGGCGATGTCGGGGATGAGGCCCACCAGCCAGAACAGCAGCGAGACGGTCGCATACGTCGAGATCGCGAACACGTCCCACTCCAGCGGGCTCTGGAACTGCGGCCACATGCCCAGCGACGAGGGGTAGGGCAGCATCCAGTAGAGCACCCACGGGCGGCCAAGGTGCAGGATGGGGTACATGCCGGCGCAGGCCACCGCGAACAGCGTCATCGCCTCGGCGAAGCGGTTGATCGAGGTGCGCCAGCGCTGCCGCAGCAGCAGCAGGATGGCCGAGATCAGGGTTCCCGCGTGGCCGATGCCGATCCACCACACGAAGTTGATGATATCCATACCCCAGCCAGCCGGGATATTGATACCCCAGACACCCACGCCCTCGATCAGCAGCCAGGTGACGGCGGTGAAGAAGACCATCAGCAGGATGATGGCGATCGCAAAGCCGAACATCCAGCCTAGCGGGGTCTTCTTCGGCGCGGTCAGCGGGATGTCCGCCAGCTTCTGCGAGACATCGGTATAGGTTAGCTCCGGCCCAAGCAGCGCATTGGGGTCGGCTGGCCCCCGAGCCGGGCGTTTGAGAGATTGCGCCATTCAGTTTCTCCAATTCCTTGCGGCCTGGGCGCGCGTGCGTGCGCCCAGGCCACGGCTCTAGGCTTCCTGCAGGGCCGGGTTGGGGTTCTTGACCTGCGCCATGTAGCTGGTGCGGGTCTGCACATTCAGCTCATCCAGCAGGCGGTAGCTCAGCGGCAGGCGCTTGATCTGCGACACCTTGCTCTCGGCATCGTTCAGGTTGCCGAAGGTGATGGCGTCGGTCGGGCAGGCCTGCTGGCAGGCCGAGATCACCTCGCCATCCTTGATGGTGTCGTTGAGGCGCTCTTTGTCCTGGCGAACCTCGTTGATGCGCTGGATGCAGTAGGTGCACTTCTCCATCACACCCTTGACGCGGACAGTCACGTCGGGGTTGCGCATCAGCTTCAGGCTATCCATGTCGAACTTGTAGAGCATGTCGTTGTACTGCAGGAAGTTAAAGCGGCGCACCTTGAAGGGGCAGTTGTTCGAGCAGTACTTGGTGCCGACGCAGCGGTTGTACACCATGTTGTTGATGCCCTCGCTGTCGTGCACCGTCGCGCCGACGGGGCAGACCACCTCGCAGGGTGCGTTCTCGCACTGCTGGCAGGCCATGGGCTGGTGCACCACCTCGGGCGTGTCGAGGCTGCCGGTGTAGTAGCGGTCGATGCGGATCCACTGCATCTCGCGCCCGCGCAGCACCTCGGTCTTGCCCACCACTGCGATGTTATTCTCGGCGTCGCAGGCCACCACGCAGGCGTTGCAGCCGGTGCAGATGTTCAGGTCGATCGCCATGCCCCAGGCGTAGCCATTGAACTGGCGCTTGGGGTAGAGCGAGAAGTGCTCCTCCTCGCCGTGCAGCAGGTTGGGCTTGGCCTTGTACTCGGCCAGCGTGATGTTGTGCACGATCTCGCGCCGCACCGCCGCGTCGGACTGGGTATCGGTGCCAGCCTTGGTGTCGATCGCGTGGTGGTCTTGGGTCGAGGCGATCTCGTAGGTGCCGCCGGTCTTGGCCAGCTGCACGTCGGCGGTGAAGTAGGGCGCGGCGCTGGTGCGCACGGCATAGGCGTTGTAGCCCACGGGGCTGCCGTTCAGCGTGCCCACGATACCCGCCTTGGTGCGGCCATAGCCCAGCTGCAGCGCGATCACGCCCTCGGCGGTGCCGGGCTGCACCCACACGGGCGCATCCACCGTGCCGCCGCCAGCCGTCACCCGCAGCACGTCGCCGGTCTGCACGCCCAGCTTCTGGGCGGTGGAGATGCCGACGTAGGCCACGTTGTCCCAGGCCACCTTGCTGATGCTGTGGGGCAGCTCCTGCAGCCAGCCCAGGTTGGCGAACGCGCCATCCCAGACCTTGGTATCGGGCTGGATGACCAGCTCGTACTCGCCCAGCTTGGCCGCGCTGCCGAAGCTCGCGCCGCTGGCCAGCGTCGGCGTGATCGCGGCGGCGGCGGTGTTGGCCACCACACCCGCGTTCAGCGAGGTCTGCCAGAAATCGTTGAAGGTGCTGCTGGCGCTGGCGGCGTAGGTCTGCTGCACCAGGTCGTAGCCCTTGGCATCGGGCTGGCCATTGAGCGCCGCCAGCAGCTCGTGCGGCGACTTGCTGCCGTAGAGCGGGGCGATCAGCGGCTGCACGATCGAGGTGGTGCCATCGAAGGCGCGCGCATCGCTCCAGTGCTCCAGGTAGTGGGTCGAGGGCAGGTGCCAGGTGGTCTTCTCGGCGGTCTCGTCGTTGTAGAGGCCGTAGTGCACCGAGAAGGGCACCTTGGCCAGCGCCTCGGCGAACTTCAGATCGGCGGGGGCGTTGTAGACCGGGTTGGCCTCGATCATCACCAGGGCCTTCACCGCGTCGCTGTTCATCTCGCCCACTAGGTCGGCCAGGGTGCCGGGCTGGATGGGCAGCACATCGACCGGGGCGGTGTAGCGCACCGTCGAGCCGACCGCGCCGATGGCCGCGTTGATCGCATGGGCCAGGGCGTGGATCTCGGCTGGCTGGCCCTCGCCCGCCACCACCACGGCGGCGCCGCGGTTGGCCTGCAGATCCTCGGCCACGGCCTTCACCCAGGCGGCCACGTCGATCGCGCCCACCTTCTCGGGCAGGGTGCCGGGCGTCGCGCCCGCCACGCCCAGCGCCGCAGCCACCGAGCGAGCCAGCTCGCCCACGTGGGCCGCGCGCAGGGGCAGGCGGTGGTCAGCGTTGGTGCCCGTGATCGAGAACGTCGGCTCGGCGATATAGAGCCGGTTCATGGTCACGCTGGCGGCGTCCTCGGTGCGGATGACGCGGCGGCTCATGAAATCGCGCTGGTAGCGCACGTTGGCCGGGCCGTAGGCGAAGAAGTCGGCATCCAGCGCCAGCACCACGTTGGCCTTGGTGAAGTCGTAGATGGTGTTGACGTTCTGGCCGAACGCCAGCTGCGCCCCGGCGCGGGTGTTGTCGAAGCCCACCGGGTCGTACACATACCAGCGCGCGCCGGTGTTGGCGCTCAGGAACTGCTGGATCTGCGAGGCCAGCGTGGGCGAGGTGATCGTGCCGGTCAGCAGGCGGATGGCACCATTGGCGCTGGCCAGCGCCGGGCCGAGCGCCGCCGTGAAGTCGGCCCATGTCTTGTCCGCGCCGCCGCTTTTCACCTTCTGCGAGCGGTCGGGGTCGTACATCTGCAGCAGGGCGGCCTGCATGAACAGGTCGGTCTTGCCCTGGCTGGCGGGGTGCTGCTCGTTGCCCTCGATCTTCGTCGGGCGGCCCTCGTGGCTCTCGACCAGCACGCCCTGGGCGTAGCCCTGGAAGGTGTGGGCCGAGGCGAAGAACAGCGGCTTGCCCGGGATCACCTGCTCGGGCAGGCGCACGTACGGAACAATCTTTTCCTGCGGCTGGCGCAGCGAACACCCCGAGAGACCGGCCATAGCCAGTGATGCACCCATCAGCTTCAGGAAGTTGCGCCGCGTCGCCGGGTCGCGCATCTCGGATGCGTGGCGGGGAAACTCGCGGGCCATCAGATCCTGGAACCCCTCGGTGTCTGCCAGCTGCTCAAGGCTGCGCCAGTATGGCTGGCTCTGCTTCGCAGCCAAGATCTCGCGCACGGCTTGGAGGTCAAGTGGTTTCTTGCTCATGTATCGTCCCGTTATTATCGGTGGCAGATGGCACAGTTGGTCAGCTCGCTGGCCGTGCGGATGCCGTAGAGCTTCTTCAGCTCTAGGCCGACCTCGATCTGATTCTCAGGCGCTTCCCATTTGGTGTTGTAGATCTGATCCTGCGGGCGGACGAACTGCTCGGGGTTGCGGTGGCAGTTGAGGCACCAGCCCATGAACAGGCCCTGCACCTTCCACGCGCCGGTCGCGCCCATCTCGGCCACATCACCGTGGCATGTGGAGCAGCCGACGCCCTTGGCCACGTGGATGCTGTGGTTGAAGTACACAAAGTCGGGCAGATCGTGCACCTTGTTCCACTGGATGGGCGTGTTCGTCTCCCAGCTATCGCGCACCGGCTTCAGGTTCGCGCTGTCGGTCTTCACCACCGAGTGGCACGACATGCAGGTCTCGGTGGCCGGAAGATTCGCGTAGGGCGATTCTTCGATGCGGTTGTGGCAATACAGGCACTGCATCTTGTAGGTGAGGTGCAGCTGATGGCTGTAGGGCACAGGCTGGCCCGGCGCGTACTGTGCGCCAACATGGCGCGACCAGTCGGACCATACAAAGAACCAAACCGCCGTGATGATCAGCACTGGCAGCAGGACCACCGCCACCACCAGGCTGGATTTCGCGATCGTGTTTGCGTTCCGAGGAAAAATTTGCGCCATTGAACGCCTTTCTAATTTCCACCTTGCACAGGGTGCTGTGCATGCCAGCAAGAATTATGTCATCGGCCAGCGATCGAGACGTGCGGAAAGCGGAACTTGGGCAGGCGCAGGCTGGAAGCAGAGCATGCGCCAAGCGCAAGGGCGCACGCCGGTCAGGCCGTGGACGACACGGGAGTGAAGAAGGTGTAGCGGCTGCGTGTGTTGGCGAGCGTTTGGGAGCTGTTGCACCAGCGCTGAGGCGAAAGCATCTGCCACTCCATAGCAAGGGTCAAATCATGCAGATCGGAGAATGGGAGAAACGAGCACGCGCGCCGCTGAGCGCCGCGTGTTCGCCAGGGCCACATTGTGCAAGGGCAAACAAGGCCACAGCCTGTCGCCCCATAATTACCCCCAATGGTAATGGAATGCTGGTTCATCGTCAAGCATCGACAACTATTTGCGCCGGAACCTTTGCAAATTATATCACAATGTTCTATTCGTGCAATAGAGAATTGCCGCGCCGCAACGAGCGCTTTCCCACGCCATAGCGCCCAGGCCCACCGCGACCCCAGCCCGCTGTCAATCATTTACGGATGCTGGCATGAAACGCCCAGCTTCAGCCGAGCACATGCGGGCAGAAGTGGAGCGTCACGCCGCTGTTCACGCCGCTGTTCACGCTGGCCTGCTATGCTGCTGGCAGACATGCTGCGCACACCAGCGCGGCGGGAGGCAGGCTATGACTATTCTTGGGATACACCATGTGACCCTGGTGTGCGCCAGCGCGCAGCGCACGCTGCTGTTCTACACCTGGGTGCTGGGCATGCGCCTGGTAAAGCAGACCGTGAGCGTCGATGCGCCCGGCACCTACCAGCTGTACTTTGGCGATGCGCAGGCCACCCCAGGGCGCATGATCGCGTTTCTAGAGTGGCCCAAGGTGCCGTGCGGCACGCGCGGCATCGGCGGCATACGGCGGCTGGGGCTGGCCACACCGGCGGGCGCGCTGGATGCCTTGGAGCAGCGGCTGCGCAGCTTTGGGGTGCCGTCCGAGCGGCGCGGCCAGGCGCTCGACCTACGCGACCCCGATGGCGTGGAGCTGACGATCTACGCCGAGGGCGGCGAGGCCCCGCCCGGCAGCCCGCCGCCCATCTGGCTGGGCCAGATCACCGCGATGTGCAGCAGCCTGGGCGCGACCGCCCGGTTCATGGGCGAGGTGCTGGGCGTGCCACCCTCGGCGGCGGCACATGCGGGATCGCAGAGCTTTCTGGGCGGCGGGTCTGGCCCGCAGCTGGCGTATCTGGAGGACCGCCAGTGCGCCACGCCGCGCGCCCAGGTGGGCGGCGGCCAGTCGCACCACCTGAGCCTGGCCGTGCCCGACGAGGTGGCCCTGATCGAGTGGCGCGAGCGCCTGATCCGCGCGGGACTGCACGCCTCGCCGATCATCGACCGTTTCTACTTCAAGTCGCTCTACACCCACGACCCCGATGGCCTCGTGATCGAGCTGGCCACCAGCGCGCCGGGGCTGGCCGTCGACGAGCCGCCCGAGCAGCTGGGCCACGCGCTGATGCTGCCGCCCTGGCTGGAGCCGCAGCGCGCCATGATCGAGCGCGTGCTGCCGCCGCTGAAACCTGTCTGCTAGCAAAAGGAGTTTCGTTATGTCGCTACCAATCGCAACCACTGGCGCGCCGCTCGGCGAGGCCAAGGCCGCAATGATCATGATCCACGGGCGGGGGGCCAGCGCCCAGAGCATCCTCTCGCTGGCCGACGAGCTACCCGCCGAGGGGCTGGCCTACCTCGCGCCGCAGGCGGCGGGCAGCGTGTGGTACCCGCAGCGCTTCCTGGCCCCGCTGGCCGCCAACGAGCCGCACCTGAGCAACGCGCTGGCCGCCATCGGCGACCTGGTGCGCCAGGTGGGCCAGGCGGGCATCCCCGCCGAGCGCACTTACCTGCTGGGCTTCTCGCAGGGGGCCTGCCTGGCGCTCGAGTATGCGGCGCGCAACCCGCAGCGCTACGGCGGCGTGTTCGGCCTGAGCGGCGGCCTGATCGGGCCAGAGGTGCAGGCCGAGCGCTACAGCGGCTCGCTGCAGGGCACGCCGGTGCTGCTGGGCTGCAGCGATGTCGACTTCCACATCCCGCTGGAGCGCGTGCACGAGTCGCGCGACGTGCTGGCCGCCCTCGGCGGCGCGGTGGAGGAGCGGATCTACCCCGGCATGGGCCACACCGTCAACCTTGATGAGGTCGCGTTCATCCGCCAGGTGATCTTGCAGGGGGCGTAGCACTAGCGGTACTATAGCGGCTCCGAAGCGCCCAACCTGAGCGAGAGAGGATGCCCGTTGCTGCTGCTGATCATTCGTGTGCTGTATGGATTCACCGGGGCGGCGATGGTGCTGGCCGCGCTCACGTCGGCGATCGAGACCTTTGTGCTGCCCCGCGCCGTGTCGGATGTGATCGTGCGCGGGGTGTTTGTGGCGGTCCGCAGGGTGTTTAGCACCTACACCAACACCATGGCCGAGTACGCCCAGCGCGACTCGGCCATGGCGCTTTTCTCGCCCATGCTGCTGCTGCTGCTGGCGCTGGCGTGGGTGGTGATGATCATGGCGGGCTACACGCTGCTGTTTCTGGCGGCGGGCGAACCTTCGTGGGCCGATGCCTTCCTGCTCAGCGGCTCCTCGCTGCTGACCCTGGGCTTCTCCACGGTGGATGGCATCCCCGAGGCCGCGCTGGCCTTCTCGGAGGCGGCGCTGGGGCTGGTGCTGATCGCGCTGCTGATCTCGTACCTGCCCACCATGTACAGCGCGTTCGCCCGGCGCGAGGCGGCGGTGACGCTGCTGGCGGTGCGCGCGGGCGAGCCGCCCTTCGCCGCCGAGCTGCTGAGCCGCTACCAGCGGATCAAGGGCATGGGCCAGCTGAGCGACCTCTGGCGCAGCTGGGAGGTGTGGTTCGCCGAGATCGAGGAGAGCCACACCTCGTACCCCGCGCTGGTGTTCTTCCGCTCGCCCCAGCCCGGCCACTCGTGGGTGACGGCGGCGGGCACCATCCTCGACGCCGCCGCGCTGCGATCCGCCGTGCTGAACCTGCCCCGCGACTCGCAGGCCGACCTGACGCTGCGGGCGGGCTACCTGGCGCTGCGACGGATCGCCGACTACTTCGGCATCCGCTACCCCGAAAACCCCCAGTTCCCTGAGACGCCGATCAGCATCTCGAAGGAGGAGTTTCTGCAGGCCTGCGCCGAGATGCACGCCAACCACGTGCCGCTGCGGGCCGATCTCGACCAGGCCTGGCGCGATTTCGCGGGCTGGCGGGTGAACTACGACGCGGTGGTGCTGGCGCTGGCGGTGCTGACGGTGGCCCCCTACGCCCAGTGGACCTCGGACCGCACGCTGCCCGCCCAGCGCCTGCCCCGGCGGCTGTCGCTGGGGCTGCCGCGCCGCCGCTAGCCCTGGCCCAGCAGCAGCGTGGCCACGGCGCTGCCGCGCCGCAGCAGCCAGCCGTTCTCGGCGGTGCGCGTGCCGATCAGCGCCCACGAGATGCGGCGCTCGGGGTCGTGCCAGGCCACGCAGCCCGACGCGCCGCTGTGGCCGAAGGATGCGGGCGAGGCCGCGCTGGGCGTCCAGTGGGGCTCTTTTGCGCCGCGCAGCTCGGGGCCTAGCCCCCATGGGCAGGGGTGCCAGATCAGCGGGGGCTGGAAGCCGCCGCCCAGGCCGCGGGTCTGGTCGGCCACGGCCTCGCGGCGCAGCGGCTCGCCCAGGAAGCCCTGCGGGAAGCCCGCAAAGGCGCGGACGATGGCCAGCGCGCCCGCAGGGCTGGTGACGAGGCCCGCCCAGGGCAGGGCCAGCGAGCGGTAGAACGGCGAGTTGAAGGGCTGCAGCTCGGCGTCGCGGGCGCGGTCGCCGCGCACGTCGGCCAGGCGAGCCACGGGGCGCGGCGGCTCGACGCCCAGGTAGCCCTCGATGCCCAGCGGCGCAAGCACCTGCTGGGCCAGCAGGTCGGCGAAGGGCAGCCCGGCGCGCTCCTGGGCCACTAGGGCCAGCAGGCCGTAGCCCACGTTGGAGTACTGCACCCGCGCCCACGGCGCGGCCTCCGGCGGGGTGAGCAGCGCGGCCTCGGCCAGCGCGGCCCAGGTGAGGCCGGGGGCATAGGGGGCCAGCTCGGGCGGGATGTCGATCGGCAGCCCACTGGTGTGGCAGAGCAGCGAGCGGATGGTGACGCCATCCTGCGCGGCCAGGGCCGAGGGCAGGTGGTCGGACAGCTGGTCGTCGAGGGCCAGCAGGCCACGGTCGACGAGGCGCAGCACCGCCAGCGCGGTGGCCATCTTGGTGATGGAGGCAACGATGAACAGCGACTGTTCGGTGAGCGGCTGGCCTGCGGCGTCGCTGCCGACGGCCACGTGCTCAATCGGGCCGTCGTCGGGCTGGACGGCGAGGGCGAGGCCAGGGACGCGGCCAGTGTCGACAAGCTCGTGAAGCAGCGCGCGCAGCGCTGGGGTGATCGTGGTCATGGGGTACCTCTGCTGTGTTGGTGTTTCTGCTGGGTAGTATAAACGGGGGCGGCGGGGTGTTCAAATTGGGCAGCGGGTGCGTGCCCTGCTCGGTTGGCGCGACCGGCTGCGGCTTCGATGATGGTGATTCCGCGTCGGGTTGGGGTCGCGCCAACCGTAGGCAATGCTTGCAGCGTTGCTCGGTTGGCGCGACCGGCTGCGGCTTCGATGGTGATGGTTCCGCATTTTTGGTTGGTGTGTGCCCTGCGCGGGCGGCGCACAGGGGCCAGCCCCTGTGAACCCCGCCATGGGGCGATGCCCCCTTGGAACCCCCAATTTTGGGCGTTCCCGTGCTGCCCGCTGGCCGCTGGTGTTCGTGCATATGGCCAGTGTGCACGAGCGGCACCTTCGCCGCATGGGCCGGGTGGGAGGCTGGGTCTTCTCATTCTTCAGCGCCGTTTGTTCATTGGGGAAGGGCCTGTGTAGCTTGGGGAAGGGCCTGTGTAGCTTGGGGAAGGGCCTGTGTAGCTTGGGGAAGGGCCTGTGTAGCTTGGGGAAGGGCCTGTGTAGCTTGGGGAAGGGCCTGTGTAGTTTGGGGAAGGGCCTGTGTAGTTTGGGGAAGGGCCTGTGTAGCTCGGGGAAGGGCCTGTGTAGCTTGGGGAAGGGCCTGTGTAGCGTGACTGCGGCCTCGCCCATCCAGCGAAGGTGCGGCAGGATGGCGGCTGGCCATAATCTCCACCATAGCGGGAAAACCGCGCTCAGCGCAGGCAGACTCGTTTTCTCCTCACACTGGCGTACAAGATATTTCGCACCCGCCATCGTAGGCAGGCGGCCCCGCGCTCTGGTATAATCAGCAGCTATCAACGGTACGGACAACCGCACAGTCGCGCGACCTACGAACAATCTGCGCCGCCTGCCACCATAGACGAGCGCCATCGTAGCGAGGCACCCTATGTCCACCCCTGTACGAAACTATCTCCCGCTCGAACCTGCATCGCCCGCCGCACTGCGGGCCACGCTCAGCGCCCACGCCGATGCGGTGCGCGCCGTGGCGTGGTCGCCCGACGGAAGCCAGCTGGCCAGCGGCAGCAAGGACCGCACGCTGCGGCTGTGGCAGGCGGCGGACTACCGCTGCCACGCCACCTGGCAGCACCCCGGCTGGGTGACGTGCGCGGCCTGGAACCCACAGCAGCACACGCTGGCCAGCGGCAGCAGCGACCGCACGCTGCGGCTGTGGGGCCAGGGTTCGAGCCAGCCGCGCGCGGGCAAGCAGCTGCACCAGAGCCGGATCACCGCGCTGGCGCTGCACGCGCCGGGCGGGCTGCTGGCCAGCGCCAGCGCCGACAGCCGGATCTGCCTGGTGGATGCGCAGACCCTGGCCGCGCAGGCCACGCTGGCCGGGCACACTGGCGGCGTGACCGCCGTGGCGGCCCACCCCAGCCGCCCGCTGCTGGCCAGCGCCAGCGAGGACATGAGCATCCGCATGTGGGGCACCACGGGCGAGCAGATCCACATCCTGAAGGGCCACACCTGGTACGCCTCGGCGGCAATCTTCAGCCCGGATGGGGCCTATGTGCTGAGCGGCAGCCTGGATGAGACGCTGCGGCTGTGGGATGTGGAGCGCGGCGCGCTGATCGAGACCTGGGGCCACCTGCCCGACTGGGTGCGCTGCCTGGCCTGGCACAGCCGCTTTCCCGTGGTAGCATGTGGGTGTAAGGATGGCCGGATCTGGCTCTGGGACATGCGGCGGGGCACGGCCTTCGCCACCATCCAGGGCCACACCAGCAGCGTGCTGGCGGTGGATTGGCACCCGGCCCTGCCGCTGCTGGCCAGCGCCAGCGAGGATACCACGATCAAGATCTGGCAGATCGAACTACCCGACGGAATGTGACGAAAGGACAGATGATGAGCGCGCCATGGTCACCCGAATCCTACCACGCCGCCTACCGCTTCGCCGCCGAGGCCCACCTGGGCCAGCGCTTCCCGGGCACCGAGCTGCCCTACCTGCTGCACGTGGGCAGCGTGGCGATGGAGGTGATGACCGCCCTGGTGGCCGAGCCGTCGCACGATGCCGACCTGGCCGTGCAGTGCGCCCTGCTGCACGATGTGCTGGAGGACACCGAGGTGACGCCGCGCCAGCTGGGCGAGCAGTTCGGCGAGGCGGTGCTGCACGGCGTGCAGGCGCTGAGCAAAAACCCGGCGCTGCTGAAGGATGAGCAGATGCCCGACAGCCTGCGCCGCATCCAGCAGCAGCCCAGCGCGGTGTGGCTGGTGAAGCTGGCCGACCGGATCTGCAACCTGGAGCGCCCGCCCTCGTACTGGACCGAGGCGCGGCGGCGGGGCTACCGCGCGGAGGCGCGCGAGATCCATCAGGCGCTGGCCAGCGCCAGCCCGGCCCTCGGGGCGCGGCTGGCCCTGCGGATCGAGCAGTACCGCCGGTTCAGCGGCGAGCCGAACTAGGCCACCCACCAGCCGTTCACGAACAGCATGGCGGCCAGCAGCAGCAGCGGCACCAGCAGCAGCGGCGCGACCCACCTGGCCCAGCGCCAGCGCGCCGCCGCCTGGGCCAGCAGCACGTAGACCGCCACCCCGATCAGCACATGGCGCGAGACGCTCCACACCCAGCTGCTGAGCAGCGGCGGCAGCAGCAGCAGCGCGGTGGAGAGGCCGTAGGCCATGGGCAGGCGGAACAGCGCCAGCGCCGCCGCCCCCACAAACCCCACGTAGAACAGCCCCTGGAACACCACATTCGGCCAGGCCTGCTGGTGAAATGGCTCAACGCACAGGTTGAGCGGCAGCACCCACGGCGGGCTGAGCGTGTTCTCCCAGGCCCGCTGCGCCTGCATGAAGGCAAAGGGCGTGCCGAACTTCCACCACTGGAAGGCCATAAACGCCGCCACGCCCAGCGGCGGCAGCGCCGCCGCCAGCATGGGCCAGCGCACCGCCCGCCAGCGCCAGCCCATGCTGCGCAGGTAGGCCAGGGCCAGCAGCGGCGCGATGGCCACGCCAGGGATGCGCGTGAGCGCCAGCAGGAAGCCGACGATGCCCGCCAGCCACCATAGCTCGCGCCGGATGGCCCAGATCGCCGCCACCACCAGCAGCAGCGCCAGCGACTCGCTATAGGCCGCGCCGAAGAAGAACGAGGTGGGCACCAGCAGCGCGAACAGCACGGCGAAGACCGCCACGCGCCGCCCGAAGTCGCCCGCCACCAGCTGGTAGAGCAGCAGCAGCGCGGCCAGGAAGGCCAGGTTGGCCACCAGCACCGCCGCCAGGTTGTAGTCGCCGCCCAGCAGCAGCGCGGCGGGGCGGATGACCAGCGGGTAGAGCGGGAAAAAGGCCACGTTGGGCCAGCGGCTGTCGAGCACGTAGCCGGTGTGGGCGATAGTGGTGTAGTGCTCGCTGTCCCACTGGTTCCAGCCCTGCACCAGGGTGTTCCACAGCAGGCCGTCGCGCCCATACGAGTTGCCATCGCGCGAGAGCGCCGTGCCGATACGGTTGAGGGCGCTGCTGAACCAGAGCGCGAAGGCCGCCGCCAGCCACAGCCCCACGCGCCAGACCGCGAACATCGCGCCCACGGCGGCCCCGCAGCGGGCGCGCAGCACCCAGCCGCTGCGCACCAGCAGCGCACAGCCCAGCACAAAGGCCGACGTGCAGGCCTGCCACCACAGCGGCGGCAGCTCCATGCGCCCGCGCGCGGCCCACAGCCCGGCCAGGGCCAGCGCCGCCGCGCCGCCGCCCAGGGCGGCCCGCGCCGCCAGCGGCAGCGGCAGCAGGCCCGCCAGCGCCGCCAGCGTGAGCGCCGCCACCACGCCGGTGAGCAGCGCGAAGGGCGGCGGCGGCACATCGCGCGGCGAGTCCACGGCGATGGTGTCGACCAGCAGCCCCAGCGGACGGCGGTCGCCCGGCAGCCTGGCCGTCTCGCTCAGCAGGTCGGCGCGGATGTCGCCATGGTCGGAGACCGGCGTAAGGATGTGGTAGACCCGCCGCTCGCGCACCGCGCCCAGGTCGAGCGTGTCGCCCCCAGCGCGCAGCTGGGCGTGCACCGGCGTGCCCAGCGCTGGCCCGCCTAGCGTCAGGCGGGCGATCTGCGGCCCACCCCCAGCCTGGGGGATGACCAGCAGCGCCTTGCCGCTGGTGTAGATGTAGCTGAAGCTGCTGTTGCGCTCGCTGCCGTAGGTGCCGAACAGCGGCGCAGGCTCGCCGCCCACATCGTAGCGCAGATCCAGCGGGGCGCGGTAGGCCAGCCAGATCGCGGCCAGGGCCACGGCGCACGCGGCAGCCAGCGCAGCCGCCCAGCGCCACACGGGTACGGCGCGGCGGGCCGTCGCGGCGGGCGGCCATCTCAATACATACTGCATAGGCGAACGCGGCCCATCCTTCGGCCATGCGCGGGCGGGCCAGACGCATAGCAGGCTATCGTGCACACTTTCCTGTGGGCAGTTATTCTACCACGTCCGCGCGCGGCACCCGCTCATTTTTCAGCCAAAATACGGGGGAAATAGAGCCAGCGGCGATGCTACAATCAGCGCACGAGAAGCGAATGAAGGAGGAACCCGATGGCAAAGCTGTATGAGCAGATCACCGACCACCTGGCCGAGTTTATCCAGGCCCAGCCCATCTTCTTTGTGGCCAGCGCCCCGCTGAGCGCCCAGGGCCACGTGAACGTCTCGCCCAAGGGGCTGGACTGCTTCCGCATCCTCTCGCCGCTGCAGGTAGCCTACCAGGATGGCACCGGCAGCAGCAACGAGACCTCGGCCCACCTGATCGAGAACGGGCGGATCACGGTGATGTTCTGCGCCTTCTCCGGCCCGCCCAACATCCTGCGGCTGTACGGCCAGGGCCGCACCGTGCTGCCCAGCAGCCCCGAGTGGGCCGCGCTGGCCGCGCGCTTCCCCAGCCACCCCAGCACCCGCCAGATCATCGTGGTGGATGTTGAGCGGGTGCAGACCTCGTGCGGGTTCGGCGTGCCGCTGATGGACTTTGTGAGCCAGCGCGACACCATGGAGCGCTGGGCCGAGGCCAAGGGCGTGGAGGGCATCACCGCCTACCGCCACGAGAAGAACATGGCTAGTATCGACGGCATGCCCACCGCGCTGGGGCTGGAGGCGCAGGCGCGCTAGGCCAGCGCGTCGGCCAGCACCTCGGCCAGGTGGCGGGCGGGGCGCTGGGCCACGTCGGCGATCTGCTGGCGGCAGCTGGTGCCCATGGCCACCACCGTGGCATCGGGCGGCAGGGCGCGCACGGCGGGGGCCAGGGCGCGCTCGGCGATCTTGCGCGAGATCGCGTCGTGCTCGGCCTCGTAGCCGAACGACCCGGCCATGCCGCAGCAGCCGCTGTCCACCTCGCGCACCTGCGCGCCTGGGATGCGCCGCAGCAGCGCGGCCATGTGCTGGGTGCCCACCAGGGCTTTCTGGTGGCAGTGGCCGTGCAGCAGAAACTGGCCGCCCGCCGGAGCGAAGTCGAGCCTGGCCCGCCCGCTGGCCAGCTCGCGGTCGAGGAACTCATCCAGCAGCATGGTCTGGCGGGCGATCGCGGCCACGCGCGGGTCGTCGGTCAGGTCGGGGTACTCGTCGCGGAAGGTCAGGATGCAGCTCGGCTCCAGGCCCACGATCGGCAGCCCGGCCTCGGCGTAGGGGGCCAGCGCCTCGATCTGCTGGGCGATCAGCGGCCTCAGATCATCCAGTAGCCCCTTCGAGATCAGCGGGCGACCGCAGCAGACCTGCCGCTCGGGCAGCACCACGCGGTAGCCCGCCCGCTCGATCACGCGCACCGCCGCGTGGGCGATGTGGGGGTCGTTGTAGTTTGCGAAGGTGTCGGGGAACAGCACCACCGTGGGCCGCCCCTGCCCGCCGCCCGCGTGGCCGCGCCGGAACGCGGGCGCGAAGGGCGCGCTGGCGAAGGCGGGCAGCCTGCGGTGCCTGCTGATGCCCAGCAGCCGCTCGGCCAGCAGCCCAGCGAAGGGCAGGCCCATGCCCCAGTTAACCAGCGGCGCGACGGGCGCGGCCAGGCGGCTGAGCAGGTTGATGTGGCCAAACAGCCAGGTGCGCAGCGGCACGCCGTGCTCGCGGTAGTAGCGCGACAGCCACTCCGACTTCAGCCGCGTCATGTTCACGCGCGAGGGGCACTCGCCGGTGCAGCCCTTGCACTCCAGGCACAGATCCATCACGTCCTTCATGCGCGGCGAGGTCAGCTCGGCCTCGGGCAGCGCGCCGGAGAGCACCATGCGCAGCGCGTTGGCCCGCCCGCGTGTGGAGTGGCGCTCGTCGCGGGTGACCATGTAGCTGGGGCACATCGTCCCGCTGGCGGTCTTGCGGCACAGCCCGTTGCCGTTGCACAGCTCCGCCGCGCCCGCCATGCCGCCCGCATCCGCAAAGCGAAAGTGTGTCTCCAGCGGGATGGTGTGGTAGCCGCCGCCGTAGCGCAGGTTGCTGTCCATCTTGGGCGCGTCGACGATCTTGCCGGGGTTGAGGATATTCTTGGGGTCGAAGGTGCGCTTGAGCTCGCGGAAGGCCTCGTAGAGCTGCGGGCCGTACATGTCGCGCACGAACTCGCCGCGCAGCATGCCGTCGCCGTGCTCGCCCGAGAGCGACCCGCCGTACTCGATCACCAGGTCGCGCACCGCCTCGGCGATCCGCCGCATCCGCACCACATCCTCGGCCAGCTTCAGGTTGATCAGCGGGCGGGCGTGCATCAGGCCCACCGAGGCGTGGCCGTAGAACGCCACCTCCACACCCTCGGCGTGGCAGATGCTGCGGAACTGGCGGATGTAGGCGGCCAGCCGCGCCGGGTCCACCGCCGAGTCCTCGACAAAGGTCTCGGGGCGCAGGTCGGGCGAGATCGACTGCAGCAGCGGCAGCCCGGCCTTGCGCACCTGCAGCACGGCCTGCCTCACCTGGGGCGTGGTGACGCGGGTGATGGCGCAGGCCACGCCGCGCCGCGCCAGGTGGGACTCAAGCTGGGTCAGCTGCGCATCCACCTCGGCGGGCGTCGCGCCGAAGTACTCGACCTGCAGCAGCGCGCCCGGCTCGCCCTGCACGAACTGGGCAAGGTAGCCGCCGTACTCGCGCGACTGGCGGGTGAGGCGCAGCAGGATGTCGTCCATCAGCTCCACCGCCGCCGGGTCGGTCTCCAGGCAGGGCACCACGGCGTCCAGCGCCGCATCCAGCGTGGCGAAGGCCAGCACGCCGATGCCGGTATGGCTGGGGCGCGGCGTGAGCCGCAGCTGGGCGGCCAGGATGATCGCCAGCGTGCCCTCGGAGCCGACCACCATGGGCGCGAGGCTGAAGGGCCGCGCCTCGCCCGGCTGCGCGAAGGAATCCAGGTTGTAGCCGCCCACCCGCCGCAGCAGCTTGGGGTAGCGCTGCTCGATCTCCTCGGCATGCTCGCGGGCCAGGCGACGCACCGCGCGGTAGGCCCGTCCCTCCAGGCTGTCGAGCGTGAGCTTGGAGCGCAGCTCCTCTGCGCTCAGCGGGCCGAGCGTGGCCACGCTGCCATCGGCCAGCAGCACCCGCAGCGCCAGCACGTGGTCGATGGTCTTGCCGTAGCGCAGCGAGTACATGCCCGACGAGTTGTTGGAGACCATGCCGCCGATGGTGGCGCGGTTGCCCGGCGAGATGTCGGGCGCGAACATCAGGCTGTGGGGCGCGAGCAGGGCGTTCAGCTCATCCAGCACCATGCCCGGCTCGACCCAGGCGTAGCTCTCCTGCACATTCAGCTCCAGCAGGTAGCGCATGTGGGTGGTGAAATCGAGGTGCACGCTGCGCCCAACGGTCTGCCCGGCCAGGCTGGTGGCCCCGCCGCGCGGCGTGATCGCGGCCCCGTGGCGGCGGGCCACGGCCAGCGCGGCGGCCACATCGGCCTCATCGATCGGCACCACCACGGCCAGCGGCGGGATCTGGTAGATGCTGGCGTCGGTGGCGTAGAGCGCGCGCGTCACATCATCGCCGCGCACCTCGCCGCGCACGCTGGCGCGCAGGTCGGCCAGAAGAGTATCGCCCATGATCGCCCTCGGTTCTGCTCGGCGGCGCGGGCAACAGCGCCCGCGCACCAGGATTTTGTATCAGTTTTGCTCCCTTGGCAAGCGCAGGGTTTCTAGTATAATGCAACCGGCGCACCCGCGCACCAAGAGCACAGCCATAGGCCCTATGCCATCACGACGACAATTTCTGACCGTGGCCATCACCACCTGCACGCTCGCCGGGGTGGACTACCTGCTGCGTGCGCCTGGCGCGACCGCCAGCGACGAGGCCACGCCCACCGCCGATGCCACCAGCACGCCCAGCGCCACCCCTACGGCGGGGCCGGTGTGGCTGCCCCTGGTGATGAAGCCGCTGCCGACGCCCACACCGACGGCCACGCCAACGCCCACCAGCACGCCCACCGCAACCATACAGCCCACGGCCACCACCGCACCCACCAGCGGGCCGACCGCCACGCCCACCAGCGGCGACGCGCCGATCGTCGGCCCGGCCAGCGGCCCCCCCGACGCCGCCGTGCGCTGGCTGGCCCCCCGAGCCGACGCCAGCTACACCGACTACGACCTGGCCCAGATCGTGGCGGCCTACCAGAGCCTGGGCGATGCGGCGGGGATGGACTGGTTCCTCGCCATCGCGCAGATGTGCCACGAGACCGGCAGCATCACCTCGTGGTGGTCGCTGCGCCCGCGCCGCAACCCGGCGGGCATCGGCGTCACCGGGCAGAGCATGCCGGGCGCGCCCGACGCGCCGCCCAACGGCGACGCCTCGCGCTGGGCCTACCGCGATGGCCGCTGGTACGAGGGCGTGAGCTTCGCCGAGTGGAATGACGACGCGGTGGCGGCGCACCTGGGGCGGCTGCTGGCCTACGCGCTCAAGACGCCGCAGAACGACATGCAGCAGCGACTGATCGACTATGCGATGACGGTGCGCCCGCTGCCCGCATCCTACCGCGGCGTGGCCCCCACGATCATCGGGCTGAACGGCAAGTGGGCGGTGCCGGGCACCACCTACGGCCAAACCATCATCTCGCTGCGCGACCGCATGCGCAGCGCGTAGGGCGCATGCAGGCATGTTTGGATGCGGGTTCGATCATCCGCGTCGGGTCGACCGTAGGCAATGCTTGGAGCGTTGCCTGGTCGGGCCGACCTGGCTGCGGATTCCATCATGGTGGTTCCTCGTAGCTGGTTGCTGACAGCCTGATGCGGGCGGTGCCAAAGGCTCCGCTCCCTTGAAACCTCGCCAAGAGCAATGCCCCTCAACAGGGGCACTTTTTTGACGCGTTTCCCAGCAGTGATGGCGGTAATAATTGTTTAGTGGGTGGATGCCCTGCGCGGGCGGCGCACAGGGGCCAGCCCCTGTGAACCCCGCCAGGGGACATTGCCCCCTTGGAACCGCCAATTTTGGGTGTTCCCATGCTGCCCGCTGGCAGCTAGCATTCGTGCATATGGCCATGAAGACCATAGCGGCACCTTCGCCGCATGGGCCAGGTGGGTAGGCATCAGCGATGATCAGCATTGCGAGCAGCGGGCCGGGAGCGATGCCCGCAATGCTGATCATCGGGTGTAGGGGCGGGTTTCATGCCCGCCCCATCGCAGTCCGCCATCTGCATCGAAATCCATCCGATGATCTCGCAGCATGGCGATGTATTCTATGCTGTCGTCATCGCCCGCATCAAATGTTCCGACGATGCGGGCGATGACGACGGCGTGGGCGGGCACCAGACCCGCCCCTACTGCACGGATCGCATCGCTGGCACGGCATCGCCTACCGAGGGTACGGCATCATCAGGCGTTCCTCGTGTCCAGCATGCCCCGGCACGCGTTTGGATGGGCGCTGCCGCATCCGACTGCTCTGAACAAAAAAGTGCCCCTGCGGAGGGCATCCACCCACCTACCAAGCACAACCATCCTGATCGAAGCTGTAGCCCGTTGACCTGATGCGGCCTCGCCCATCCGGCGAAGGCGCCGCGATACGCCAGCTGGCCATAATCGCCACCGCAGCGGGAAAGCTGGGCCAAGCGCTGGCGGACCGAATTCCCCTGTCACCTCTGTCTCCGCGTGGCATGCGCCCAGCTGGCAGGCCATATGCGCTCTCGACAGATTTTTCACCACCAAGACGGCAAGAAACACAGAAAACGAATACCACGAAAACACAGAGGCGCAAAATTGCTCGCGATTTCCCCCTTCGTGCCTTCGCGTCTTCGTGGTAAAGAATCGCCGGTGTATCGAGAACGCATCGGACCTGCTCCCAGCTGGCTTCAGCCTTGACAGCGGGCCAGCGCGTGCGCTACAGTAGCCGTGCCGACATTCGTGGCAACAACGGTGTTTCCCACCCTCTGCACTAAAGGAGCGCAGTATGGCATCGGCTACCCTCCACCAGCACGACATCCTCCAGCATGTCCTCGACGGCCTGATGCGCCGCTACCAGGAGCGCGTGCCCGACGTGGGCACCATCGTGCGGGCGATGGTGCGCGAGGGCATCATCGAGCGGCCCGAGGACATCGAGAACGACCACATCGCCTTCCGCACCATGGGCGTGCCCCAGCTCGGCATCCGCTCGTTCGAGAAGATCTTCCTGCGCTACGGCTACGAGCGCCGCGAGCCGCTGTCCTTCGCCACCAAGAAGCTCGACGCCTACTGGTACAGCCCGCCCGCGCCGCACTTCCCGCGCATCTTCGTGAGCGAGCTGCGCGTGGGCGACCTGAGCGACGAGGCCCAGGCCATCATCCGCTCGTACACCGACGAGGTGACGCACGACCCCGTGGATGACCTGGACCTAGACGACGCCGCGCAGGTCGACGGGTTCCTGCATCGCGCGCTGTGGCGGCTGCCCACCTGGGCCGACTACCAGCGGCTAAGCGTCGAGAGCGAGTACGCCGCCTGGGTGATCTACAACCGCTACTACCTCAACCACTTCACGATCAGCATCCACAACCTGCCCGTGGGCTACGACTCGATCGAGACCTTCAACAGCTTCCTGGAGCGCAACGGGCTGAAGCTGAACAACGCGGGCGGCACGATCAAGTCCAGCCCCGACGGCGGGCTGCTGCAGAGCTCGACCGTGGCCGAGATGATCGAGGCCGAGTTCGCCGGGGGCGAGCGCCACATGATCTCGGGGTCGTACGTGGAATTCGCCGAGCGCAGGCCGCTCGCGCCCTACGCCCACCTGCCCAAGGCCCAGATCACCCGCGCCATGCGCCGCGACGGCTTCGAGGCGGGCAACGCCGACAAGATCTTCGAGAGCACCTACGCCAGCCAGACCTCGCGCAAGGGCTAGGCGCAGCAAGGCGGCGGGGGCATATGCCCCCGCCGCCGCTGTATGCCCGAAAATCACGCCGCGCCTAGCCGCTTGCGGCCTCGCGCTCCTTGCCCTGGAAGGGCCGACGCAGCACCACGATCGAGCGCCCGCGCACCGAGTAGTGCTGGGTGTAGAGCGTGATCTGGCTGCCCGGCTCGGCGATGTCGTCGGGGCTGGGCAGGCTAGTGTCCACCACGCGCAGCCACTGGCCGGGCGCGCCCTCCTGCAGCTCGAACAGCAGGTCGGAGTGGTAGCCGTTGATCATCACGTACAGGTCGTCATCCAGCTGGCTCTCGCCGTGCAGGCAGAAGGCGATGCTATGCGACGAAGGCGCGAGGTCGGGCGCGGGGCCGACGCCATACCAGCGGATGTCCTCGCGCCAGTAGCGGCTGCGGCCTAGGGTCGGGTGGGCCTTGCGGAAGGCGATCATGTGCTTCACAAAGCGGTGGGTGGCGCGGTTGCGCTCCAGCAGATCCCAGTTGAGCCAGGTGATCTCGTTATCCTGGTTGTAGGGGTTGTTGTTGCCGCGCTGGGTATTCAGGAACTCGTCGCCCGCGCAGAACATGGGCGTGCCGTTGGCCAGCAGCAGCAGCGTGAAGAAGTTGCGCACCTGGCGCTTGCGCAGGCGCATCACCGCATCGGGCACGCCCGCATCGCCCTCCCAGCCGCAGTTCCACGAGATGTTGTTGTCCGAGCCATCCATGTTGTTATGGCCGTTCACCTCGTTGTGCTTGTGGTTGTAGCTCACCAGATCGTAGAGGCAGAAGCCGTCGTGGGCGGTGATGAAGTTCACGCTCTGGTAGGGCCGGTAGGCGTCGGCCAGCGTGTCGGGGAACAGGTCATCCGAGCCGTAGAGGCGGCGCATCAGGTCGGGCACCTTGCCGGGGTCGCCGCGCACAAAGGCGCGGATGTCGTCGCGGAACTTGCCGTTCCACTGCAGCCAGGTGGTACCGGGGAACGAGCGCCCTAGCTGGTAGCTGTCGATGTCCCAGGCCTCGGCGATCAGGCGCACGTCGTACTCGGCGGCGAACGAGCTGACCTCGGCGATCATGGGCGGGTCGCCGAGGTTCACGCTGCCGTCGTCGTTGCGCGTGAAGATCGAGGCCAGATCGAAGCGGAAGCCATCCACCCCCATCTCGGCGGCCCACAGGCGCAGGCTGTCGATGATCATCTTGCGCACCACCGGGCGGGCGCAGCGCAGCACGTTGCCGGTGCCTGCGTCGTTGGCGTAGTGGTTCTGCGCGCCCTTCAGCAGGTAGTAGATACTATTGTCCAGCCCGCGCATGCTGTAGGTCGGGCCGCGCTCGTCGCCCTCGGTGGTGTGGTTATAGACCACATCCAGCAGCACCTCGATCCCAGCCTCGTGGAAGGCGTCTACCATCACGCGAAACTCGGCCACGGCGTCGCCGGAGGCGCTGTAGGCGTGGTGGGGCGAGAAGAAGTTGAGCGTCATGTAGCCCCAGTAGTTGCCCTCCTCGGGGTCGTACTGGTGCACCGGCAGCAGCTCCACGGCGGTCACACCCAGATCCTTCAGGTAGGGGATCTTCTCGATCAGCCCGGCGAAGGTGCCCCGGCTGGCAAACGACACGCCGGAGGAGTGGTGGGCGGTGAAGCCCTTGACGTGCACCTCGTAGATCACCGTGTCGTGGGTGTGGGTGGGGCGCAGCGGGCGCGGCACCGTGCTGCGGGCCAGGTGCGGCGGGATGATGCCCAGCGGGGCCATACCGTCGTTTCTGCCGGGGCGGATGGCGGCCTCGCGGCTGAAGTTGCGCGGGAAGAACACCGCCGGGGCGTAGGGGTCGAGCAGCAGCTTCTGGGGGTTGAAGCGGTGGCCGTAGCGCGGCTCGAAGGGGCCATCCACGCGGTAGGCGTAGTAGGTGGCGTCCTTCATATCCTTCAGCGGCAGGCGGCAGTGCCAGATATAGCCCGTTTTATTGCGAAAATGATCGAGCGGGCACTCGATGCACGGCTCCACCACGTCGTGCTCGCCGTAGAGCAGCAGCGTGACGCTGGTGGCGTGGCGCGAGTAGAGCGCGAAGTTATAGGCCTGCTCGGCGGGGATCCAGCGCACGCCCAGCGGGGCGGGCGACCCATCCTCGGCCTCCCAGCGGTGACGCGCCCGCAAGATCAGCGTTCTATCGATCTCGGTCAACGGAAGCTCCTACCCTGCTCTGGCGGCGGGCGCTGGCGGCGGATGGCCCCGCTGCCGTCCGCCGCCCGCCGCAGGGCACATACACAATCGATCAGACATCTGAGACATCTACTATACCAGCTTTTGCCGCCCGCAATTCAGCGTGGCGCGGGCTAGAGCAGGGCGTATACGTTTTTTCTGATGACGCCTCGCCTGATGATGAATCGGTTTTCTTCCCTTCGTGTCTTCGCGCCTTCGTGGTATTCGTCCCCTTCTTTCCTTGGGGTCTTGGAGTCTTGGTGGTGCAAGAATCGGCGCTTTATCCAGAACGCATAGACCCTGCGAGCTAGACCGCCAACGGCAGCGGCGAGGGCGCGCGGGGGTGCGAGCGCCACATCTCGTCGATGGTGATGGTGCGCAGGCCCGCGCTACGGATGTGCGCCAGCGTGGTGTCGAGCAGATCGCCCACCGGCGGGCCGTGGGCCATGTCCTCGTGCAGCACGATCAGCGAGCCGCTGCGCAGGCGGCGCTGGATCTGGCCGTGGGCCATGGGCGCGCTGATCTGCCAGTGGAAGGGCACCAGGCTCCACATCACCGCGCGGTAGCCCCAGCGATCCAGGGCGCGCAGCGTAGCGGGCGAAAACATGCCGTAGGGCGGGCGCACGTCGCGCAGCTGCTCGGGGCACCAGCCGCACAGCCTGCCGATCAGCGTGCGGGCCAGCAGCAGCTCGGCGCGCAGCAGCTCGGGGCGCGTGCTGGTGAAGGGGCGGTGGCGGTAGCCGTGCAGGCCGATCTGGTGGCCTGCGCGGGCCACCTCGCGCACCAGCTGCGGGGCGGCGGGCACCTTCTCGCCAATGAAGAAGAACGTGGCCACCGCGCCCGCCGCATCCAGGCTCGCCAAGATGCGCCCCAGGTCGCGCTGGCTCGGGCCATCGTCGAAGGTGAGCGCCACCGTGGGCTGCGCGGGGTCGCCCTGCCAGAGCGCGGTGGGGAAGCGCCGGGAGAGGAAAGAGCGCGATTCGTGGAGCAGCTCGTTGTAGCGATACGCGCCCTGCTGTGTCAGTCGGTTCAAGCGGGAGACCTCCAGCCGCCAGGGTTGCGGGTTGTTCGGCGGCACAGCGGTATTGTATCACCCGCGATCTGAGAACGGCGTGGCAATCTCATGACAGCGGCGCGGCAGAGGCGTGAAGAAGATCACAGCCCCACGCCCCACAGCAGCGGCATCAGCACCAGCAGCATGCCCAGCGTCACCGCCGTCATCAGCGCGCCCGCGCGCACGAAGTCGCCAAAGCTGTAGCCGCCCGGGCCCATCATCAGCACGTTCACGGGGTGGGCGATCGGGGTGAGGAAGGCGGTGGAGCAGGCGATCGAGACCGCCACCGCCACGGCCTGCGGGCTGATGCCCAGCTGCATGGCCGCGCTCACCGCGATCGGCCCGATGATCAGCGAGGCCACCTGGCCGCCCACAAACTGCGTCAGCGCCACGGTGAGCACGAACAGCCCGCCTACCAGAGCCAGCGGGCTGGATGCAAACACGCCGGAGGTGAGCAGGCCGCCCACCTGGGCGGAGAGGCCGGTGGCCACCAGCGCGGTGCCCACCGGCAGCATGCCCGCGATCAGCACTACCACCCGCCACTCGATCGCGCGGTAGGCCTCTTCCATGTTCATGCAGCCAGTGATCACCAGCAGCGCCGCGCCCGCCAGCATGGCCTCGGGGGTGGGCACCAGCCGCAGGGCGGCCAGCGCCAGCATGCCCGCCGTGATCAGCAGGGCCAGCGGGGCCTTCTGGGTGGTCTGCGCCGCCTGCCGCTGCGGCTGGTCGAGCACGATAAAGCCCGGCTCCTCGGCCAGGCGCTGAAACTGCTCGGCGGGGCCGACCAGCAGCAGCGCATCGCCCGCCTCTAGCTCGAAGTCGCCCACGTCGGTGCGGTAGGCCCGGCCCTCGCGCCAGATCGCCACGGCGGTCATGGCGAACTTGCTGCGAAAGCGCAGCTCCTTCAGCGTCTGGCCGATGGCCTGCGAGCGCGGCGCGATCAGCACCTCGCCCAGCAGCACCGAGAGCCGCGAGGCCTCGGCGGCGCTGTTGCGCCCAATGGTGGTGGAATAGTTCTCCAGCTGGCGCACCCGCTCCTCGCGGCCCAGCACCAGCAGAATATCGCCGTCGGCGATCACGTCTTCTGCCGAGGCCGGGATCTTGGCCTCGCGCCCGCGCCAGATGCCCAGCACCGTGATGCCCAGCTGTGCGCCGATCACGCTGTCGCTCAGGCGCAGGGCGATCAGCGGCGAGCCGTGGCCCACGCGCACCTCCCACAGCCGCTCGGCCAGCTGGTAGGTCTTGGTCAGATCGGGGCGGCGCATGGCGCTGCGGCCCACCGACTCGCGGCGGGGCAGCAGGTGGCGGCCCGCCAGCAGCATGCTGGCAATGCCCGCCAGCGCGATCAGGCCGCCGGTGGGCAGAAAATCGACCATGGTCAGGCCGCGCTGGCCCTGGGCCTCTAGGTTGCCGCTCAGGATGATGTTGGCGGTGGTGAACAGCGTGGCCATGCCGCCGAACAGCGTGCCGTAGGCCAGCGGGATGAGCACCTTGGATGCGGGCACCTTGGCCCGCCGCGCCACGCTCACGGCGGCGGGCAGCAGCACCGCGCCCGCCGCGATATTGTTCATCACCAGCGACAGCACCGCCCCAGCCGCCATGAAGGTGGCCGCGATCCGCAGCTCGCTGCCGCCGCCCAGCAGCGCCAGGCGGTCGGCCAGCCACTGCACCACGCCGGTGCGCTCCAGCGCGGCGGTGATCACGAACAGGCCCACGATGGTGATCACGGCGCTGTTGCTGAAACCAGCCAGGGCCTGCTCGGGGGTGAGCAGCCGCGTGATGCCTAGGGCCAGCGCCACCAGCAGCGCCACCAGATCGGCGCGCACCTTGTTGGAGACGATCAGGGCCAGCGCCGCCGTCGTGATCCCGATCAGCAGAATCTGCGATCCCGTCATCAGCCCTGCTTCTCGTACTCGGCGCGCCAGATCGCGCGCCCGCGCTTCTCCCACAGCCGCTGGTAGGGCGATTTCAGGTGCTCGTCGAGCGAGAGCTGCCAGCCATCCTGGGCGATCTCGCGCAGGCGCGGCTCGTGGGCCATCATGGCCTGCACGTCCTGCCGCACATCGGGGCTATCGGTGACGATGCTGATGCGGCCACCGGGCACCAGCGCGCGCAGGTAGTGATCGAGCATGCGCGGGCCGTAGGTGTGGTGCTTGCGCTTGTGGGTGGTGGTGTAGGGCACCGGAAAGTGGATGGAGAAGGTGGCCACGCTCTCGGGCACCAGCAGCGGGCCGACCATGGTCACATCGGCCTGCAGAAAGCGGATGTTCTCCAGCCCCAGGCCGCTGGCCCGCACCACCGCGTGCTCGATCGGCTTGCGCGACATCTCGATGCCCAGAAAGCGCCGCTCGGGGTGCAGCTCGGCCAGGCCGCAGACGAACTCGCCAGTGGCGCAGCCGACATCGACCGTCAGCGGGGAGTCGGTGCCGAAGAGCTGGGCGGCGGTGAGCGGCGCGAACTGCTCGGGCGCGGTGTGCAGCGCCTCGCCGCGCCAGTGCAGGCGATAGCGCTCCAGCACATCCTCGGGGATGTCGGGCAGGGTCAGACGGGCGGGGTAGCGCCCTCGGGAAAGCGACATGGGGCCTCCAGAGCATACATGAGAAAGGCAGGGACTAGCCCTGCCGGACGAACACGCGGGTGCGAACCTGCTGTGCATTGTGACACGCACGCGCCTATTTTTCAAGCGAGGGCGCGAAAAGGGGAACGCTTTACCACCAAGACGCGAAGACAGGGAGGGGAGATAAGAATCGTTTTACCACCAAGACTCCAAGGCTCCAAGGGAAGAAAAGAACCATTTACCACGAAGGCGCAAGGACGCGGGGGAAGGTGTGGAGAGCGGGTTGTATGCCCTCCCCATCGCGATGCGCAGCAGACATCGCAATGCCGCCCGATGCCCACCGCACATGGCGATGCGTGACGTAGGGGCGGGCACCAGACCCGCCCCTACGTCACGCATCGCTGCCCCACCCACCTGGCCCATGCGGCGAAGGTGCCGCTCGTGCACACTGGCCATATGCACGAACACCAGCCGCCAGCATTCGGCATTGGAATGCTTCAAATTGGGGGTTCGAAGGGGGCGACGCCCCCTCGTGGGGTTCCGAGGGGCGAGCCCCTCGGCGCCGCCCGCGCAGGGCATCCACCCACACCACAACCACCGCTGCTATCGCTGATGGGAAACACCTCAAAAAAAGTGACACCATGTGAGGGCCAGCCCCCTCACATGGTGTCACTTTGTATGGTTTTCTGAGGCGTTGTTGACGAAACGGCGCGTTGCGGTTGATTGAGCCAGAGTGCGCCTTCGTGGAATAGTGGGTGTTTTTGGATGGTGGTGCCTGCCCTGTGCGGGCGGCACCAAGGGCTCCGCACCCTTGGAACCCCGCCAGGGGCGTTGCCCCTTGGAACCCCAATTTGAAGCGTTCCTATGCCAAAATCAGGCATCTGGTGTTCGTGCATATGGCCAGCAAAACATCACCGGCACCTTCGCCGCATGGGAACGGTGGGCTGGTATGCCGCGATCATGGGTTAGCGCGAATGAGGTGTAGGGAGCGCTTTTAGAAGATGTGATCCTTTGTGTATGGTCTGGCACGCCATCTTGTTCGCTTTGTCGCATTCAGAAGCCTCGCCTACAAAAGTGGCACCATGTGAGGGGGCTGGCCCCTAGCCGCCGCCCGCGCAGGGCATCCACCCCCCCCACGAGGAACCAACACCAACGAAAGCGGACATGAGTCGACCCGACGACAACGCGCATTTTCACCGCGAACGCCTCGTAAAGCCGCAAAACGTGACACCGTATGAGGCCGCTTGCCCTTGCAGGCCCGCATCCTGCGAATCAGCAGGCGGGTTGGCCCCATCCAACAAGGTGCGAATCTCGGCTTGTTTGGCCATAGCTGCCATGGCCGCGCCCGGCCCTCTTTTCACCCCGCCGAAGCCTGGCCGCTGGCGGGCAAAAAAAGCGGGCGGCGGCGAGCGCCAAGCTCGCCGCCGCCCGCACGCGCCGCAGCGCCTACAGGCCCGCCAGCCGATGCATGATCGGGCGCAGGGCCGCGTAGGTGTCGCGGTAGACCGCGTAGGTGGCATCGTAGGCCGCCGCCGCCGCGCTGTCGGGCGTTGTGGTGCCAGCAACGGCCACGCAGCGCCCCACCGCATCATCCACGCTGGCGAACACGCCAGCGCCCACGCCCGCCAGCAGCGCCGCGCCGTAGGCCGGCCCCTCCTCGGCGGTCAGGGTCGCCACCTCGGCCCCGTAGATATCGGCCTGCATCTGCCGCCAGATCGGGCTTTTGCCGCCGCCGCCGGTGGCGCGGATCTGCGTGATCGGCACATCCAGGCCGCGCATGATCTCCAGACCGTCGCGCAGCGAGTAGACCACGCCCTCCAGCACCGCGCGGCACATGTGCGCCAGCGTATGCCGCGCCGTCAGGCCCACGAACGCGCCGCGCGCCAGCGGGTCGAGGTGAGGGGTGCGCTCGCCGGTGAGGTAGGGCAGGAACAGCAGGCCCTCGGCCCCAGGCGCGGTGGTGGCGGCCATGTTCTCCAGGTCGATGTAGGAGAGGCCGCTGGGCACGGTGGCCCCGCCAGCGCGCAGCAGGTCGCGCCACCAGCGCAGCGAGCCGCCCGCCGAGAGCGTGACCGCCATCAGGTGGTACTGGCCGGGCACCGCGTGGCAGAAGCTGTGCAGCCGCCCCTGCGGGTCGAGCGCGATCGCGTCGGAGTGGGCGAACAGCACGCCGCTGGTGCCGATGCTGCTGCTGACCACGCCAGCGCGCACCACGCCGGTGCCCACCGCCGCCGCCGCGTTGTCGCCGCCGCCCGCCACCACCGGAAGCCCGGCGGGCAGGCCCAGCTCGGCGGCCACCTCGGGCAGCAGCGCGCCAGTGACCTGCGGCCCCTCGTAGACCGTGGGCAGCCAGACGCGCGGGATGTCGAGCTTGGCCAGGATCTCGTCGCTATAGTCGCGCCGCGCCAGGTCGAGCAGCAGCGTGCCCGCCGCGTCGGATGCGTCGGCGGCGCTCACGCCGGTGAGCAGCAGGCGGATGTAATCCTTGGGCAGCAGCACCTGGGCCAGCCGCGCGTAGTGCTGCGGCTCGTGGTTGCGCAGCCACAGGATCTTGGGGGCCTGGAAGCCGGTGAGCGCCGGGTTGCCCGCGATCTCGATCAGGCGGGCCGCGCCCACGCGCTGGGTGATCTCGTCGCACTCGGCGGCGGTGCGCTGGTCGTTCCATAGCAGCGCCGGGCGGATGACCTGCCCGGCCGCATCCAAAAATACCGCGCCGTGCATCTGGCCTGTCAGGCCCAGGCCCACGATCTGCGCGGCGGGCACCCCCGCCTTGCGCACCACCTCGGCCAGGGCCGCGCGCGCGCCGCGCCACCATTCCTCGGGGTTCTGCTCGCTCCACAGCGGCTGGGGGGTGAGCAGGGGGTACTCGGCCATGGCGGTGGCCAGCACCGCGCCGCCCTCATCGCACAGCAGGGCCTTGGCCCCCGACGTGCCGATATCCAGACCTAGCAAGTAGCTCATAGTCGAAGCCTCTTCGCTTTCAGATGCCGACAAATGTCGGCACAACGGTTATACACGCGCCCGCGCGGGGCGAAGCTGATATACATCCTACACAATGGTGAGAATTAGATGATAGCGCCTTCTCGATGGCCAGATACCGCACTATCATCCGTTGGAACCATTGACAATTGCCACTATAGTAGGTATAGTGCAAACCTGTTGTTCAACTAAAGCAACACGCTCTACTCTCACGAACGCATTTATTCATTCACGAAGCTGCGGAGCGTGCCATGGTTTTCTACGGTGGAGGTCCGTGTGCCGAAAACGACCCAGTCATTCTCCGTTGCTGTATCCCACATGATGTTACACCCCAAACAGATTCTCACTCGCACGCTGTCGGTCGGAACACTCGGATTGCTTAGCCTGGCTCTGGCCGCCTGCGGCGGCGAGACCGCCCAGACCCCCAGCGCCACCAGCCCCGCCGCCAGCCCCACCGCCGCCGCTGCGCCCACCGCCGCCATCTCGCCCGCCCAGCAGGCACAGCTCGAACAGCTCGCCGCCAAGCCGGTGGTGCTGCTGTACGGCGACCAGCGCTGGCAGCCCAGCGCCAAGCAGATCGGGGCTACGGCCAGCGTCGATGGCAGCGCCATCAAGGTGGCCGTCGACCAGGCCGCGCTGCGCAGCTACCTGGAGAGCATCGCCCCCGCGATCGCGCAGAATGCGGTGAACGCCACCGTGATCTACACCAACACCGAGCTGATCGTCACCCCATCCACCGATGGCCTGGCCATGGATGTGGATGCGACGGCCAGCGCCGCCACCGCCGCGCTGGCCCAGGGCCAGCCCGCCCAGGTGCAGATCACCACCAAGCCCGCGCCCGCGCCGGTGGGCGTGGAGGCCGCCGAGGCCGCCAAGGCCCAGGCCCAGGCGTTCCTGGCCCAGCCCCTGAAGCTGACGATCGGCGGCAAGGACTACCCCTGGGATGCCGAGACCGTCGGCCCGCTGCTCAGCTTCACCGCCGACGGCCAGAAGCTGAAGCTCAGCGCCGACCGCGCCGCCCTGGCCGAGCGCATCGCGCTCACCGCCAAGCGCACCGAGAAGCCCGCCAAGGAGCCTCGGGTGAGCTGGAACGGCGGCGACCTGAAGATCACCGCCGAGGGCGAGAACGGCACCCGCGTGGATGAGGCCAAGGCCGTGGACATGATCGCCGCCGCCATCGAGGGCGGCAGCCACAGCGTCACGCTGCCCACCACCACATCCAGCCCGCGCGTCACCAGCGCCAACCTCGACACCCTCGGGATCAAAGAGGTGGTGGCCACTGGCAAGAGCGACTTCACTGGCTCGGCCAAGTACCGCATCACCAACATCCTGGCGGGCATGAAGCTGCTGAACGGTATCTTGATCGGCCCCGGCGACGAGTTCTCGTTCAACAACACCGTGGGCGAGATCGACGAGAGCAACGGCTTCGTGCAGGGCTACGCGATCATCCAGAACCGCACCCAGCTTGAGTTCGGCGGCGGCATCTGCCAGGACTCGACCACCGTGTTCCGCGCTGCCTTCTGGGCCGGCCTGCCGATCACCGAGCGCAAGGAGCACACCTACTATATCAGCTGGTACAATAAGTACGGCCTTGGCAGTTACGGCGACGGCCCCGGCCTGGACGCGGCGATCTTCACCGGCGTGCAGGACCTGAAGTTCGTCAACGACACCGGCCACTGGCTGCTGATGCAGGCCACCGCCGATCCCAAGCAGGCGCTGGCCCAGGTGACGCTGTTCGGCACCAAGCCCAACCGCACGGTGACGCTCACCCAGGAGATCGTGTCCAAGACCCCGGCGATCACCACGCCCGAGTACTACCCCGATCCCCAGCAGCCCGTCGGCACGATGAAGCGCACCGACACCGCGCGCGGCGGCATGACCATCCAGGTCTTCCGCACCATCACCGAGAACGGCACCGAGCGGAAGCCTGAGCTGTTCCGCACCGTGTTCCGCCCCTGGCCGAACAAGTACGCCGTGAACCCCGCCGACATGGGGGCGAACGGTCAGCCGGTGTTCCTCTCGACCACCATCACGCCCACGGCCACGATCGACCCGAACGCGCAGCCGACCCCGGACCCGAACGCGCAGCCGACGATCGACCCGGCGCTGCTGACGCCGCCCACGACCGACCCGAACGCTCCGGCCCAGCCCACGGCTGACCCGAACGCGCAGCCTCAGCCCACCGCTGACCCGAACGCGCAGCCTCAGCCCACCGCTGACCCGAACGCGCAACCCCAGCCCACCGCTGACCCGAATGCGCAGCCTCAGCCCACCGCTGACCCGAATGCGCAGCCTCAGCCCACCGCTGACCCGAACGCGCAACCCCAGCCCACCGCTGACCCGAATGCGCAGCCGCCAGCAAACGGCTGATCGAGGGCCTCAACAGCAAGCTGCAAGGGGTGGAAGTTCGCTTCCGCCCCTTCTTCATACCCGCCAATCGCTACGGTGCATCCTACACAGATATCGCTACGTAGTAAGGCGATGGCACTCACGTGAGCGCATAGCAAAGGCAGGCAAGCCTTACGTCAACGGAAAGGATACACGTACTATGTCCACCAACGAGCAGCCAGCCCTGGCCAGCGGCACCTTCCAGATCGGCGGGGACATCCCGGTCTACCGGCTGGGCTATGGCGCGATGCAGATCACCGGCGCGGGCGTGTGGGGGCCGCCCCGCGACCACGCCGAGGCCATCCGCGTGCTGCGGCGGGCCACCGCGCTGGGTATCAACCTGATCGACACCGCCGACTCCTACGGCCCGAACGTGAGCGAGGAGCTGATCGCCGAGGCGCTGCACCCCTACCCGCAGGGCCTGCTGATCGCCACCAAGGGCGGCTTCGACCGCACCGGCCCCAACCAGTGGGTCACCAACGGCAACCCCGCCCACCTGCGCACGGCGCTGGAGGGCAGCCTGCGGCGGCTGAAGCTCGACCACATCGACCTCTACCAGCTGCACCGCATCGACGACAAGTACCCGGCAGACGAGCAGATCGGCGTGCTGGCCGACATGCGGCGCGAGGGCAAGATCCGCCACGTGGGCCTCTCCGAGGTCGACGTGGAGCAGATCGAGCACGCCCGCAGCATCGTGCCGATCGCCACGGTGCAGAATCTCTACAACCTGGGCAACCGCCAGCACGAGGACGTGCTGGACTACTGCGAGCGCGAGGGCATCGGCTTCATCCCCTGGTTTCCGCTGGACACCGGCAGGCTGCTCAAGCCCGGCAGCAGCCTGGCGGGCACCGCCGAGCGGCTGGGGGCCACGCCCGCGCAGGTGGCGCTGGCCTGGCTGCTGCGGCGCTCGCCGGTGATGCTGCCCATCCCGGGCACTTCCTCGGTGGGGCACCTAGAGGAGAACACCGCCGCCGCCACGCTCACCCTGAGCGATGCCGATTTCCAGGCGCTCGCAGGCTAGTAGAAAGGGGTGCCCCGCCAGCTGGCAGGGCACCCCTTCTCCATCACCTAGCGGACGCCAAGCAGGATCTCGTTCGTGATCTGGTCGATCCGCTCGTAGCCGTAGCCACGCGCGCCCAGCGCCGCGCGGTCGAAGCTGAACGCCTTGAGGGCGGCAGCCTTCTCCTTGCTGAACGCGCCGGTGAACTGCGCCACCGAGCCGTCGTCCTGCGGCACCGCCTTCAGCAGCGCCTGCAGCTCGGCGTCGGCGTTCCACTGCTGGGCCTTCTCCTTCAGGATCAGGTAGGTGCGCATGCAGCCGCGCGCGAAGTCCTTCACGCCCTCGTAGTCCTCGGTGCGGTAGGCGTGCGCGTCGAAGTGGCGCATGCCCTGGTAGCCCACATCCTCAAGGAACTTCACCAGGTAGAAGGCCGACTTCAGGTTGGCCGCGCCGAAGCGGAAGTCCTGGTCGTAGCGGCCGATCACCTGGTCGTTCAGGTCGATGTGGAACAGCTTGCCCGCGTCCCAGGCCTGGGCCACGGCGTGCAGGAAGTTCAGGCCGGCCATGGTGTCGTGGGCGACCTCGGGGTTCACGCCCACCATCTCGGGGTGATCCAGCGTGCTGATGAAGCCCAGCGCCGAGCCGACCGTGGCCAGGTAGATGTCGCCGCGCGGCTCGTTCGGCTTCGGCTCAAGCGCAAACTTGAGCTTGTAGCCCTGGCTGATCGAGTACTCGCACAGGAAGTTGAGCGCCTCGCGGAAGCGCTTCATCGAGTCTGCCGGGTTCTTGTTGGCGTCGCTCTCGGTGCCCTCGCGACCGCCCCAGAACACATAGGTGCTCGCGCCGCACTCCACACCCAGGTCGATGGCATTCATGGTCTTCTGGATGGCGTAGGCCCGCACCTTGGGGTCGTTCGAGGTGAACGCGCCATCCTTGAACGCCGGATCGGTGAACAGGTTGGTGGTGGCCATCGGCACCACAAGGCCAGTCTCCTTCAGGGCCGCCTTGAAGTCGCGCACGATCTGGTCGCGCTCCGCCGGGGTGGCGTTGATCGGCACCAGGTCGTTGTCGTGGAAGTTCACGCCATATGCGCCGACCTCGGCCAGCAGGTGCACGATCTCCACGGGCGAGATCGTGGGGCGCACCGGCTCGCCGAACGGGTCGCGACCAATATTCCCAACGGTCCACAGGCCGAAGGTAAACTTGTCTTCTGGGCGGGGCTGATAGCGGTCGGTCATGATCTGGCTCCTTTACCACTCATGGAAGGGAAGATAGAGACGCAGGCCCGACGCACGCCGGGCCACGGGAAAAGCATCTAGGCTGGGGCCTTGGCCGAGCCACGGATGACCAGCTCGGTCGGTAGGTCGAGCCGCTCGCAGACCTGTGTGGGGTCTTCGAGCATGGCCAGCAGCGCGCGTGTGGCGGCTGAACCCATGGCCACAAGCGGCTGGCGTACCGTGGTGAGCTTTGGTGTCACCATCTCGGACATGGCGATGTCGTCGAAGCCGACGATCGAGATATCATCGGGGATGCGCAGCCCCATGTCGCGGGCCGCATCCATCGCGCCGAAGGCCGTCACATCGTTCGATGCGAAGATCGCGGTGGGGCGCTCGGGCAGGGCCAGCAGCGCGCTGGCCGACTGGTAGGCGGCGGGCTGCATAAAGTCGCCCGGCAGCACGAGCTGCGGGTCGGGCGCGATGCCGAACTCGGCCAGGGCCATGCGGTAGCCGTTTAGGCGGTCGACCGCGCAGCGCAGCCCCATGTCGCCGCCGATGAAGCCGATCCGGCGGTGGCCAAGCTCGATCAGGTAGCAGGTGGCGTCGTAGGCCCCGCGCTCGTTGGTGGCGCCCACGGCAGGCTCGGCGGCCCCAATGCCCTGGTGATCGACCAGCACATAGGGGAAGCGGCGCTGCCGCAGCGACTGCAGGTACGAGGCGGGGTTGCGGGGCAGCACCAGCAGCAGGCCATCGGCCAGGCCGCGCGTGATCGAGGCCACGTAGGATGCCTCGCGCGTGGTGCGCCTGCGGGTGGAGTAGAGCAGCAGGTCGTACTCGGTCTCGGCCAGGGCCTCGTCGATGCCTTGGATAATCTTGCCCATGTAGCCGGTGCTCAGCTCGGAGGCCATCAGGCCGATCACCCGCGAGCGCCCGCCAGCCAGGCTGCGGGCCTGCTGGTTGGCCACATAGCCCAGCCGCGCCATAGCGCGCAGCACCGCCTCGCGCTTCTCGGGCTTCACGTGGGCCTTGTTGTTGATCACCCGCGAGACGGTGGCGTAGGAGACGCCCGCCTCGTCGGCGACATCGAAGATGGTGACGGCGTGGCCTTCAGGCTGCGGCATTGCATGACCTCTGCAAGTGCTTACAAGAATAAGTTCGTTCTACGCCAGCTCAGCAGTCTATTTTGCTTCTGGTGTTGTAAGCGCTTGCAAAAAGAGTAGCACCACGGCGGCAGTTTGTCAAGCGTGATCGTAGCCTACCTCAGGATTTATGCGTTCTTGATTCACGGAAGATTTTTTACCACGAAGACGCGAAGGCTTGTATCTTTATCTTTGGCTTCCTTTTTCCTTGGTGACTTGGTGGCAAAACCGTTCTGCCAGCGAAAACGCGCAGCACCGCCGCATGGCCGCTGTGCCTTGACACCTCCTCACATCGAAAGTACACTTGGAGTCACATTTCTAACCCCGCGAATACCGAACGTTGGCGTATATCTCTCACTGGAGGAGCGCTGTATGGGCTTTAACTTCTTTCGCACTATCTCCCTCGGGCGATATCTGAAGCTGCACATCACCAACCACGGCATCAGCTTCAGCCGTGTCGATCCAAATATCACCGCCATGTCGGTCGAGAACACGCTACGAGAGGTCCACTCCAACCACTCGCGCGGCATGTACAACGAGTGGCTGACGCCGCGCATCATCAAGTACGCGGTCGCCGTCATCCTGTTCCTGATCGGCCTATTCCTGATGATGGCGGTCGTGGTGCCACGCTACCAGGCCCGCCAGCGCAGCGCGGCTACCAACGCCCCATCCGCAGCTGGCCTCGCCACCCTGCAGCCAGCCGCGCTCAAAGGCGCGCTGGAGCAGCAGCAGTTCAGCTGCACCGACGCCCAGCAGGTGATATCGTACTATGTGTGGGACTGCTCGCTGGGTGCTGGCGATATCCAGCAGCACGTCACCTACTATGCCCGCAACACCAACAATGTGGACTACATCGAGGCCAAGTACACCGACGCCACCGGCGCGCTCCAGGCCGATGGCATCCAGCCGTTCTTCACCACCGTGGTGACCGCCGCCTACACCGGCAAGCAGGCCGATGAGGCCAAGTCGTGGGTGAACAACAATGCGACTGCCGGCAACGCCCAGCAGCGCTACGAGGGCGTGCCCTTCAAAATCTCGGGCGACGCGCAGTCCCGAACCCTTGAGATCGGCCAGATGGTGGCGACAAAGTAGGCCACGGCGCTCCTTCAGCACCAAACGGCCCTGGGAGGTGTGGGTAGACCACACCTCCCAGGGCCGCTCGCATGCTGGCGGGGCCGCTAGCCCTTGGCGATCAACGCCATAGCCTTGCTGGCCAGCTTGTCCAGCGCCTGCACCGACAGCTCTAGGTGCTCCTCTAGCGTGTCCTCGATCTTGTTGTGCGAGATGCCGCGCAGGCTCTGCACGAACAGCATGACGGTGGGGATGCCCGCCCGCGCCACCTCGGCGGCGTCGTGCAGGGGGCCGCTGGGCAGGCGGTGCGAGGTGCCGCAGGTCTCGCGGATGGCCTCGTCGGCCAGCTCGATCAGGCCGGGGTCGAAGGGGATCGGCTCGATCCGCCAGATCGGGCTCCACGCCACCTCGCACTGCTCCTCGGCGGCGAAGCGCTGGCTGGCATCCTTGGCCTCCTGGAGCATCGCGGCCAGCTCGCCCGCATCCATGTGGCGCTGGTCGAGCGCCACCGTGGCCTCGCCCACCACCGCCGTGACGATGCCGGGCTTGGTGACGCAGCTGCCCAGCGTGCACACCCCGCCGTGGCGCTTGGCGATCTCGCGGATCTCTAGCCCCAGCTTGGCGGCGGCGGCGAAGGCGTCGCGGCGCTTGTGCATGGGCGTGGACCCAGCGTGTGCGGCCTGGCCCAGGAAGGTGATGGCGTTGCGCTCGACGCCGAAGGTGCCCAGCACCACGCCCATGGGCAGGCCCATATCCTCCAGCACCGGCCCCTGCTCGATGTGCAGCTCCAGGTAGGCGGCGGCGTGCTGCTGCTGGGCCGTGGCCAGCTTGGCGGTGTAGAGGTCAACATCAAAGGCCTTCAGCGCCTCGGGCCAGGCGATGCCGTCGCGATCCTTCAGGTCGGCGATATCCTCGGGGTCGAGCGTGCCCGAGAAGGCGCTGGAGCCGAACAGGCTGCGCCCAAAGCGCGCGCCTTCCTCGTCGGCCCAGTTCACCAGGCGCACCGTGACGGGCGGCGTGCCGTCGGCGGCGATCCGCCGCAGCACCTCTAGCCCGGCCAGCACATTCAGGCAGCCATCCAGCCACCCGCCGTTGGGCACCGAGTCGAGATGCCCGCCGATCAGCAGGCTGCGCTCCGACGCACCGCGCAGCGTGGCCCAGGTGTTGCCCGCCGGGTCGGTGATCACCTCCACCGGCAGCGCGGCCAGCTTCTCGCGGTACCAGTCGAGCGTCCTGCGCCACACGTCGGTCCAGGCCACGCGCTGCGCACCATCCTCGTCGCCGGTCAGGGCGCGCAGCTCCTTCAGCTCGGCCACCGTGCGCGCCGGATCAAGGGTTGATGTCGTCATCGTCGCTTCTTTCTATTCAGGCCGGACCGCTGCGTTCTTTATGCACCAAAGATTCTTTACCACGAAGACGCGAAGGTCTTCTTCTTGGTGTCTTGGCGTCTTGGTGGTAAAAAACAGGCGCTCTGTCGAGAACGCACAGCCCTACTATTCAGGCAGGGCGCAGGCCCGGCCCGCGCCCCGCAGCCACATGCGGCCAGCTAGCCCACCAGCGCATCGATCTGGTACAGGCCCTCGTCGATGATCGCCAGGCCCTCGCGCAGCTGCTGCTCGGTGATGCACAGCGGCGGGTTGCAGAACACCGTGTTCCAGCGCACTAGCGCGTACAGCCCGCGCTCGATCAGGAAGGCCTTCAGCTTGTTCATGGGGGCCAGCTGCGCGCCGGTGGGGTTGTAGGGCACCAGCGGCTCGCGGGTGTCGCGGTCCTTCACCAGCTCCAGCAGGCTGAACAGGCCGATCGCGCGCACATCGCCGACGCAGGGGTGGCGCTCGGCCATGGCCTCCAGCTCGGCCTTGAGCACCAGGCCCAGGGCGGCGGCGTTCTCGATCAGCTTGTCTTCCCGGTAGATCTGGATGTTGGCCACCGCCGCCGCGCAGCCCACCGGGTGGGCGTGGTAGGTCAGGCCCGCGTTTAGGTAGTGGGTGTCGAAGTACTCGGCGATCTCGCCGTTCACCATGGCTGCGCCCAGCGGCACGTACGAGCTGGTCAGGCCCTTGGCCACCGCCATGATGTCGGGCTGCACATCCCAGTGGTCCACCGCGAACCACTTGCCGGTGCGCCCGAAGCCACACATCACCTCGTCGGCGATGTAGACGATGCCGTACTTGGTGCACAGCTCGCGGATGCCCTTCAGGTAGCCCTCGGGCGGGATGAGGATGCCGTTGGTGCCCACCACCGTCTCGGCGATCAGCGCGGCGATGCTGCCCGGCCCCTCGTACTTAATCACGTCCTCGGTGGCGTTCAGCACGTCGGCCACATAGTCCTCTAGGCTGCCCTTGTAGCGGCTGTGGTAGAACGACACATCGGGGTAGCGCACCACGCCGGGGATGCCCGGCTCGGCGGGCCAGCGGCGCGGGTCGCCGGTCAGGCTGATCGCGCCCGCCGTCGCGCCGTGGTACGACTTGTAGCGGGCCAGCACCTTCCAGCGCCCGGTGTAGAGCTTGGCCATGCGCAGGGCGTTCTCCACCGCGTCGGCCCCGCCGTTGGTGAAGAAGGCCTTGGTCAGGCTGGATGGCGTGACCTCGGCCAGCAGCCGCCCGGCCTCGGCGCGCACGTCGGTGGTGAAGGTGGTGGGGGTCACATAGCAGACCCGCTCCATCTGCCGACGCACGGCCTCGATCACGCGCTCGTCGCCGTGGCCGATGTTCACCGACATCAGCTGGCTGTTGAAGTCGAGGTAGCGCTTGCCGTCGGTGTCCCACATGTACACGCCCTTGGCGTGGTCGATCGGGATGGCGCTGACCGCCGACTGCATCGCCCAGTCGTACAGCGTATGCTCGCGGGTCAGATCCACGATCTCCTGCCCGCTCATGGTGTTGGTTGTCATGAAAAAATGCTCCTACTGCTACTTGCCAAATGGCTTGCGGGCCACAAACTGACCAGCGCCCTGCTCGCCCTTCCACACGCCGCCATCCACCAGCACCCGCCCGCGCGAGAGCACCGTGCGCGGCAGGCCCACCACCTCCCAGCCCTCGTAGAGCGTGTAGTCGGTGTTCTGGTGCAGCTCGCCAGCGGTGAGCGTGCGGCTGGCCGCCGGATCCCACAGCACAATGTCGGCGTCGGCCCCGGGGGCGATCAGGCCCTTCTTGGGGTAGCAGCCGAACAGTTGGGCCGGGGCGGTGCTGCACAGCTCGACCCAGCGGTTCAGCGAGATCTTGCCGGTGCGCACGCCGTGGGTGTAGAGGATCATCAGGCGCTCCTCGATGCCTGGGCAGCCGTTGGGGATGGCGGCGAAGCTGGCCTTGCCCAGCTCCTTGCCGGGCTGCTTGCCATCCACGCCGCCCTCATACCAGAACGGGCAGTGATCGGTGGAGACCACCTGGAGCACGTCGGAGGCGACCGCCTTCCACAGCGGCTCGTGGTCGCTCTCCTCGCGGAAGGGCGGCGAGCAGACCCACTTCGCGCCCTCGAAGCCCTCGCGGGCCAGATCGTCCTTGGTGAAGAAAAAGTACTGGGTGCAGGTCTCGCCGTGGATGTTCAGGCTGCCGCGCGCGCGGGCCTGGCCGATCTGGTCGGCGGCGGCGGCGTTGGTCACGTGCACCACATACAGCGGCGCGCCCGTGACCTCGGCCAGGCGGATGGCGCGGCCCGTGGCCTCGGCCTCCAGCTGGGGCGGGCGGGTGAGCGCGTGGTACTTGGGCGCGAGATTGCCCGCCGCGATGGCCTCCTTCACCAGCACATCGATGGCGTCACCATTCTCGGCGTGCACCATGATCAGCAGGTCGCTGGCCGCGGCCTTCTGCATGGCGCGAAACAGCGTGGTGTCATCCACCTGCAGCGAGCCTTTGTAGGCCATGAACAGCTTCACGCTGGTGACGCCATAGGTCGCGCAGCGGGTCAGCTCATCCAGAATACCGTCGTTCAGGTCGGTGATCGCCACATGGAAGCCGTAGTCGATCGCGGCCTTGCCGCTGGCCTTGGCCTGCCAGGTGTCCACCGTCTCGCGCAGGGTCGCGCCCTTGGGCTGGATGGCGAAGTCGATATGCATGGTGGTGCCGCCGAACGCCGCCGCGCGGTGGCCCGTGAAGAAATCGTCGGAGGAGACGGTGCCGCCGAACGGCATGTCGAGATGGGTGTGCACGTCGATGCCGCCCGGGATCACATAGGTGCCGCTGGCGTCGATCACGGTGTCGCCCGCCAGGTCAGTGCCGAGCGCCACGATCTGCTCGCCCTCGACCAGCACATCTGCGGCGAAGGTATCGCTCGCCGTCACAACAGTTCCGCCTTTGATCACCGTTGTCATGAGGATACTCCTATCGAAAAGAAAGAATAACAAGACCCCAGGCTTCTGGGTGCTGGGGTGCGAGCGCCGATGTAGCCACCATGGAGGAGGATTCGCACAGGCGCTCGTTCCAGCCAGAAGACCCTGGGGTGAAGAGGGATGCACAAATCAACAGCATGCAAGATACACATACAGCGCACACCTGCGCGTAAATGCTCTCAACTCGTTGGATGAGCGCCTCAACTCGTTGGATGAACGTCTCAACTCGTTGGATGAGCGTCTCAACTCGTTGGATGAGCGCCTCAACTCGTTGGATGAGCGCCTCAACTCGTTGGATGAGCGTCTCAACTCGTTGGATGAGCGCCTCAACTCGTTGGATGGACACCTCAACTCGTTGGATGGACACCTCAACTCGTTGGATGAGCGCCTCAACTCGTTGGATGAGCGCCTCAACTCGTTGGATGAGCGCCTCAACTCGTTGGATGAGCGCCTCAACACAGCTACGCTAGACTGCTCACACCCTTTTGCACATTGGCCAAGGCGGGGATGATCTCCTTGCCATAGGCCTCGACGCAGGCCTCTTCCTCGCCAGACATCAGGTAGATATTGAACTGATCCACCCCGATCTCGGCCAGCTCGGCCAGGCGGCGCTTGTGCTCCTCCACCGGCCCGATGATACAGAAGCGATCGACCACCTCATCGCTCACGAAGCTGGCGTTGCTGCTGCCGACCTCGGCGTGGTGCAGGTAGTCGTAGCCCTGGCGGTTGGTCACGTAGGATGTCAGCTCGGGGGGCAGCGTGGCGGGGTCATACTTCGAGAGCAGGTCGACCACGTGGTTGGAGACCAGCGCGGGGAACCAGCGCACGTGCTCGCGGGCCTTCTCCAGATCATCCGAGACCCAGGCGGGCGCGGCGGCCATCACCTTGATGCTGGATGGGTCGCGGCCCGCCTCGCGCGCGCCCTCGTGCAGGAAGCCCAGGCACCACTTGATCAGGCCCGGGTCGGCGAACTGCAGGATCACGCCATCGGCGATCCGGCCCGTCAGGTTCAGGGCCTTGGGGCCGTAGCCCGCCACCCAGATCGGCAGCGGCATGCTGGCATCGGCCCAGGTAAACGTGACCGGGCGCTCCTCGTGGGTGATCTCGCCGCCGGTGACCAGGGTCTTGATCTTCAGCGCGGTGTCTTCCAGATCCGACAGCTTGGTGGGGCGCTTGCCCAGCACGCGGCGCGAGCTATCGCCTCGGCCAATACCCAGCACCATGCGCCCGCCCGAGATCAGGTTCAGCGTGGCTAGCGCGCTGGCCGTCACGGTCAGGTCGCGCACCGCCGGGTTCGTCACGCAGGTGCCGAGCTGCATGCGCTGGGTGTTGCTGGCCATCAGCGTGAGCATGGGGTAGCACTCGTTCCACAGCACGTGCGAGTCGAAGACCCAGCCGTAGTTGAAGCCTGCGGCCTCGGCCTGGCGGGTGAGCGCCACGCTGCGGGCGGGGGACATATCAAGTTTCAGGGTAATGCCGAAATCCATAGGGAACCTCATTCATTGAACAAAAGCGGAGGGGCCGCACATATGCGGCGCGGCCCCTCGCACAGCGAGCTAGTGGGGGAAGATGTAAGATGCGATGCGGGCGGCTACTTGGTGGCCGCCTCCCAGATCTCGTGGGTGTAGGCCTCGTCGCTGGCGGGGTTCTTGATCACGCCAAACTGCAGCGCGGTGTCGGCGGCGAACGTGAACAGGCTCGGCTCAAGGTAGCCGATCTTGGTGTCGGGGTTGATCGGGTCGCCCCAGATCAGCTTGTTCACCTCGTCCATCTGCCACTTCTGGGCTTCCTTGGTCATCACGCCGCCGGAGTCCTGCTTCAGCACGATGTCGACGCAGGCATCGGCGTTGTCGCGGCAGTAGGCCCAGCCCTTGAACGATGCGCGCAGGAAGCGCGCGGCGATGTCCTTGTTCTTGGGGTCGGCGCTCAGCCAGTCGTTGCTCACGAAGATGCCATCCTCGGGCATGGCGGTGCCCTCGGTGTTGTAGTCGAGGATGTTCAGCTCGTCGATGGTGTGCCCGGCGCTCAGCACCTGGTACAGCTCGTTGTAGGTCATGGCGGCGGCGGCGTCGACCTCCTTGTTCAGCAGCAGGTTCATGTCGAAGGGCTGCTGCACCAGGGTCAGGTCGGTGTCCTTGTTCAGCTGGGCCTTGCTGAGCGTGGCCAGCAGGTCGTACTCGTTGCCGCCGAACCACACCGCCACCTTTTTGCCCTTCAGGTCGGCGGGCTTGGTGATGTTCGAGTCCTTCCAGGAGAGGTGGCGCATACCGGCGCGGGTGTAGACCTGGGCGATGTTCACCAGCGGCGCGCCGGTCTCGCGGGTGGCGAGCAGGCTGGCCATCCAGTCGATGCCGAACTGGGCCTGGCCGCTGGCCACCACCTGCTCGGGCACGATATCGGGGCCGCCGGGGGCGATGGTCACATCCAGGTTCTCATCCTTGTAGTAGCCCTGCTCCAGCGCGGCGAAGTAGCCCGCGAACTGGGCCTGGGCCACCCACTTGAGCTGCAGCGTCACCTTGTCGGCGGGGCCGCTGGCGGCGGATGTGGCCTCGGGCGCGGCGGTGGCGGGCGCGGCGGTGGCGGCCTCGGTGGCCGCAGGTGCGGCGGTAGCGGCGGCCTCGGTGGCCGCAGGCGCGGCGGTGGCGGCGGGGGCAGCGGTCGGGGCTGCCGCAGACGGCTGGCCGCAGGCGGCCAGCATGCCGCCGAACACCGCGATGGTGGCAGCCAGGCTGAAGAATTTGCGCTGGTACACTCGGAACCTCCTTAACAATCGCACGGCTACTGCGAAGAGAATCGGTGCCCGTACTTCCGGGTGCGGGCGGGGGGTTGGGGAGTGCGCCATCGCCACAGGGCCACATTGCCGGGGCGACGCAGCGGGCTAGTCGTCGCGCAGATCGCGCCTCCAGGGCATGGCGAAGCGCTCGGCCAGCATCACCGCGCCGTAGAATAGCAGGCCATACACACAGGCCACCACAATCGCCGCCCAGGCCTTGCTGGTCTGCAGGATGCCAGCCTGGGTCTTGATGTACACGCCCAGCGCGTTCTGCGGCCCGCCGAAGAACTCGGAGACCACCGCGCCGATCATGCTCAGGGTGGCGCACACCCGCAGCGCGTTGAACAGGAAGGGCAGCGCGGCGGGGAAGCGCAGCTTCAGGAAGATCTCGCGCTCGCTGGCGGCGTAGGACCGCAGCAGCGCCAGCGAGTCGGTGCGGGCCGAGCTGAGGCCCTTGTACATATTCACCAAGAAGGGGAAGAAGGTCATCACCACCACCACCGCGATCTTGGACGCGGGGCTGATGCTGCCCAGCCAGATGCCCAGCAGCGGCGAGAGCGCCACGATTGGGATGGCGCTGGCCCCCACCGACAGCGGCACCAGGCCCTCGGCGATCACGCCCCAGCGCACGCAGGCCACCGCCACCAGCACCCCCAGCGCACAGCCGATAGCGCAGCCCACCAGGGCGTTGCTGAAGGTGGCCAGGCCGATCCGCAGCAGCAGGGCGGGCTGCTCAAGGAAGGTGGCGGCCACCTGGCTAGGCGCGGGCAGCAGGTAGAGCGGGATGCCAAAGCCGCGCACCGCCGACTCCCAGGCCACCAGCACCAGCACAAAGGTGATGATAGGCGGCAGCCAAGTGCCCAGCAGCGCGCGCACGCGCGGCGATGACGGGGCGGGGGCGGCCAGGGCGGGGGGATGCTCGATCATATGCGCCCCCGCTCGGTGGCCCGCAGCGCCTCGCGCACCTCGTTCTCCAGGGTGAAGAAGGCCGGGGTCTCGCGGGTCTCGAAGTCGCGCGGGCGGGGCAGATCGATCGGGATGATCTGCTCGATCCGGCCAGGGCGCGGCGACATCACCACCACGCGGTCGGCCAAGAACACCGCCTCGGAGATGCTGTGGGTGACGAAGATCACAGTCGAGCGCGGCTCGGCGGTGCTCCAGATCCGCAGCAGCTCCAGCTGCATGCGCTCGCGGGTGATCTCGTCGAGCGCGCCAAACGGCTCATCCATCAGCAGGATGGACGGCTCGAAGGCCAGGGCGCGAGCGATAGAGGCGCGCTGCTGCATGCCGCCGGAGAGCTGGTGCGGGTAGGCGTCGCAGAAGTCCTCCAGCCCCACCAGCCGCAGCATGGAGCGGGCGCGCTCGCTGCGCCTCTCGGCGGCGTGGCCCATGATCTCCAGCGGCAGCTCGACATTCTTGCGGATCGTGCGCCACTCGTAGAGCACCGGGGCCTGGAAGACGATGCCGTAGTCGCGGTCGCGGCGGGCCTGGTCAGGGGTCTTCGACTTGACGCGCACGCTGCCCACGCTGGGCTGGTCGAGGTCGCCGATCAGGCGCATCAGGGTGCTTTTCCCGCAGCCGCTGGGGCCGATCAGGGCGATAAACTCGCCCGCGTTGATCGTAAGGTTCACCTCGTGCAGCGCGGTGACGGGGCCGCCGCCGCTCTGGAAGGTCTTGCTGACATGGGCAAATTCGATGATCGGTGTCGTGTCCATAGCAGTGTATCTATCTAGCTAGCCGCACCACTAGCGAGCGCGACGATTGCGAAGCGCCAGCAGCTCGGCCAGGGCGACCAGCCCGTAGAAGGCGACGCCCAGCAGCGCGGCGACGAGGATGGCGACATAGAGCGCAGGCGGGCGCGAGTTGTAGAACTGCGCCGCGTTCAGGATGGCCACGCCGATGCCCTCGCGGCTACCGGCGGGCAGCTCGGCCACAATCGCGCCGATCACGCTTGAGGATGCGGCGATCTTGAGCGAGGTGAAGAGGTAGGGCAGCGACACCGGCAGCTGGAGCTTCCAGAAGATCTGGGCGCGGCTGGCGGCGCACGAGCGCATGAGGTCGAGGCTCAGCGGGGAGGCGGCGCGCAGGCCGCGCAGCATGCCGATGGTGACGGGGAAAAACGTCAGGTAGGCGGCAATGCAAACCTTGGCGGCCCAGCCCGGCGCGCCCAGGCGGCCCAGGCCCACCACCACCATCGGCGCGATCGCCAGGATGGGCACGGTCTGCGAGCCGACCACGTAGGGCATCAGGCCGCGCTCCAGCAGCCGCACCTGGGTGAACAGCAGCGCCAGCAGCAGGCCGCCCACGCTGCCGACCGCGAAGCCGCCAAACGATACGCCGAAGGTGGCCCAGGCGTTCTGCAGCATCTGGACGATCAGCACGTTGCCGCTGCCGCCCTGGGTGCGCGTGAACATCACATCCACGATCGCGCCCAGATGGGGCAGACGCTGATCGGAGATGCCAAACAGCACTTTCACAAGCTCCCACAGGCACAGCAGCAGCACGATAATGCTGACGGCGGGGAGAGAACGACGAAGCAGGCCAGTAGCTGGCATGCGAAACGCAGACACACGGGGCGTGGTGTGCTCCGCGCGGCTGTGCACTGAGCGCAGCGGCTCATCAGCCATGTGTACACCTAGGTTCTACCGCACAAAAGCCATGCGACGCCGCAGGGAGGGAAGCGGGTCAGGACTGGGTACGTCAATGTGACCCAGCGATCAGACGTACGACCGGGTTACAGGGATAGGCTGCTGTCGTAGCAGGTGCTCTACATTTGGGAGAAAGGAGTTATGCAGGCTAGTGTAGCTTGGAATCGGGGCTTTGTCAATATTCTTTTTGTGTGGAATCGATAATGAAAGCGGGTTTTCCCGCTTTCACACAGGGCGCAGCAGCGGCAGCGTGGGGTGAAAACCCATGCAATTTGTGCAAATAGCACAAAGAAAATCGGGTATTCTGGCCCGCCAGCGACCTGTCGGGTGCGGGCGGCGCGTGCTTGTTTAGTGGGTGGATGCCCTCAACAGGTGTCACTTTTTCGACGTGTTCCCCATCAGCAATGGCGGTGATGGTTGTTGGGTGGGTGGATGCCCTGCGCGGGCAGCGCCGAGGGGCTAGCCCCTCGGAACCCCACCAGGGGGCATCGCCCTCACATGGTATCACTTTTCCCGTCGGCGCTGGGCGTTTTTTCCTTCAGCGATGGCATTGGTCGATGTTGGGTGGGTGGATGCCCTGCGCGGGCAGCGCCGAGGGGCTAGCCCCTCGGAACCCCACCAGGGGGCATCGCCCCCTTGGAACCCCCAATGTTGAGCGTTCCTCTGCTGAAAACTGGCAACTGGTGTTCGTGCATATGGCCATCAAAACATCAGCGGCACCTTCGCCGCATGGGCCGGGTGGGGAGGGCTGGCGATTCGCCAGTTGCTCTAGCCTCTTGTTCCCTTGGCGGCTTGGTGTCTTGGTGGTAAAACGGTTCCCCTTCGCGCCTTCGTGGTAGTCGTTCTCCTTGGTGCCTTGGGGTCTTGGCGGTAAAGAATCCCGTCATCACACGCCCAGCAGGTGGCGCAGCACGTCCTCGTCGCTGCGGGGCGCGCCCAGGTCCACGCGCAGCTCGCGCAGGTCGTCCTCGTCGGCGGGGGTCAGCAGATCGCCATCGTCGTCGTCCTCCTGCCACACCGGCGTGGGCGGCAGGCCCAGCAGGTCGCGCAGCAGATCGGCGTGGGCGGGCGGCAGATCGCTCTGGCCAGCAGGCTCGCCGTAGTAGGTGAAGCCGCCGCTGGCCTGCTGGCCGCGCAGCGAGCGCGAGCGAGCCCCTGGAGCCACACCAGCGGGCATGGTGCTGCGGAACACCAGCCAGCCGCCGCCGAAGCCCACCGCCACCGAGGCCAGCAGCGCCAGCGCCACCCAAGCCGCCAGCGGCACAGGCGCGGCGGGCGCAGGCGCTGCCGCCGTGGCCACCACAGGCACAGCGGTAGCCGCAGGCGCGGCGGTGGGCGCGGGCAGGCCGCACATGGCCTCGATCCCGCCGTACTCCTCGGAAAGCCTGCCCAGCCGCACCTGCTGGCCCAGCGGGGCGGTGGCGGCTGCGTCCACGCTCAGCTCGAAGCGGGCGCGCTCAAAATACTGCACTTTGGTCCCTCCCTCATCTAGCTCGCCGCTGATCGGCAGGCCGAAGATGGGGGTGCCGCCGTAGCGCTGGTAGAAGCTCTGAAACGTCGGATTCGTTATGTCGCCCATATCGCCGCGCGCAAGCTCGGCGGGGTGGTAGCGCCGCTGGTAGACCGCCGCGCCCAGCTGGGTGCCGACCACGCGGTAGGGCCAGGGCGCGTCGGCGTGGTACTCCAGCCGCTGGTTGGGCGTGGTGAGCACCGGCAGCGTGGTGGCGCAGTCGCCGCTCAGGGCGGGCGCGGCGGGGCCGCTGGGCAGGCCCAGCGCCGCCACCGCGTCGGAGAGCGCCACCGGGGCATCGCCGCCCAGCGTGCGATAGAGCTGGGCGAAATCGCCGCCCACCGGCTGCGCGCCCTGGGCGGGCCGCAGCTCCTGGCAGATCGGCAGCTGCTGGGGCAGCGCGGCGGCGGCGGGCGGCAGCTGGCGCAGCCCGTGGGGGTCGCGCATCATCTGGCGCACGTGGGCCACCACCTGCTCGTAGCCCTCCTGCGGGATGGGCGCGGGGCGAGTATCATTTTCCACATGGATGGTGGGCAGGTAGCGGTAGCCGCTCACCCGCACGCCGCCGTCGGGCGTGCGCACCAGGCCCACGTAGAAGATCACCGAGGTGGCGCTGTAGAACTCGGCCTGGTACGCGCCCTGCGAGGCCAGGAAGTTGGCCAGCGAGTAGATCACCAGCGTCTGCCGCCCGTTATGCTGCAAAATATCCACCGGCTGCAGCGTGTGCGACTGCGCGCCCAGGATCACATCGGCCCCGGCCTCCGCCAGCAGGCGGGCCGCATCCAGCTGGCTCTGGTCGGGCGTGAACTGGTACTCGTGGCCCCAGTGCGCCGCCACCACCACCAGGTCGGTCTCGCGCCTAGCCTGGGCCACCGCATCCAAGATCTGCTGGCGCACGCCGCCCTGCTGGCCGTAGTCGCTCGACCCATACAGCAGGTTCACCTGGCCCTGCGGGTCGGGGTTGCCGTTGGTGCCCCACGTGGCCGAGACAAAGCCCAGCGTGATCGTCACGCCGTCGTGGGCCACGGGAAGGCGCAGGTACGGTGGGTGCGGCGCGCTGGCCTCGGCGCTGGGCACCGTGCCGTGCTGCTGGATGCCGTTGGCGGCCAGCACCTTCAGCGTGGCGTCGATCCCTTCCGGCCCACGGTCGAGGATGTGGTTGTTGGCGGTCGAGACCAGATCGACCCCGGCATCCCGCAGGGCTGCGGCCAGCGCCGGGTTATAATTGAACATCGGATAGCCGGTGTAGCCCGCGCCCTCCAGCATCGCACCGTCGAAGTTGGTGTAGGCCAGATCGGCGGCCTGCAGGAAGGGCCGCACCTGATCGAACAGCACGCCGTACCCCTGGGCCTCGCCCACCGCCTGGATGTTCTCGTGCGGGAAGGTGTCGCCCGTGGCCGCCAGCGTGAACTGCACCTCGCCAGGGGTGCCGGGGCCGCACATATTCGCCATCGCCAGCGGCGCTTCCAGGCCGCCCTGGCCCTGCTGGCCCGCCCGCGCCGACGCGGCGGGGCAGACCGCCAGCGCCAGAAGCGCGCAGACAGCCAAGGAACGTGCTATGACCCAGCGGATGTACATCACATGCCCTTCATACGCCCTCACCAGCCCCACCGAGCGCGCCAAGTACCTGCGCACGGCCAAGGCGTGGGCCGAGCTGGTCGGATTCGAGATCGTGCCATCGCCGCTGCTTGAGCGCTACCAGGCCCCCGGCTCGTGGGTGCCCGCCGAGCTGCGCGCCCAGGACATCCGCGCCGCCCTCCAGCACGAGATCGTGTGGGCGGCGCGCGGCGGCTACGGCGCGGTAGAGCTGGTGCCCGCCCTGGCCGAGGCCGAGGCGGCGGGCCAGCCCCTGCTGATCGGCTACAGCGACACCACCGTGCTGCACGCTAGCTGGCTGCGGCGCGGCTGGGGGCCTGCGCTCTACGGCACCCTGGCCGAGAGCATCGGCGAGTCGCGGCAGGCCCAGAGCGCCAGGGCCACGCTCACCGGCCAGCCCTACGCGTGCTCGCACGCCAGCGAGGCGGCGGCCAGGGTGCTGCGCCCAGGCGCGGCCAGCGCGCCGATCTTCGCGGCATGCCTGGTGGTGCTGGCCAACCTGGCGGGCACGCCAGCCATGCCCTCGCTGCGCGGGAAGATCCTAGCGATCGAGGATGTGGGCGAGCGGCCCTACGCCATCGACTTCGCGCTGCACCAGCTGCAGCTCTCCGGCGCGCTGGATGGCATCGTCGGCCTGCTGGGCGGCTCGTTCTCGCACACGCCGCCAGCCGACTACGGCGGGCCGACCATGGACGAGCTGCTGGCGGGCTGGGGCGAGCGGCTAGGCGTGCCCACCGTGTCGCGGCTGCCCTTCGGCCACATGGATGACCCCATGGTCGTAACCGCAGGCACGCCCGCCGAGCTAGAGGCCCGCGCCGACGGCGGCTGGTCGCTGGTGTGGCAGCCTGCCCTGCCGCCGCGCAGCGCCAGCTAGTAGGCCACCGTCACCGCCACCGCGCCCAGCAGGTCTATCTCAAAGTCGGCGTAGCGCGACCGCTCGACCGCCGTGACGGTGTGCGGCACATCGGCGTCGCCCGCCACCACCGAGACCCGCTGGGCGTAGGGCGGCAGCAGCACGTGGAAGCTGGCCCGCGCGCCGCTGCCGCTGGCCAGCAGCAGAATCTGGCGGTTGGCCATGTCGTGCTCGTAGCGGTAGGAAACATAGCCGCCCGAGGCCGGGTAGGCCACCGTCACCTCGGCCTCGCCCACCTCGGCGGCCAGCCAGCGCGGCGCGATGCGGGCGTGCGCGAAGGCCGACGCCCCGTCGGAGACGCCCGCCAGCCCATTGGCCAGGGCGGCGAGCAGCGTGCTGTTGGTGTAGTCGCCAGTGCCGGTCATGTCGATCGGGTCCTCTGGGAAGCGGCTCGGCTGGTCGCTCAGGGTCACCCCCAGAACTGCCCACACGGCCCCGCCCTCCATCGCGCGCAGCTCGATATGGTCGATCACCTTCTCGGGGTGGGGGTTGGGCAGCGCGTAGGCCAGCGCCCCGTGGTCCGGCGGCTGGGCTTCGCCCCACGCGGCGGCGAAGCGGGATTCGCCATACTCGTGGGGGGCGAAGGGGTTTGCCCAGCCATCCACGTTGCTCCCCCGGAACATGTACTCATAGGCCCAGCTGCCATCGGCATAGGCCAGCGCCAGCAGCCCGCAGACATTTGGCGACTCCAGATTTGCCAGCGTGTGGAGCAGGTACACCGTCTCAGCAGTCTGCCCCACTTCCAGCCGCGCCTGGGCGGCATGGCCCTGGCATGTGCTCAGGGCCAGCGCCGCGCGCGGCCCGCCCGAGAGCGGCAGGAAGGGCACCCCCTCGATGGTGCGCTGCGCGACGATCTCATCATCCTCGCCCTCAAGCTCGAAGTTGGCCAGCCCCTCAAGCGAGAGCTGCGTGAAGGTCTCCTGCGGCGGCGTGGGGAAGGCCCCGACATACAGCGGCTGAAGCTTGTTGCCGTGCTGGCTGGCCAGATTCGCCACGCGGCGCAGGATATCCACGCCGTACTGCTCGAAGCCGTGGGTGAGCGCGCCAAGCGCCAGCGCCCCCGCCCCTGTCGTGCTCACCGCGCCATTCGTGCCGTGCCATGGGGCAAGGTAGGTGCCGCGCAGAAATGGCGGGATGATTGTGTGCCACTCGCCGGGAGCGCCCTGCGGCAGGCTCTGGGCGAGCCGCTGGTAGGTGCGCAGGATCGCGGCGGCATGGGGCTGCGGGATGCCTAGGCCCAGCGCCTCGGCGTTGGCACTGGCGATCTGGCTATCCTCGTCCACGCCCACATCGTAGATCAGGCCATGCTGCTCGGGCACATAGTAGAAGTAGTAGTCCCCTTCCCAGCAAGCCTGCTCCAGCCGCTGCTCCATCGCCTCGGCGCGCTCGCGCAGGCGGGCGGCCTCGGCGGCGCGGCCAAGGTGCTCCAGCATGGCAGCGGCGTGGCGGCAGGATGCGATATAGCGCGTGTTGTCGCCAAACAGGATGCCGTAGCGCTCCTCCTCCGGCGCGGGCGGCTCCTCTGCGCCGGGCGCAGATGCCTTCACGCCAAAAATGGGATATTTGCCCTTGAGCAGCCCCAGCCGCTCCGACCAGCGCGTGGGGTCGGTGGCGCTATACTCAAGCGCCCGGATGGCCGCATCCACCGTTGCTACGAGCCACGCGTCATCGCCCGTGGCCTGCCAGGCGTGGTAGATGCTCTCGACAAACAGCGCCTCGGTGCGCGGGTCAGCGGGGTTGCGGCGGAAATAGCCGCTGGCATCCTGGAATACATGCAGAAACTCACCCTCCTGCTGCCTGTGTCCGGGGAATGGGTGGACATCGGACCAGATCATGCCGTTGGCTCGCTGGCTCTCGCGAAACAGGTTGATGGCATCCTGGACCGCTGGCTCGAAGTAGCGCAGGCCGAGCAGCGCCTGGGCGAACTCGCCGATATCCAGCGCCGCCGAGCGGTAGAGCTTGCCCTCCCAGCGGATCGGATGCGTGACGCGGTACCGCATGAGCGCAAGGTACGCCTGGTCAAACAGCTCGGCGAACTCGCCGCCCACGTCGCGGATGCCGGTCTCGGCCACCACGGTGAAGTAGGCCCGGTCGATCAGCCGATTGTCGTCGGTCACATGCAGGATGGTGTGCCGCCCCGCCGCCCCGCCCACGGTGAAGCGCAGCGACGCGCCCGCCGCCGCCCGCAGGTACACCCGCCGCGCCCCGTCGCTCACGATCAGCGTGCCGCCCTCGGCCCCGACGACCTCGATCTCGTCAAGCGGCGCGTAGCGTCGGCCCGGCGCATCATTCTGTATATGCATGCGGTCCTCTCTGTTCAACAATTCCTGGGTGTGTCCCCCACGATTATAGTAGAGCCGCGCCGCTTCGCCAAATCCGAGAGACAAATACCACGAAGACGCGATGGCCCGAAGATTCTGTACCACCAAGGCTCCAAGGCATCAAGGGCGCAAAAGAATAGAAACTGGCGATTCGCCAGCTTTACACACCTGGCCCATGCGGCGAAGGTGCCGCTGATGTTTTGATGGCCATATGCACGAACATGAGCAGCCAGCGAACAGCATCGGAACGCCGCAAATTGGGGGTTTCGAAGGGGGCATCGCCCCCTCGCGGGGTTCCTAGGGGCTGGCCCCGAGGCGCCGCCCGCGCAGGGCATCCACCCACCGAACAAGTAGAACCGCCATCGCTGATGGGAAATAGGGCTTAGCCCCCAACCAACCTCAGAGCAAAAAACAGCAGATATCACATAAGATCAAAGAAAATATACCTCACAACATGCAAGAGAACGCTTAATCACCATCGCCGAACGCTTAATCACCATCGCCGAACGCTTAATCACCATCGCCGAACGCTTAATCACCATCGCCGAACGCTTAATCACCATCGCCGAACGCTTAATCACCATCGCCG
>WBOU01000015.1:0-58198 GCA_009268125.1 Chloroflexia bacterium SDU3-3 | reverse complement strand
CACCATCGCCGAACGCTTAATCACCATCGCCGAACGCTTAATCACCATCGCCGAACGCTTAATCACCATCGCCGAACGCTTAATCACCATCGCCGAACGCTTAATCACCATCGCCGAACGCTTAATCACCATCGCCGAACGCTTAATCACCATCGCCGAACGCTTAATCACCATTTTTTAGCCAAAATCGCACATATTCCCCACAAAAGCATCGTACCAGCGCACAAAAAAACGGGCGCGGGGAAGATACCCCCGACGCCCGCATGCAGCATCCAGCGCTACGGCCCCTCCTCGATATCGCGGTCGCCATCGGGGTCGAGGCGGGCCGCCAGCACCTTGCGCCCGTTGGCGCGCGGGCGGGCCAGCGTGCGCGGCGCGGGCGCGAGCGGCACCGTGTGGGTCGGCTGCACCACCCGCTCAAGCAGCAGCCCGTAGGCCTCGAACGGCTCCAGCGTCAGCTGGAACGACAGCAGCTCGTCGCGCTGCCACTGCTGCTGGCCGTGCTCGGAGAGCGGCTGGCCGCGCAGCACATCGTAGAGCGTGTAGCTCCCCTCCTCTAGCCCCAGCAGATCGACCGGCAGGCTGAAGGTGGCCGTGCGCTTGCGCGCGCCGATCTTCAGCAGGCCCAGCATATGCGCGCCGCCGTAGCTGCGCAGCACCGCGAACACCTGGGGGTCGTCGCAGGGCACCGCGTTGTAGGCCGTGCTGCCGTGGCACAGCAGCGGGTGCCTGACGCGGGCATTCAGCAGCATCTGGATGAAGTCGCGGTCGCAGTCCTCCTGGCCGCAGCGGATGATCGGCACGAAGCCGCAGAACACCAGCCCGGCCAGCGCGATCCGGCTGAGCAGCGAGCCGCGCAGGCCATCGGCCAGCGGGTTGAGCAGCCAGGTGCGGTAGCTCTCCACAAAGGCGGCGCGGGCCACGCCCAGCGGCTGGATGAGCGCCGCATCCTCCAGCCAGCGGCCCAGCTCCTCGGGCGGCACGCGGTTGAGCGCGGCGTGCATAAACTGGTGGTGAACCAAGTCATCCACCACCATGTCGGTGGTGGCCTCGCCGGATGGCCCGCCCATGGTGGTGAGCAGAGCCGCATCGGGGCTGCGGGCCTGCAGGGCCGCGTGCAGCCGCCCGATGAACTGCACCAGCGCCATCGAGCCTGCGCTGGCGTCGGAGAGCTGGGGGGCCACCCAGGCCTCGCCCGAGCGGGGCAGGTAGGTGACGATGGCGCGGAAGCCATCCACCTGGTAGGCCTCGGCCTGGGCCAGCGACTGCTCGAACCAGTAGGCCTGCAGCTCGGGGTTGGCCCAGTCGAGCCGGTAGCCCTCGCCGCCCTCCAGCAGCTGCAGCGAGGCCGCGTCCTCCTCGCGCCAGAACCAGTCGGGGTGGTCGCGCACATAGGGCGAGTCGGGCGAGCAGCCGATCAGGGGCAGGTCGAGCACCACGCGCATGCCCAGGCGGTGGGCCGCATCGGTGAGCGCGCGCAAATCCTCGGCGCTGCCCAGCGCGGCGTCGATGCGCGCGAAGTCGCGGATGATGTAGGGGTTGCCGCCGTTCTGCCAGTTCTCATCCCACGCGCCGCCGTCGTCGGGGCGGGCGAAGGCCCAGATCGGCAGCAGCACCAGGGTGGTGATGCCCATGGCCCGGATCTCGCCCAGGCGGGCGCGCAGGCCTAGGAAGCCGCCGCACTGCCCGGCGTAGACCTCGTAGCACGCGGCCTCGCGCAGCCAGGCGGGCTGGCGCACCTGCGGCGCGCCGCCGAACAGCGCCACAGTGCGCCGGTACGAGGCCAGGGCCGACTGCCACGACTCGCGGAGCAGCAGCAGGTACTGGGTGCCCAGCTCCACCTGGGCATCCGCGCCCAGCCGCTCGGGCACTGTGATCTCGTGCACGAACGTGACCGCGCCGCTGCTGCCCTCGATCTGCGGGTCGGCCAGCTGGCGATGGCTGTCGAACCAGCACATCAGGGTCTCCAGGCTCTGCATGTCGTAGATCGCCAGCAGCCCCGGCCCGCCCATGGGGGCGAACTCGATGGTGCGGTTCATGTGGAAGCCGGGCGAGAAGAAGCGGCGCGGCACCACGCTGCGGCGCTGGGCGGCGGCCACCGAGAGCGGCAGGCGCGGGCGCACGCTGTTGCCAGGGGCCTCGAAGCGGCATGTCTCGACCTCGCCGATGCGCACCCACGGCACGATCAGGCGCAGGCCGCGCAGCCAGATCTCATCCTCGCTCACATTGTGGATGGTGGCCGAGCGCGCGATCAGGGTGCCGGTCACGTGGTAGCGGTCGGCGATCATCAGCGGGCCGATGCCGATCACGATCTCGATATCGAGCGCGTTGCCGCTCTGGCGCACGTGGTGGCGCAGATAGCGCACGAAGACGCGCTCGGCCAGCCACGCGCCATCGATCCCCACCTGCACATCGATGGCGGGCTGGGGCGGCCCGTAGCCCACCACGTTTGGCCCGCCCACCCGCCGCAGCACCCGCAGCCCACCATCATCCAGGGAGAACACCAGCTCCACCTCGTCGGTGCGGAAGGTGATATGCTGCCGATCCTGCGCGACGCTAACGTTTGGCATACGCGACCTGCGTCTTTTCTTCCTATGGCACTGTATCGTAGAATATTGCCTATGCGGTATTGTATCATACCGCCTTTTTGCAGAATCCTAGGAGAGACCTATGAGGCGTCTTACGGCGAGCCTTGCGCTCTGGGTGATGGTCGCGCTGCTGCTGGGCGCGTGCGGCGGCACCACCGACGCGACCCAGGCCGCGATCATCGAGGCGACGCGATCGTACCTTGCGAGTAATGCCCAGGTGGGCGATGTGTCGATCAAGGTGCAGAAGGTGGAGGACACCTACGCGCGCGTGCTGGTGGACCCCACCGACGACGACGCTGAGTCGGCAACGGTGTTCCTGAAGCAGCAGAACGGGGTCTGGCAGGTGCTGACGCTGGGCACCGCGTTCGACCGCGAGACCTACGATGAGCTGCAGATCCCGCCCGACCTGCGGGTGTAGCCCTAGCTGCCAGCGCGGCCCAGCGGCTCGGCCATGGCCAGCAGGGCCTGGCGGGCCGAGCCGCCCGGCAGCTGGCCCAGCAGCGCGGTCGCGCGCCCCAGCGCCTGGGCCGCATCCTGGGCGGCGCGGGCGGTGCCGCCAGTGCGGGCCTGCTCGGCCAGGCCCCAGGCGATCTGCTCGGCGCTAGGCTGCTGGGTATCCAGCAGGTCGAGCAGCGCCGCGTCGGCCCCGGCATCCACGGCATAGATCAACGGCAGCGTGATCACACCCGCCCGCAGGGCCGCGCCCGCGCCGCCCGCCACATCCGCCACATCCTGCGCCACCTGGTAGGCCAGCCCCAGCTCGCGCCCGAAGCGGCCCGCCAGCCCCACCTCCTGCGGGCCGAGGCCGCCGCACACCGCCCCCGACTTGGCCGCCGCCTCGAACAGCGAGGCTGTCCTGCGCTCGATCAGATCCATGTACTGCGCCACCGCCACATCCGCCGGGGCCGCCGCCATCACCGGGGCCAGCTCGGCCTCGCTCGTGGCCATCACGCTCTGCGAGAAGAACTCGATGATCTGGGGGTCGGGCGACTGCGCCATCTCGGTGGCGGCCAGCGCCAGCAGGAAATCGCCCATCATCAGGGGCAGGCCGCCATCCCAGCGCGGCTGCTCGTGCAGGGTGCCGCGCCGCCGCGCCGCGCCGTCGAGCATGGCCATGTGCACCTGCTGCACCAGCCGCAGCAGCTCGATGGTGGCGGCGGCGTGCAGGGCGTGGTCGCCCTGGGGCTGGCCAAGCCGCGCGGCCAGCAGCGTGAGCGCGGCCAGGATGGGCTGGCCGCGCCGGGGGCCGATATGGGCTTCTAGCGCGCGCGCCACCACCGGCTGCGACTCGATGTGCTGGCGGATGAGCGCATCGACCTGCGCGAGGTCGTCGCGGATGAGCTCGGGGATGTGGTGTTCGGTCATATGTTGCTCGGTCTATCTGTTTGTGATTCCTTCCTCCCATTGTATCAGGTTCTCTCGCCGCCCATGCCCTAGCTAGCGCCCGACGCAGGGCCTACGCGTTCTTGATTCACCGAAGATTCTCTAGCACGAAGACACGAAGGCGCGAAGGGTTCACTTTTTTCGAATCTTCGCGCCTTCGGTGGGTATTGATTGTCTTTTCCTTTGGTGCCCTAGAGCCTTGGTGGTAAACGAACCGGCGCTCTGTCGAGAAGGCGTAGACTCTAGCGCCCGACGATCGGCAGGTACATGCGGGTGCGCAGCTCCAGCGTGGTGTCGCAGGCGAACAGCTCGCCGCCGTAGAACAGGCAGACGCGCACGCCCGTGGCCTTGGGCGTGCCCAGGCCGCGCGTGGCGGTGCCCGCGCAGTAGGTGCCGCTGGTGGTGAACAGGCCGGTCCACAGCGCGAACGGCTTCTTGGCGCAGGCGCTGCCGCTGTTGCGCTCGTCCATGTCGGCCAGCATCCAGGCCGCGCCGCCGCTGTAGCTGCGGGTGCGCATGGCCTGCAGGTTCACCTCCACAAAGTAGGGCGCGGTGCCCTGGCAGCCCGCCGCCAGCGGCGCGAGCCGACAGCTTGGCGGCCCTTCGGTCCAGGCCGGGTCCTGGGGCTGCGGGTCGGTGGGGAAGCCGTACTCCTCCAGCAGCACCGGGCCCTGGTAGCCGTTGTAGCGCAGATCGTCGATCACGCCCGCCGCGCCGCCGCTATAGTTGTGCGGGGCCAGCGCATCCACCAGCGCGGCCAGGCTGCGCCCGTCGCTGGCGGGGCGGAAGTAGTCGAAGGCGGCGCGGGTGCCGTCAAAATCCTGCACCTCGCTCGATATGCCCGCCACCACCAGCACGCCCCTGGCCCGCGCGATCGCGGCCACCTGCGCAGTCCAGCCCACCGCGCCATCGATATAGGGCCGCGCCTCGTGCCCGCTAAAGTTGTCGAAGCAGTCGCGCCCGTCGCCGCAGTGGTTGTTGATCTCGTTGTCGCTGTTGAGGTAGGCGATCAGCGGCAGAGCCGAGCGCGCCGCGAAGTAGTCGAGCAGGCCCGCCAGCCAGGCCGCGCGCTCGGGCGTCATGGCCCAGTCGGCGCTGTTGTGGATGGAGATGCCCAGCCGCATGCCGCGCGAGGCCGCGCGCTGGGCGAAGTCGTAGAGCGTCTGGTGGCTGGTGGGCGTCACGGTCGCGCCATCCGAGCGGTAGGGCAGCGAGATGAAGATGCGCAGCGCGTTGGCGCGCAGGCCGCTCTGGGCGCGGTCGAGCCAGAAGTCGAGGCTGCCGTCGGCCACAGCTGCGGCGTAGTTGCCATCGTAGAAGGTCTTGTCGTTGATGCCGTAGGCTGGCAGGAAGAACTGCACGCCGCGCATGGCCCACGGCCCCACGCCATCGGCCAGCGCGCCGCCGCTGGCGCGGACCTGGCCGCACGCGCGGGGGTCGGCGCTGGCGCACGCGGCGCTGGGGGCAGCGCGGGTCGCCGCACGCGCGCCGAGCGCGGCCTCATCGCCCAGGGCCAGGGTGTGCGCCCCGGCCTCCTCCCAGCTGGCCAGCAGCTCGCCGCCGTAGCCGCCCTCCACGGCCAGCCGCACGGGCAGCGCCGCCGCCACGCCGCCGCGCTCGATCAGCCAGCCATCGCCCTCGGCGCGCACCCAGGCCGCCGCACCACCCCACAGCGCCAGGCTGTCGGGCTGGGCCTCCGCCAGCCGCTCGGTCGCGCCGCTGGCCAGAGCATAGCGAAACACGCCCTGCGGGCCGCCGGGCGCAAAGGCCCACAGCGCGCCGCCACCGACCAGCGCATATGAGACAAAGCCGCCGTAGCCCGCCGCGCCGCGCGCCAGCTCGGCATCGCGCCCGACCGCGCGCAGCACCAGCCGCCACACCGAGCGCTGGCCAGGGTCGCCGGGCTGCTCCTCGCTCCACAGCAGCGCGCCGCCCGCCGCCACGGGGCGGCGTCCCGACGCGCTCACCAGCACCTCGCCGCCATCCGCCAGACTGCGCGCCCGCAGCCCGTCGGCATCGGCGATATACAGCGTGTCACCATCCACCGCTAGGTCGGCGCGGCCAGCTAGCGTGGCCACCTGCCAAGTGCGCCCGCTGGCAATGTCGTAGCCCACCAGGCGGCGCTGCTCGCCGTTGGCCTCGGCCCACACCGCCGTGGCGGCATCGGCGGCCAGGCTCTCCAGCGGCGCGGGCGAGAGCGCCAGAGTCTGGCTGCCCGCGCCCGCGCGGTAGCGCGCCGCCGCGTACTGGTCGCCGCGCCGCTCAAGGAAGAAGATTCCCGCGTCGGTCACGGCGGGGTGGCCGACAAGCTGGGATGTTAGGATGCGCTGCTGGGGTGTGGTCTGGGCGGGCTGGGCCGGGGCTGGGGTGCCGAGCGCCGCCGCCATGAGGACAAGAAAAAACCGTTTCATCGCTTAAACCTCCGCCTGGGAGTGTAGGCGGGGCGATGCGCGATGTCAAATCGCGGCGGACAACCCGCAGAGCCTTGACGTTCTCACTCGGCAGAACGTTTTTACCGCCAAGGCTCCAAGACACCAAGGAAAAGAAAGCCCCATGGACGACGAGGCTACTGATCCCTACGTTGTTCGTTTGCCCCCATCTCATGCTTTTTGGGGAACGAATAACCCTGGGGCGATGCGCTCAGCTCGGCGATCAGGCGCTGGTAGGTGTGGAAGGCCGGCTTGGGCGTGTAGTCGTCGCGCATCAGGCCAAACTGGTAGAAGATGTCGGGGTTGCTGCTGTCGGCGTCGCGCAGGTCGAACAGCTCGTACTGCGCGATGTTGAGCGCCGAGCGGTGCTCGTAGACGATGCGGATGATCTGCTCCAGCACCTGGGCCTGGCGCTCGTACGAGCGGGTGGGGCTGGTCGGCCAGCCGTTCTCGGCGATGTGGATGGGCACGTGCGCCCCCAGCCCGGCGCGGGGCATCCACTGCTCGCGCAGGGCGTGCAGCAGCATAGGCAGCATCTGGCGCATATCGCCTGGCTCGCCATCGGGCGCGACGGGGTGGAACACGTCGGGGAAGCAGTCCAGCCCCACATAGTCCACCGCATCGGCGAAGGCCGCCCCGCCCAGCTGGCCGAGCTCGGCCCAGAAGGTGTCCTCGGGCTGGAAGGTGGGCACGGCGTTGAAGCCGATCAGCAGGCGGCCCAGACCCGCCGCGCGCGCCTCATCCTTGGCCGCCAGCACGCCGCGCACCACTGCCTCGCGCACGCGCGGCGTCGAGCCATCCAGCATCGGCAGGTTCAGATTCGGCTCCTCGCAGACCTGCACGGTGCGGCACAGCGGCCCCAGCTCGCGCACCTTGCGCCGCACAAATTGCATGAAGCCATCCACATCGCCGCTGCGCGACTGGAACTGCAGGACCAGATCAAGCGCGCGCCCAGGGCGCACCAGCAGCTCGGGCTGGGCGGGCGTGGCGATAATAGGCTTCTCCTCATCCGCATCGTGAAAGGCCTGGTAGGCGCGCAGCACAAACAGCGGCGCATCGCCCTGAAGCGCCGCCAGCGCCGCCTCGATCTGCTCGACGGACTCGGGCGCGCCCTGGGCCACTGCGCCGGTGTCGCTGCCGGTCGCACCGCCGGGGTAGATGCCGAAAATAAACGGTGTGTCGCTCATGGAGAACCTCCTGTCTGTAAAATGCGTACGATGTACGCAGCAAAATGAAGTATACGCGTACACTGTACGCCTGTCAAGACATCTATCCAGCAGATCTCATGCATTCTTGATACACCGGAGATTCTTCACCACGAAGACGCGAAGACGCGAAAACACGAAGACGCGAGATTTCTTACCGTTTTTCCCTCGCGCCTTCGTGTCTTCGTGGTAAAAGCGCTCTTTTGTTCCTTGGTGCCTTGGCGTCTTGGTGGTAAAAAATCCTCGGGAAGCGCTATAATAGCGCCATGCCACACGATGAGACACCACCCAACCTGATCTGGGAACGACCCAGCCGCGCCGGTCGCAGCGGCCTCAGCCGCGACCAGATCGTGCGCGCCGCCATGCTGATCGGCGACACCGAAGGGCTGGATGCCATCAGCATCCGGCGGATCGCCACCGACCTGGGCAGCGGCACCATGTCGCTCTACCGCCACATCGACAGCAAGGAAGATCTGCTCGACCTGATGCTCGACGCGGCATTTGGCGAGATCGGCCTGCCCGACCTGCCGCCCGCCGACTGGCGCGAGCGCAGCCGCCAGCTGGCCACCGCCACCAGGGCGGTCTACCTGCGCCACCCCTGGCTCACCGTGCTCACCATCAGCCGCCCCACCATCGGCCCGAGCTACCTGCGCTGGTTCGAGTGCTGGCTGGCCAGCTTCGCCGACCAGGGCCTCGACATCGCCACGGCCATGCAGCTGGTGGGCGTGGTGCAGGCCTATGTGGGCGGCGTGGTGGCCTACGAGGTGGCCGAGGCCGAGCATAGCCGCAGGCTGGACATGAGCGAGGAGGCCAAGCGCGCCGCCGCAACGCCCTATGTGCAGCGGGTGGTCGCGGGCGGCCAGCTGCCGAACTTCGCCCGCTTCTTCGCCGCGCAGGTGCAGCCCGACCCCGAGCAGAGCTTCGCCTTCGGGCTAGACTGCGTGCTGGCGGGTATCGCCGCCCGCTGCCCGCAGCTGGGGGGCTAGCCGTGCTGGGCGCGATAATCGGCGACATAGCCGGGTCGGAGTACGAGGCCCGCGCCACCAAGGACAATCGCGCACCGCTGCTGGGGCGCGATGCCCACTTCACCGACGACACCGTGCTAACGGTGGCGGTGGCCGATGCCCTACTGCACCGCACCCCGGCGCGCTGGCACATCATGGAGGGAAAAAGTGCACACGCCAGCTACGCCCAGCACATCCGCGCCTATGGGCGACGCTTCCCACACGCAGGCTACGGGCAACAATTCCAAGTATGGCTCGCCAGCGACGCGACGCGCGGCTACGGCAGCTACGGCAATGGCGCGGCCATGCGCGCCAGCCCGATCGGGCTGGCAGCCCCCAGCCTAGAGTGGGCTATGCGCGAGGCCCGCTGGAGCGCCGAGGTAACGCATAGCCACCCGCAGGGCGTGCGCGGCGCGCAGGCGGTGGCGGCGGCGGTGTTCCTGGCCCGCAGCGGCGAGAGCAAGGCCAGCATCCGCGCCCAGATCGCCCGCCGCTTCGGCTACCGCCTCGACACGCCGCTGGAGCGCATCCGCCCGGACTATCGCTTCGACAGCTCGGCCCAAGGCTCAGTCCCCCAGGCCATGATCGCCTTTTTCGAGTCCGAGGACTATGAGGACGCCATCCGCAATGCCATCTCGCTGGGCGGCGACAGCGACACCCAGGCATGCATCGCGGGCGCGGTGGCGCAGGCCTTCTACCGCAGCCTACCGCAGCCTTGGGTAGAAACCGTGCGCCTGCGGCTCGATAGCGGATTCCGCCAGGTGATCGACCTCTTCGCCCAGCGCTTCCCGCTCTAGCCGCGCAAAAAAAGAGGAGGGCCGAAGCCCCCCTCGTCAGAGACGCAGCCAGCCGGACGATCACGACCCGCCGCACTGCAGCGCATTGCCCGTGGGGCTGGAGGCGAACGTGATCACCAGCGACGTGCTATCGTTGAACACGATGGTGCGCACCTGCCGCGAGGTGGGGCCAGCCTCACCGCCCTGCGGGTTGCACTCTACAATCGTCTTGTCCTCCACATCGGCGATCCCGCCGTGGATCAGGCCCAGGAGCTGCTGCTGCGGGAAGGCCAGCTGCAGCGGCGAGAGCAGCCCGAGCACCAGCACCGCGATCACCGCGAGCAGCACTAGCACGAGCATCAGCAGCATCCCGTTCGGCCCCTTGCGGCGCGGTTTGGCAGCCTCCTTCCCCTTTTCCTGACCTTGGCCTTGGGCCGGCGCACCCTGCGTCATAGCAATCCTCCAAAATGCCGACTCTACGGCCTCTGCATCATTGTACTGCTGAAAATGACCGTCCAAACCAACCCGTTGACCCGCGCCTCCGCCGCAGCTAGGCGGCGTCGGCGCACCCCGCAACCATCGCGCGCACCACCACCAGCGTGATATCGTCGTGCTGCTCGTGGCTGCCGCTGTGCCCGGCCACCGCCTGCATCACCAGATCGCGCGTGGTGGTGGCGTCGGCGTCGGGCGGCACCTGGGCCAGCGTGCGCTCCAGCCGCTCGAAGCCAAACATGCGCCGCCTGCCGTCCAGCGCCTCGATCACGCCGTCGCTCAGCAGCAGCATGGTGTCGCCGGGGCGCAGCACCTCGGTGCAGTCGGCGTACTGCGCGGTGGCCACCGTGCCCAGCGGAAGCCCGGCGGTGTCCAGCCACAGCACCTCGCCGCTGGCGCGGCGGATGAGCGGCGGCACCGAGCCGCAGCCCACCGCGCACACACTCCAGCCCCTGGGCGTCTCGGTGAGCATGGTGTAGCACAGCGCGATGTTCATGCGGCTGCGCGTGGTGTAGGGCTGGATGGCCGCGTGCAGCGCCTGGGCCACTGCCACCGGCGGGGCCGCGCCCGCCGCCACGGTGTTCAGCGCCACCACCGCGCCGCTGAGCAGCAGCGCCGCCGCCAGCCCCTTGCCCGAGATATCGCCCACCGCGATGCCCAAAGCCCGCGCGTCCGCCGCATCCAGCGCCGCGCCGAAGGGGAAGTAGCCCACGAAATCGCCGCCCACCTCGGATGCGGGCAGCACGGTGGCGGCCACATCCAAGCCGGGCATGTGCGGCGGCGCGTCGGGCAGCAGCGCCAGCTGCATCTGCCGGGCGATCACCAGCTCGGCGGTGTCGTAGGCGTGCGCGCTCGGGCGCGGGCCGTGATCGGCGGCAGACCCGCCTAGGAAGCGCTGCTCAAGGATGCGCTGGGCGTGCGCCACCTCGATGCCGCGATGCAGCGCAAACAGCAGCAGCGGCTCGATCAGGTCGGGCACCCACCAGCGGCAGGTCAGCAGATCCTCGCGGGCCGCGAAGCGCAGGTACTCGCCCACATGGGCCGCCGCCTGATCGTGGTCGCCCAGCGCCAGGCAGGCGGCGGCGTAGTACAGGCGGCTGGTGGCGGCGTGGTAGAAGAAGCTATTGGCCTCGTGGATGGCGCTCACCGGGGCTAGCAGCTCCAGCGCGGCCTGCGGGTTGCCGCTCTTCAGCTCCACAATGGCTAGGAGCGTGGGCGCGTCGGTCGAGCGCCACAGGTCGTCGCTCACCTTGGCCAGCATCTCGCAGCTCCAGCGGGCCTCGGCCAGCCGATCCTGCCGGATCTGCAGCAGCGCCGGGCCTTCCAGCACCTCGCCCCAGCTGCCCGCCAGCTGGTAGGCCGCCATCGCCTGGTCGAGGTCGTTCTGGTCGCGCAGGATCTGGGCCTGCAGCCCCACCGCCCAGCGCCACAGCTCCTGGTGGTGCCAGGCCTCGGCCAGCCGCCGCGCCGACTCAACCGCATCGCGGGCCTCGGACAGGCGGCCCTGCCGCCAGAAGGCCAGCGCCAGCTCGTACCAGCACCACGGCCGAGCCGAGGCCAGATCCTCATCCTGCTGGGCTAGCGCCACAGCCTGCTCGGCGGCGGCGGTGGAGCGCCGGATCTGCCCGACGTAGTGGTAGCCCGCCGCGATGTTGCGCAGCATCTGCGCGCGACCGCTCAGCTGGAGCCAGGGGTCTTCCTCCAGATCGAGCGCGGCCAGCGCGGCCTCGCCCGCAGCGATGCTCTCGGCCACCTGCTCGGTGGCGATCAGGCAGAGGAAGCGGCCAAACTCGAACTCGGCGCGCAGATAGGGCCGCATGGCGCGGGCCAGCGCCTGCTGCGCCACCTCCAGCCCGATCTCGGCATCGCGGCTGTGGTAGCACAGCACCACGTGCTCGGCCAGCGCCCACAGCTCGCCCTCGCCATCATCCGCGTCGCGGAACAGGCGCACCGCGCGGTCGATCAGCTCGCTGGCCTCGCGGAAGCGGCTATGCAAGCGACACAGCCGCCGCCCCTGAAACAGCGCCAGCCAGGCGTCGGACTCGCAATGCTCGGGCTCGCTCTGGTCGATCTGCACCAGCAGCTCAGGCGGGTAGCGCCGCGCGCGCACGGCCTCACTTGCGGCATGGCTTAGTTGTGTGTGTTGTTTTGCCGTCATAGTGGGGCTATTGTACGATGCTGATTCGGAAGGGTCAAGGTAGACGCGAAGAGACAGATTCACCCCGAAGACGCGAAGGCACGAGGGGGCAAAAGAGCCAGCTTACCACCAAAACGCCAAGACTCTAAGGGAAGGAAGATCGATCAGGGAAGAGCAGTCTCCGCATTGCGAGCGCCAGACCACGGGGCGGGCATAGAGCCTGACCCATTGCTATGCGCCGCATGCATTGTTCGCGGGCCCAATCGTTGCAAACACAGCACCGACTCTTTTACCACCAAGACCCCAAGAAAAAAAGGGAGCCACGACCCACGAAGGCGGGGCGAAAAAAAGCGATAAAACCTTCGCGTCCTCGTGGTAAAGAATCTTCGGTGACGGAAGAACGCACAGGACCGGGACGCCACCCCAGCGCAGATTGACAATCGGCGGCAAGCTGCTATAATCATTTCGTCTTTTCCCGATTTGTAGATATGAAACCATGACACTCCACGAACCCGATCTCCAAACCTTTCTGAAGGCGCTGGCCAGCGAGACCCGCCAGTCCATCCTGATGCTGTTCGACACCAGCGAGTCGCTCTCGGTCAACCAGATCGCCGAGGCGGTCGGCATCGGCCAGTCCACCGCATCCGAGCACCTGGCCATCCTGCGGCGGGCGGGCGTGCTGACATCCACCCGCAGCGGCAAAGAGGTCTACTATCGGGCCGACTACGCCCAGATGATCCGCGCCACCGAGACCCTGCTGGCCTACCTGCGATCCTGCGCCAGCGGCTAGGCCGCGCCCGCAGCGCAATGGGGTCGGCTTTAGAAAACATATCGTCATATTGCGATTTTCCGATATATTGTAAAAAGGAGCACCTTTTGTTATGAGCACACCACCTGAGCGCATCCTTGTGATCGGCGCGACCGGCATGCTGGGCCGCCCTGTGGCCGAGCGGCTGCTGGCGGAGGGATTCGCCGTGCGCGCCCTGGCCCGCTCGCCCGAGCGAGCGAGCGGCCTGCTGCCCCACGGGGTCGAGATCGCCCCCGGCGATGTGACAGACGCCGACTCGATCCGCCGCGCCATGGAGGGCTGCGCGGGCGTGCACATCAACCTGCAGGGCGGCCCCGACGAGGCCAGCTATGAGCGGGTCGAGCACCAGGGCACCAGGGCCATTGCCCTCGCAGCGCGGGCGGCAGGGCTGCGGCAGCTCACCGCGATCTCGTCCTACACCACCGGGCCAGGCACCACCAGCACGCCCGACGCGCGGGCCAAGTGGCAGGCCGAGCAGGCCATCCGCGCTAGCGGCGTGCCCTACACCATCTTCCGCCCCACATGGTTTATGGAAAGCCTGCCGCTGTTCATCCAGGGCGGCGCGGCCATCCTGATCGGTCGCCAGCCGCACCGGCTGCGCTGGCTGGCCGCCGAGGACTACGCCCGCATGGTGGTGCAGAGCTACCGCACCGCCGAGGCGCTGGGCAAGGAGCTGTATATCTACGGCCCCGAGGCACTGACCATGCGCGAGGCGCTGGGCCGCTACACCGCCGCGCTCGCGCCCAAGGTGCGGACAGTGGGCATCCCCCTGTGGCTCGGCGCGGCGCTGGCCAGCATCGGCAGAAGCGACGAGCTGCGAGCCACCACCGCGCTTATGCGCCTCACCAGCCAGCACGGCGAGACGGGCGACCCCCAGCAGGCCCGCGCGCTGCTGGGCGCGGCGACCACAACCCTCGATCAGTGGCTCCGGCAGCGCGCCCAGCGGCACCCCGCAGCGGCAGGCCAGCCTGCGGCGGGCTGAGCACCACCACACAAAATGGCCCCGCCAGCGCGCACGCGCCGACGGGGCCAGAAAACCGCCCAAACGAAAACCTAGATCTGCGCTGGCACCAGCTCGTCGATCTGCCGCAGCTCCTCATCCGAGAAGGACAGATTGGCCAGCGCCGCCACGTTCTCCTCCACCTGCTGCACGCTCGACGCGCCGATCAGCACGCTGGTGACGGCGGGCAGGCGCAGGATCCAGGCCAGCGCCATCTGGGCCAGGGTCTGGCCGCGCTGCTTGGCCAGCTCGTTCAGCGCACCCAGGGCCGCGCGGCGCTCCTCGCTCAGGTTCTTGGCCACCCACTCCTTGCCCCAGCGCTCGGCGGCGCGGCTGAGCGCGGGGATACTGTCGCCCAGGTACTTATCGCTGAGCATGCCCGAGGCCAGCGGCGAGAACGGGATGATGCCGGTGCCCACGCGCTCGGCGTGCGGCACCAGATCCTTCTCGATCCGGCGGCCCAGCATGTTGTAGTAGGGCTGGTGGATGGTGATCTTCAGGTTCAGCTTGTCGGCCACGCGCACCGCCTCGGCGAACTGCGCGCCGCTGTAGTTCGAGAGGCCCACGTACAGCGCCTTGCCCTGCTGCACCAGCTGCTGAAGCGCGCCCAGCGTCTCCTCCACCGGCGTCTCGGGGTCGGGCCGGTGCGAGTAGAAGATGTCGAAGTACTCCAGCCCGGTGCGCTTGAGCGACTGGTCGCACGAGGCGATCATGTACTTGCGGCTGCCCCAGTTGCCATACGGCCCAGGCCACATCAGATAACCCGCCTTGGAGGAGATGATCAGCTCGTCGCGCGGCATCTCCCTAAAAACCTTGCCGCACACAATCTCGGCGTTGCCGGGCGGCGTGCCGTAGTTGTTGGCCAGATCGAAGTGGGTGATACCCAAGTCGAAGGCGCGCAGAATGCAGGCGCGCGCCACCTCCTCGCCACGGTAGCCGCCGAAGGTCTCCCACGCGCCCAGCGAGATCGCCGAGAGCAGCAGGCCAGTCCTGCCGCAGCGGCGGTAGGGCATCGAGTCGTAGCGGTCGGCGGCGGGTGTGTAGTCGCTCATTGGGGTTTGCTCCTCGTCATCGAGTCAGGGAAAGGGAAAAGGGCGACGCCGGAAGCCCAGCGCCGTTGATCAGGTTGCCGGTGCAGATATCGGCCCAGGCGTAGCGGGCGGCCACCGGCGCGGCCACGGCGGGGCTGCGCAGCTCCACCGCGTCGCCCGCGATGCTGGCCTGGGCCGGGGCGAACACGCCATCCGCGCCCGCCAGCTCGAAGCCCTGCGGCGCAGCGCCGTCGCTGGTGGCCAGCCCCTGGGCGCTGGCGAAGCGCACGGTGGCCAGCGCGCCGCTGGAACGCCCATCCAACACGGTCGGGCCGTCGCAGACAATGTTCTCGCCGTAGGCCTTGGCGCGGGACTGGAGGGCCAGGCGGCGGCCAACCTCGCGCTTGTTCAGGGGGTGGATGTCTTCGGCATCGCCGATGTCGAGCGCCACGGCCATGCCGGTCTCCGGCTCGGCCAGGGTCTGGCGCTGGGCCTCGCGCAGCTCGGGCCAGCCCGCGCCGCCGCGGTAGCCCGCCAGCTGCACCAGCAGGAAGGGGAACGCATCATCCCAGCGCGCCCGCCAGTCGCGGATCATGGCCGTCAGGTGCTCGCGGTAGGTCGCGTGGCTGCCCGTGTTCGACTCGCCCTGGTACCACAGCGCACCCCGCACGCCATAGGGCACAAGCGGCGCGATCATGCCGTTGAATAGCGCCGCCGGGCAATCCTGCTGGCGCAGCGGCGCGGGCATGTCCGGGTAGGTCGCAAACACCGAGGTGGGCACCTGCGCGATCTCGTGCTCGACCTGGTAGCGCCAGTCGCCCGCCAGCGGAAGCCGCTCGTCCGGCGCAGCGCTGGGCGCTAGCCACATGTCGCTGGTCGGGCCGTGGAATCCGCCCTCGCCAAAGTGGTCGAACACCCGCACGGCCACAGTCAGCCGCCCGCTGTGGGTGAGCAGCGCGGGCACCTGGTAGCGACGCGCGATCTGGTAGGCCTCGGGCGTGCCCTTGGGGTGCGCGCCCACCTCCACATCGTTCACGTAGGTGTGGTCGAAGTCGTCGATCACGCCCAGCGAGAGGGTGAGATCCTGGCCGCGCCACGCTGGGGGGATGGTGAGCGAGCGGCGGAACCAGACCACGCCGTTATGGCGCAGGCCGTGGCTCTGCCACAGCGCGGGCAGCGGCATGGCGGGCCAGCCGCTGTCGTCGTAGGCCGGGGCCGACCACCCCAGGCCGTAGGCGGCGTTGCCGGGGTCGGCGGGCAGCGCCTCGCGCTCCCACGCCAGCGCCGCCTGGCCGTGGGCCAGCCGCAGCTGCTCCAGCTCGTCGGGCGCAATGCGAAAGGGCGCGGTGGCCGCATCCAGATCGAGCAGCGGTGCCAGGGCCTCGGCGCTCGTCCACGGCTCGACCATGGTGCCGCCCCAGGATGTGCCGATCAGGCCCACCGGCACGCCCTGGGTCGCCAAGATCTCGACCCCGAAGAAGTAGGCCACCGCCGAGAAGCCCGAGGCGCTGCTGGCGTCGCACACGCGCCACTCGGCCTGCACGTCGGCCTGCGGCTCGTGGCTGGCGCGGTTGGGGATGTGCAGCAGGCGCAGGCGCGGGCGGTCGGCCTCGGCCAGGGCCTGGGGCGCACCCTCGGCGCGGTTCAGCGGGAACTCCATGTTCGACTGGCCCGAGGCCAGCCAGACCTCGCCGACCAGCACGTCGTCCAGCACCACCAGCTGGCTGCCATGGATGCGCAGCACGTAGGGGCCACCCGCCGGAAGCTCGGGGCAGCGCAGCAGAAAGCGGCCATCGGCAGCGGCGCGGGCCTGGGCCGTGGGCACATCGGCCCCATCCACCGCCAGCGTCACCAGCTGGCCGGGGGCATCGGTGCCCCAGATCGCATTAGAACGACCACGCTGGAGCACCATATGCCGTGAGAAGATCGAAGGAAGGCGGAGCATAGGAAAAACCTCCAGAAAAAACCTCGCCCCGGCTGCTCGGCCAGGGCGAGGGCGGGGGAAGCTAGCGCTTGGCCAGCGAGGGGTCGAGCGCCAGGTTGCGGCGGATCAGCTCGATGCGCTGCTGGACGACCGACGCCGAGCGGTAGGTGTCCGGCGGCGTGTTGGTCACATAGTCCACCAGCCGCTCGACGGTGGATGTGGCCACGTGGGTGCGCGTATCGGACGAGGCGTAGTAGATCAGCACATCGCCATTCTCGCGCTCGACCCAGCCGTTGGAGAACACCACGTTCGACACGTCGCCCACGCGCTCGATGCCCTCGGGGGCGATGAAGTAGCCGCCCGGCGCATGGGTCACGCGCCACGGCTCATCCAGATCGGTCATGAACATGTAGAGCACATAGCGCAGTCCCGCCGCGCAGCTGCGCACGCCGTGGGCCAGGTGCAGCCAGCCCCGCTCGGTGCGGATGGGAGCAGGCCCCTGGCCGTTTTTGCTCTCCTTGATCGTGTGGTAGGCCCGCGAGTCGACAATAATCTCGCGCTCGATCACCGCCGGGTCCATGGATGCCGAGAGGCCCCAGCCGATGCCGCCGCCCGACCCGGCGTCGATGAAGCCATCCTGCGGGCGGGTGTAGAAGGCGTACTTGCCATCCACAAAGCTGGGGTGCAGCACCACGTTGCGCTGCTGCGCCGAGGGCGTCTTCAGGTCGGGCAGGCGCTCCCAGGTCTTCAGATCCTTGGTGCGGGCGATGCCTGCCTGGGCCACCGCGCTGGAGAGGTCGCCGGGGGCAGCGCTGGGGTCTTTGCGCTCGGTGCAGAACACGCCGTAGATCCAGCCATCCTCGTGCTTGGTGAGGCGCATGTCGTAGACATTCACATCGGGATCGGCGGTCTCGGGCATCACCACCGGCTCATCCCAGAACCGGAAGCCGTCGACGCCGGTCTTGCTCTCGGCCACGGCGAAGAATGACTTGCGGTCGTAGCCCTCCACGCGGGCCACCAGGTAGATCGTGCCGCCCAGCTCGATCGCGCCAGCGTTGAAGGCGGCGTTGATGCCCATGCGCTCCATCAGGAAGGGGTTGGTGGCCGGGTCCAGGTCGTAGCGCCAGAACAGCGGCGCGTGCGCCCCGGTGAGCACCGGGTGGACATAGCGGGTATAGATGCCGTTGTCCCAGGTCTCGTCGACCGCGTTGGGTCGCTCGATCAGGCTATGGTGCGCAGCCAGCAGCTTGGCGTAGCGCTCGCTGAAGTGTGTGTTTGGCATAGTTCGTGTTCCTTCTGCGCCGAATACGTTCAGGCCAGGGCTAGTGTACCAGAACTTGCCGCCCGCGCAGCCGCCTGCGGCGTGTGCGTTTCGCAACGCGGGGGATGGAGGGGGAATGGTTACCACCAAGGATCCAAGGCCCCAAGGGACAAATGTGATTTCTTGATGATGGAGTGGTTGGCGGGCACGTGCCCTGCGCAGGCGGCGGCTCGGGGCAGGCCCTTCACGAGGTGTCGCTTGGGGGATGGTTCCGTGTCGACCCGACCGCTTGCGGCCTCGACATGATGGTTCCTCGTTGTTGCTTGGTGACTGCCCTGTGCGGGCGGCACCAAGGGCTCCGCGCCCTTGGAACCCCGCCAGGGGCGATGCCCCTCAGCAGGTGTCACTTTCATGAGTGGGGCCTCTGGATGCGGCACATGGTACAAAACCGCGTGCCGGGGCTTGCACGACCTTGGCGTACATCCAGCGCATTGGAATGCGGCTCTCATGCCACCGAACGGGCATCTTTGCCAAAAAGGCATGGGAACGCCCTGAAAAGTGACACCATGTGAGGGGCATCGCCCTCATATGGTGTCACTTTTCCCGTCGGCGCTGGGCGTTTTTTCCATCAGCGATGGCATTGGTCAATGTTTGGTGGGTGGATGCCCTGCGCGGGCAGCGCCTAGGGGCCAGCCCCTAGGAACCCCGCGAGGGGGCGTTGCCCCCTTCGAAACCCCCAATTTGTAGCATTCCTATGCTGAAATCAGGCATCTGGTGTTCGTGCATATGGCCAGTGTGCACGAGCGGCACCTTCGCCGCATGGGCCGGGTGGGCGAGATCGAGAATCTTACATGCGGTGCATGGGCACGCGTTCTCTCGTCATGTGCCGCATCCGAATGCTCCGCCAGAGAAAGTGACACCATGTGAGGGCGATGCCCCTTGGAAGCCCAATTTTGGGCGTTTCTGTGCTGGAAAACAGGCGGCTGATGTTCGTGCATATGGCCATCAAGACTCTCGCGACACCTTCGCCGCATGGGACAGGTGGGTAGGGCTGGCAATTCGCCAGTTTCTATGGCCTTTTTGCCCCTTGGCGTCTTGGTGGTAAATCGGTCCTCCTGTTCTCTTGGCGTCTTGGAGTTTTGGTGGTAAAAATCTTCGTGCCTTCGCATCTTCGTGGTAAAACGGTCCCCTTGGTGTCTTAGAGTCTTGGTGGTAAAAATCTTCGTGCCTTCGCGTCTTCGTGGTGAAAATCTCCGTGGTGAATCAGTCCTCTTTGCCACCCCGCCCGAGTTTGGGTATGATAGAGCCACCCGTACGACCGCCACCGCAGCCAGCCGCCGCGCTGGCCGCTGGCACATACCCCAGGGCATTAAAGGAGAACACCCATGCTTCGCCAAGCACAGAGCCTTCAGGACGAGATGGTACGCCTGCGCCGCGAGATCCACCGCCACCCCGAGCTGGCCTTCCAGGAGGTGCGCACCGCCCAGCTGGTGGCCGACACGCTGCGCGAGATCGGCGGGATCGACGTGCGGACGGGCGTGGGCAAGACCGGCGTGGTGGGCACGCTCTCCAGCGGCAGCGGCCCGGTAATCGGCATCCGCGCCGACATGGACGCGCTGCCCATCCTAGAGGCCAGCGGGGCCGAGTACAGCTCGCAGGAGGCGGGCAAGATGCACGCCTGCGGCCACGACGCCCACACCGCCATCCTGCTGGGCACCGCCCACCTGCTCAAGCAGCAGATGGCCGAGCAGGGCCTGAAGGGCACCGTCAAGTTCCTGTTCCAGCCCGCCGAGGAAGACTTGGGCGGCGAGGAGATGAGCGGCGCGCCCATGATGATCCGCGACGGCGCGCTGGAGGGGCTGGACGCCGTGATCGCCCTGCACGTCGACTCGACCGCGCCGCTAGGCGAGATCTCGCTGCGCGGCCAGTACGCCAGCGCCGCCGTAGATAGCTTTAAGGCCTGGATCACCGGCTCGGGCGGGCACGGCGCGTACCCCCACGAGACCACCGACCCGCTGTGGACGCTGGGGCCGGTGATGATGGCGCTGCACGGCATCGTGGCGCGGCGCATCAACCCCATGCAGCCCGCCGTGATGAGCCTGGGCGAGATCCACGGCGGCTCGGCATCCAACGTCATCCCCGGCGAGGTCTACATCCACGGCACGCTGCGCAGCTTCGACGCCCAGGTGCGCGAGCAGCTGCTGGCCGAGGTCGAGCGCGCGCTGGGCGTGGCGCGCGCGCTGGGCTGCGACTACCGCATCGAGGTCGAGCGCGGCTACCCGGCGGGCGCGAACGACCCGCGCGTGAGCGAGTGGATCGCGCAGGTGGCCCGCGACACCCTGGGGCCGGACAGCGTGGACACCACGCGCCTGGGCATGGGGGCCGAGGACTTCGCCTACATGACCCAGGCCGCCCCCGGCGCGATGTTCATGCTGGGCGCGGCCCTGCCCGACGGCGTGCTGCGCGCCCACCACACCGCGATCTTCAATATCGACGAGCGCGCCCTCAGCCACGGCGCGGCCATCCTGGCCGAGACCACGCGCCGCTTCCTAACGGGTGAGGTCAAGCTCTAGCGCAGGCCGAAGCGTAGGGGCGGACATGAGGTCCGCCCTACATCCCCCGCGCTACGCGCAACCCGCAGCGCCCGCTGGCCGTACTACCTGCAAGAAGCCACGCATATCGCAGGAGCACACGCCATGGACTCGCAGCCCCAGCCCGCCACCAGTGACACTATCCGCCTCGATGACCCCGAGGCCATCTGGGTGCGCATCGCCAACGCCGGTGTGCGGACCCGCCCCGACTTCGCCCATCCCGAGCAGTGGGTGGCCTGCGTGATGCACCACCAGACCGCCGCCTTCCCCACCCGCGAGGAGGCGGTATCCGCCGCCATTCTCTGGCTGGTCAGCTCGCTCCAGGCCGAGCGCCAGCGCCGCGAGGACCGCGAGAGCACCGACTGGCTGCGGGGGTTGTTCGGGTAAATACTCACGGCAGCAGGAAAACCGTTTTACCGCCAAGGGAAATGAAAGGGTACGAATACCACGAAGACACAAAGGCGCGAAGGGGAACCGTTTTACCACCAAGGCTCCAAGGCACCCAGGGAACAAGAAGCAAGAAAAACTGGCGAATCGCCAGCCCTACCCCCCCGGCCCATGCGGCGAAGGTGCCGCTACGGTTCTGATGGCCATATGCACGAACACCAGCAGCCAGGAGAACAGCATCGGAATGCCTCAAATTGGGGGTTCCAAGGGGGCGTAGCCCCATGGCGGGGTTGCTAGGGGCTGGCCCCTAGCCGCCGCCCGCGCAGGGCACGCACCAACCAATCAAGCCGCTTCATTCACCACAAAGGCGCAAAGGCCCAAACGAAAAATCTCTATGATCGCCGCATTAGCCACCACCTGAGCACGCCCATGCACATCACACCCGCACAAATCGAAGACGCCCCGGCCATCCTGGCGCTCCAGCGCCGCGCCTTCCAGCGCGAGGCCGAGCTGTACGGCAGCGCCGACATCCCGCCGCTCACCCAGAGCCTGCCCGAGCTAGAGGCCGAGCTGGCCACGTGCGTTGCGCTGGTCGCCCGCGATGTGGAGGGCGGGCCGATCCTCGGCGCGGTGCGCGCCAGCCAGCGGGGCGGTGTGGTGGCCATCGCGCGGCTGATGGTGGAGCCGGGGGCGCAGGGGCGCGGCATCGGCACGCGGCTGCTGGCCGCCATCGAGGCCCAGTTCCCCCACGCGCGGCGCTACGCGCTGTTCACTGGGCAGCGCAGCCAGGCCAACATCCGCATGTACCAGCGCTGCGGCTACCGCATCGCCCGCGAGCAGCAGGTGGATGCGGCGCTAACCCTGGTGCACATGGAGAAGCTGCCCGCCACCATCGAGCCGGGGCAGGTCGCCGCGCTGTTCAACCTCCTCCACGACGGCTACATCGCCGCGCACCGCGCCCATACGGGCGGCGCGCTCACGCTCACCGTGGCGATCCCCTACCTGGCCGAGCGGATCGCCCCCGGCTACACCGCGCTCGCCGTCACGCTGCTCGACGCCAGCGGCGTGCGGCTGCTGCCCTGGGCCAGGCCCGGCAACCCCGCGCCAGTGCCCACAGCCGACCTCGGCCCAACCCTAGATGACCAGCCCGACATCCTCAGCGCCACTCAGATCGAAGGCATAGACGCCATCCTGCTGCGCTACGACGGCCCGCCCGATGACGGCTGCTACCTGCTCATCCCGCCCACGCCCGCCCGCGTGCGCGACGAGGCCGGGCGCTGCTACACATTCGACGAGCTGGCGAAGATCGCCGAGGGGTACTGGCAGAAGTTCGCAAATCCCGCCTCAGGGGAGTAACCGCCGACGGGGAGTAGGACCGTTTTACCGCCAAGGCTCCAAGACGCCAAGTTTCAGAAGGGTAACGTGTTGATGCGACTGGTAGCGTAGAGCCAGGCCCTTCACGCCATAGCGATTAAGCCAATCGAGGACAACTCATCGCAAGATAGATGCAGGCAGAAAAATTATTACTCACAAAATCATACTACGCTAAAACTATCGCTTGACAATAATGATACGCTTTAGATGATTATATAGCTCACATATGATGAAGGGAGATGTTCCATGATATCCCGATCACAGGCAGCTTTTCACCTTCACAACAAATTAGAACGATATCTACAGCAAAAGAATGTTGATTATACTATTGACAAAGATGGCGATATCGTACTACAGCAAGGAAGCACGCAAGTTTTTGTAAGGGCCGTCGACTGGAGTGAATCTCAAACTGTGGTAAGGCTATTTTCACCCATTAGCCTACAAATAACCAGGTTTTCTAGTGAGATCGGCCAGAGAATATTAGAAGAAAACTATAAGCTGCTGTTTGGAAAATTCTCACTTGATACAAACAACAAAACGATATGGTTCGAGCATGCGCTGCTCGGTGACTATATCGATCCTGAAGAGTTCATCAGCGCTATTGTAGCCATAGCTATGACAGCCGATGAGTATGATGAGATGATCTCAAATATGGTTGGTGGAAAACGCGCTATTGATCTCTAACGTGTCTTTTCAAGCAGGGCAGTACGAAAGCATGCATAGGGGCGGGCCGCGTATCCGCCCCATCGAAAACATCACCCGCATCGTAGCGCCGACTCAGCGGCCCACATCACGCCGCCGCCGAATCCTCCCGCACATGGTGGCGCTCGCCGCCCAGCATGCCCACGGCCCCGGCCAGCGCCATCACCCCCACGATCGCGAACAGCGTGGACGAGCCGTAGTCGCGGTAGATCGCCCCGCCCGCCGCGCTGGCCAGGGCGCTGGCCACCCCGCCCATGGCCATGCCCAGCAGGCTCTGGGCCGTAGCCTCGAAGCCCTTGGGCGCGAGCCGCTGGGCCTCCACCACGCAGGCGATCCAGAAGCCGCCGAACGAGATGCCGTGTAGCACCTGCGCGGTCAGCACCCACTCGGGGCTGGGCGCGGCGATGTAGATCAGCATGCGCAGCGCGTAGAGCAGCCCGCCCACCACCAGCAGCGGCCTCGCGCCCCAGCGCCGCAGCACCATGGGCGAGACCGCCATCACCACCAGCTCGCTCACGCTGGCGATAGTGAGGGACATGCCGATCTGGCCACCGGTTGCGCCGCGGTCGCTCAGGTACAGCGGCAGGAAGCTGATGATCACCGAGCTGCAGCAGCCCACCAGAAACACGCAGCCCAAGAAGCGCCGCCAGCGACCGTCGCGGGCCAGCGAGCGCAGCGCGCCGCGCATGTTCACCGGCACCAGCTCGGCGCGGGGCAGGGCCAGCGCCACCACCGCCGTGGCCAGCGCGAAGGCGGCGTAGCCGGGGAAGATCACCCAGTAGCCATAGCGCTCGACCAGCCAGCCGAACAGCGACGTGTTGACCGACCAGCCGACCGCGCCCCACAGCCGCTGCGCGCCGTAGGCGTCGCGGTCCGCGCCCAGCAGCGCCATGGTGGCGCTGTCGGCCAGGGCTACGATCGGCGCGCTGAATAGGGCCACCAGCAGCGAGAGCAGGAGCAGCAGCGCGAAGCCCTGGGCGTAGGCCAGCAGCACCACCGGTGGGATGGAGAGCACCAGCGTGATCGGCAGCAGCGCGCGGCGCAGCCGGAACGCGTCGGCCAGCATGGCCCACAGCGGCCCGGCGAACAGCTGCACCACACCCGAGACCGCAGCGATCAGGCCGATCTGGGCTAGGTCGAAGCCGATGGTGCGGTAGTAGAGGCCGGTGAAGGGCGTAAGCGCCCCGATTGAGGCAAACCAGAAGAAGTAGAACGCCTTGGGCGCAAGCAGGCGCGGGTTGATCATGGCTGGCTTTCTGCTGACAACAAGCCTATTTCCAAAAGACTCTTTACCACGAAGACGCGAAGGTTTTTACCACCAAGACTCCAAGACCCCAAGGAAAGAAAAATAGAAATGGCGAGTCGCCAGCTTTACCCACCCGGCCCATGCGGCGAAGGTGTCGCTCATGGTTTGATGGCCATATGCACGAACAATAGCTGCCAGGGGACGTTACGGGAACGCTCAACATTGGGGGTTCGAAGGGGGCGTAGCCCCATCGCGGGGTCACTAGGGGCTGGCCCCTAGTCGCCGCCCGCGCAGGGCATCCACCCACCAACCAACAACGACCACCATCGCTTATAGCACGCCAGCGGTGAACCCCGCGAGGGGACATCCATCTAGCAAACGAACGGAACCAAACTCACCTCGAAGGCACGAACCTATTCACCGCCAAGGCTCCAATAGTCCAAGAGAGCCAGAGAGACACATCAACGCAGAACAACTTCATCTCTGCAGCCCGAAGCACTCGCCCTGCAGCCCGAAGCACCCGCCCTGCACAAAAAAGCGCGGCGCAGCCCGCAGGCCACGCCGCGCCCGCGCTAGGCCAGCGCCTGCGTGGCCGAGCGCACCCGCGCGATCGCCCCCTTGGCCAGCGCCGCGTGGGCCAGGGCGGGGTCGGCCCCGGCCTGCATCATGCCCAGCAGCACCCCGCCGATCACCGGCGGCGCGTCGAGCCGCACCAGCCGCGCGCGCGGGGCCAGCGCCAGGATGTCCTGGCGCATCGGGTCGATCAGCAGCTCGCCGCCGTTAAACAGGCTGCCCACCATCACCACATCGAAGGCATCCCGCTGCATGTCCAGCTGGCGGATCACCCCGCAGGCCAGGTCGGCCAGCTGCTGGCCCGCCCACGCGATCACGGCCTGGGCCACGGCGTCGCCGCCGCGCGCCGCCGCAAACACCAGCGGCGCGGCCCCTGGCCCCACGTGCAGGCGGCCCACCGCCAGGCCCTCCAGCAGGTCGAACACGTCGCCAGCGCCCGCGTAGCCCACCAGCGCCTCGGTCAGCGCCGTGGACGGCCCGCGCCGCGACCAGGCCCGCGAGACGGCCTGCACCGCCTTGGCCACCAGCTCGCCCGCGCCGCCGTACTCGTCGAAGCGCGGCCCCTCGCCGGTGACGCGGCCCTCGCGGCCATGGCGGTCGCGCCCGCGGCAGTTGTTGCTGGTGCCAGCCACCACCGCCACGCCCCACGGCTCGCTGGCCCCGGCCACCAGGCCGATCACCGCGTCGTTCACCAGATCCAGCGGGGCATCCAGGCCCAGCGCGCGGCGCATGCGCTCGCACAGCGGCTGGTGCTGGCTGGGCCAGTCGTAGCCGCCCATGCCCACGCCCACGCTCGCGATCTGCCCGATCGACAGGCGGGCCTCGGCCAGAGCCTGGCCCACCGCGCCGCGCAGCGCCAGATCCAGCCCCTCCAACCCCACCGACTCGTGGTTGCCCGCGCCCGCGTGGCCGAAGCCCAGCACGCGGCCAGCGGCATCGGCGATCATGGCGTGGCTCTTGGTGCCGCCGATGTCTACGCCCAGAAAGTAGCCGCTCATGACGCGAAGAATGCGGGCAGGTAGCGGCGGTTCACCGTCAGCATATCGTCCAGCACCGCCTGCACCTTATCCGACTCGGGGCCGAGCGGGTGGGCCAGCAGCGCCTCGTAGGCAGCCTTGCGGTCGCCGTAGACAGCGGCCTTGGCGGTCAGCTGCTCGTACGATTTCACCTGGGCCACCAGGCCGAAGCTCGCGGGCGGCAGCGGCTCGGCGGCCAGCGGCGTGATACCCGAGCGGCGCACCACGCAGGGCAGCTCCATCACCCAGTCGGCGGGGTAGCCGGGCACCGCGCCGCCCTGGCGCGTGTTCACCACGTGGATCTCGCCCAGATCGTTGTAGTGGGCGTTCAGCAGCTGGGTGGCGGCGGTGGAGTAGTAGGCTCCGCCGCGCTGCATCAGGCCCTCGGGCGGCTCGTGGCGGTCTGGCTCGGCGTACTGGCGCAGCAGCTCGTCCTCGATCTTCATCACCGCCTCGGCGCGCGAGGGCGGCCAGCTCTGCTGCTCGGCCAGGCGCGTGCTGGTCTGGTGGAAGTAGGACATGTAGTAGCTGGGGATCATCTGCTGCACCTCCATGGTGCGCAGGTCGGCGTGGGGGTCGTTCTGGGCGCGCTGCTCGGCCATGTAGGCCTGGAAGGCCTGCGGCCACACATCCTCGCCATCGACCGTGAAGCCGTAGTGCCACGACAGGTGGTTGAGGCCCAGGGTCTTCAGGCTGGCGCGCTCGGGTGCGATCTGTTCGCCCAGATTCAGCAGCCGCAGCAGCGTCATCTTCATATTGATCGGGATGTTGCACAGGCCCACGGCGGGCACATCCGGCGCGTAGGTGGCCAGCGCCTCGGTCACAAGGCCAGCCGGGTTGGTGAAGTTCACCAGCAGGCCGCCGGGGGCCAGCTCGCGCATGTCGCGGGCGATCGAGAGGATGACCGGGATGGTGCGCAGCGCCTTGGCCATGCCGCCCACGCCGGTGGTCTCCTGGCCGATCAGGCCGTGGCGCATGCCCAGGTACTCATCCTCGCGGCGGGCGGGCATGTGGCCCACGCGCAGCTGGGTGGTCACATACGTCGCGCCGCGCACCGCCTCGCGCTGGCTGTCGGTCAGCACCACGCGGAAGGGCGCGCCGTGGGCCTCGGCCATGCGCTGGGCGAAGCCGCCCACCACCGCCAGCCGCTCGGCGTCCACATCCATCAGCCACAGCTCGCGGATGGGCAGGCTCTCGCTGCGCTCCAAAAAGCCCTTCAGCAGCTCGGGGGTGTAGGTCGAGCCGCCCCCGATCACAGCAACTTTCATGGGTCTATGCCTTTCATTGCATGCCGCCTGCGGCACCGCAGCCGCAGGATCGGCGAAGGATAAGCTCGGTGGGAAGCAGGGTCAGCGGCAGCATCTGGCCGTGCTCGATGCCGTGGATGATCTGGGCCACCGCGCGCTGGCCCACCTGCTCGGTGGGGGCGTGCACGGTGGTGAGCGGCGGCTGAGTGTAGGGCGAGAGCGGCGAGTCGTCGAAGCCGACCACGGCCACATCCTCGGGCACGCGCCTGCCCGCCTGGGCCAAAGCCCGCAGCGCGCCGCGCGCCGAGTCGTCGTCGCAGGCGAACACGGCGGTGAAATCCAGCCCCGCTTCTAGCCAGGCCGCCACGGTGGCGCAGGAGGCGGCCTCGTCGAACAGGCCCGGCCCCACCAGCGCCGGGTCGGCGGCGATGCGGTGCTCGGCCAGCGCGGCGTGGTAGCCCTGCTCGCGCCAGTACGAGTCCTCGCTGCCCTGGGGGCCGGTCAGCATGGCGATCCGGCGGTGGCCGTGGGCCTCGATCAGGTGGCTGACCACCAGGTGCGCGCCGCGCTTGTTCTCGATCGTGATCAGCGGGATCGAGAGATCCGGCCCGCCGTTCTGGTATAGCAGCACCATCGGGATGCCGGTGGCGCGGATGCTGCGCAGCTCGGCAGGGCTGGCGCTGGTGTTGAAGATGATCAGGCCGTCGGCGTTATGTCGCCCCACCTGCGGCGGCGCATCGGGCGAGTCGCGCACCGAGACCACCACGGTGTAGCCTGCCCGCCCAGCGCTCACCGTGATGCTGCGTAGCAGCGGCCAGAAGAAGTCGTTGTTGATGTCGGGCAGCAGCAGGCCCAGGGCGCGGGTGCGCCCGCGCGCCAGGCTCTTGGCCGCCATCTGGGGCACATAGCCAAGCTCGGCCACGGCGGCCAGCACGCGGGCGGCGGTGGGCTCGGCCACCGGCACGCTGCGGTTGAGCACGCGGCTGACGGTGGAGATCGAGACCCCGGCGCGCTGGGCGACCATGTCGATCGTGGCTGGCTGTGGGTCGGACATAGCCGCTCCTTCACGGGTAAATGCAAGCGCTTTCAGAAAGCGCTTGCATGATAGCACGCATCACGAAGCAATGCAAGAGCCAGCCGCGTCCATCAGGGAAGCAGGCTGATCTGCGCAGGCGGCGCGCAGGGGCTAGCCCCCTCAACAGGTGTCACTTTCATGAGCGGGGCATTGGGATGCGGGATGCGCGGCAAGACCGCATGGCGAGGATGATCGGTGGCCATTACGGGTAATGGTTAGGCATGCGCATGATGGAATTATGGCCGTAGGGGCGGACCTGGTGTCTGCCCACGCCGTGGTCATCGTGCCCATCGGAGGGTCGTTCGATGATGCCGATGAAGCGGCGCCGCGTTCATTGGAACGCACCGTGAGCATCGGGTCGCGTTCCGATGAACGCGGCGCATCGCGATGGGGCGGACACCAGGTCCGCCCCCTACACCCGTGGTGAATCATTGCGATCATCGGGTCGGATACGATGATCGCAATGCCGTGCATCGGCCATCGATCGGGCATGGGTGCCAAAAAAACCTTACGACGTGGTACAACGTGACACCATATAAGGGCCAGCCCCTAGGAACCCCACCAGGCGGCATCGCCCCCTTGGAACCCTCAATCTTGAGCGTTCTGATGCCGATTGCTGGCGGCTAGTGTTCGTGCATATGGCCATCAAAACACGAGCGGCACCTTCGCCGCATGGGCCGGGTAGGTAAGGCCGGATTCTCGCCATTTTCTATCACCGTTTATTCTCTTGGAGCCTTGGTGGTGAAGCGGTTCTTTCTTCTCTTCGCGTCTTCGCGCCCTCGTGGTATGTATCCCCTTGGTGGTGAAAATCGGGTATGCCGCATCTAGAGGCCATGCCGCCATTGCCTAGGCATAGGCCCCAAGGGCAAGATAGGCAAGATTGCCGTATGCCGCACCACAGCCAGCATATACACTCGTCGTAATCCACAAAAATAAGTTTAGTGAACAGACAAACTCAACAGGCCGATGTCGGTACTCATCGAAAAGGCGACTCGCCAACACACTAAAACCCATAACAGCACCCTGGTGCTGCGCGCGATCTACGAGCAGGGCGGCATCAGCCGCGCCGAGATCGCCCGCATGACCAGCCTAACCCGCGCCACGGTCTCCGAGGTCGTGGGCGAGCTGATCGAGCGCGGCCTGGTGGTCGAGACCGGCCACGGCCCCAGCAACGTGGGGCGCACGCCGGTGATGCTCGACATCGACGCCGACGCCCGCCACATGATCGGGCTGGACGCGGCGGGCGGCGAGCTGCGCGGCGCGCTGGTGAACCTGCGCGGCGAGCTGCGCTACGAGCAGGCCGCCCCGCTGCCCGAGGCCGGCGGCGAGGCCGCGCTCCAGTCGCTCTACGCGCTGATCGATGCGCTGATTGCCCGCACCGACCGCCCGCTGCTGGGCATCGGGCTGGGCACCCCCGGCCTGATCGACCCCAGCGGCGAGGTGCTGCGCGCCGTCAACCTGGGCTGGCAGAACCTGCCGCTGCGCGCCGTGCTGCGCCAGCGCTACGACCTGCCGGTCTACCTGGCCAACGACAGCCACCTTGCGGCGCTGGCCGAGCAATCGTTTGGCGGGCACGAGCTGGGCGAGAATCTGGTGGTGCTGCAGGTGGGGCGCGGCATCGGCGCAGGCATCGTGCTGGGCGGCAGGCTCTTCTCGGGCGACACCGGCAACGCGGGCGAGATCGGCCATATCGTGGTGAGGGAGGACGGCCCGCGCTGCCGCTGTGGCAACGATGGCTGCCTAGAGGCCGTGGCCAGCAGCCGCGCGATCACCCGCCGTGCCAGCCAGCTGGCCGGGCAGACCTTCCAGAGCCTGCAGGATGTGGCCCAGGCCAGCGCTGCAGAAAACCCCGCCGCCCGCCGCGCCATCCACGAGGCGGGCAGCGCGCTCGGCATCGCGGTGGCGCAGATCGTGGGACTGCTGAACATCCGCCGCGTAGTGGTGGCTGGCCCGGTCGCCGCGCTGGGCGACGGCCTGCGCGACGCCATCACGACATCGCTCACCACCCGCCTGATCGGCGCGCTGGCCAAGGATGTGCGCATCAGCATCGGCGGCATCGGCCCCGACGCGGTGCTGCTGGGCGCGAGCGCACTGGTGCTTTCTTCCGAGCTGGGGCTGCCGCTGCTGCGCCGCCCCTAGTCACCGACGACCACACGAGGAGCCGCCTATGCCTCTCAACATCGAACAGACCATCGGCCAGAAGCTCATGATCAGCTTTGACGGCATCACGCCGCCCCCAGAGCTGATCGAGCGGCTAAGCCAGCAGCATGTGGGCGGTGTCACCCTGTTCCGCCACTGGAATGCGGGCAGCCCCGCGCAGGTGCGCGCGCTCACCGAGGCCATCCAGCAGGCCGCCGCTGCGGCAGGCCAGCCGCCGCTGCTGATCGCCGCCGACCAAGAGGGCGGGCAGCTGGTGGCGATCGGCGGCACCACGCCCTTCCCCGGCAACATGGCGCTGGGCGCGACCGACAGCGCCGACCTGGCCGAGCGGGCTGGCCACGCTATGGGGCTAGAGCTGGCGGCGGTGGGCGTAAATGTAAACTACGCGCCATCCTGCGATGTGAACGTGAACCCGGCCAACCCGGTGATCGGCGTGCGCTCATTTGGCGAAGATCCGGCAGCCGTCGCGCGGCTCACCAGAGCCATGGTGCGCGGCATGCAGGCCGCAGGCGTGGCCGCCACCGCCAAGCACTTCCCCGGCCACGGCGATGTCGCCAGCGACACCCACCACGGCGCGGTGCTGGTGCCCCACGACCGCCAGCGGCTCGATCAGGTCGAGCTGCCGCCCTTCGCCGCCGCCATCGAGGGCGGGGCCAAGCTGATCATGACGGCCCACCTGGGCGTGCCCGCCTACGACGAGGCCGCCCTGCCCGCCACGCTCTCGCGCCCGATCATCCGCGACTTGCTGCGCGAAAAGCTGGGCTTCGGCGGCGTGGTGATCAGCGACGCCATGAACATGGGCGCGATCGCCCAGGGCGGCAACAAGCAGGTGGACATGATCGCCGCCGTGGCCGCAGGCCAGGATCTGCTGCTGCTGATGGAGGACGAGGCGACGGTCGACATGATATACCGCTCGCTGGTGCACGCCGCCCAGCGCCAGCTGCTCGATCTGGCCGACCTAGCCGCCTCGGCGGAGCGCGTGCTGGCGCTGAAGCGCTGGGTGCAGCAGCAGAGCCAGCCGTCGCTGGGCGTGCTGCGCAGCGATGAGCACCTAGCCCTGGCCCGCGAGATCGCCGAGCAGTCGGTGACGCTGGTGCGCAACGACAGCAGGCTGCTGCCGCTGCGGCCCGCCCCCGAGCAGCAGATCGCCGTGGTGGTGCCCGCCATGCGCGACCTGACGCCTGCCGACACATCCTCCTACGAGTCGTGCAGCCTAGCCGACGCGGTGCGCCGCCACCACGCCAACACCGCCGAGGTGCAGGCCCCCGCCGACCCGAGCGAGGTCGAGATCGCCGCGCTGTGCGCCCAGGTGGCCCAGGCCGACATCGTGGTGGTGGCCACCATCAACGCCTTTATGCAGCCCGGACAGGCCGCCCTGGTCAAGGCCCTGCTGGCCAGCGGCAAGCCCGTGGCGGTGGTTGCCCTGCGCCTGCCCTACGACCTGGCCGAGTTCCCGACCGCGCCCGTGTTCGCGTGCAGCTACGGCGTGCAGGAGCCATCGCTCCATGCGCTGGCCGCCGCGCTGTTTGGCACCATCCCTTGGAAAGGACATCTCCCCGTATCGATCCACGGCCTCTACGATCGCGGCCACGGCATCGCGGGGTAAAGGAATACACTATGAGCGTCTACACCGAGATCTGCGAGCAGCCCGAGGTTCTGGCCGCGCTGCTGCGCGAGCAGTGGCCCGCCGTCCAGGAGGCCGCCAAGGCCATCCGCTCGCGCGATATCGCCTATGTCTTCCTCTCGGCGCGCGGCACCTCGGCCCACGCCGGGTTCTACGCCCAGTACCTCTGGGGCATGTATAACCGGCTGGTGGTCGCGTCGGCCTCGCCGTCCATGTTCACCCGCTACCAGGCCGCGCCCGACCTGAGCCGCGCGCTGGTGCTGGGCATCTCGCAGTCGGGCGAGTCGCCCGACATCGTCGAGGTGGTGGCCGAGGGCGCGCGCCAGGGCGCGCTAACCATGGCGATCACCAACGCGCCCGGCTCGCCGCTGGCCCAGGCCGCCGACTTCACGCTGGATGTGCGCGCCGGGGCCGAGAAGGCCGTGGCCGCCACCAAGAGCTACACCGCCCAGCTGCTCACCATCGCCATGCTCTCGGTGGCGCTAGATGACCCCAGCGGCGAGCGCCGCGCCCAGCTGGGCCGCGTGCCCGAGGCCGCCGCCGCCGTGCTGGCCCACGAGGCCGTGCTGCAGGAGATCGCGGCCAAGTTCCGCCACATGGAGCGCTGCCTCATCCTGGGGCGCGGCTACAACTTCGCCACCACGCTCGAGTGGGGCCTGAAGATGAAAGAGATGGCCTACGTGGCCGCCGACCCCTACTCCAGCGCCGAGTTCCAGCACGGCCCCGCCGCGCTCGTCACCCCTGGCCTGCCGGTGTTCGCCACCGCCCCCCAGGATGCGGTGTACGAGGATGTGCTGGGCCTGCTTGAGCGGCTGGTGGCCCAGCAGGCCCAGCTGGTGGTGCTCTCGGATGACGAGCGCGCGCTCAGCCTCACGCAGGATTCCATCCGGCTGCCCGCGCTGCCCAGCTGGCTCAGCCCGCTGACCGCGATCATCCCGGCGCAGATCTTCTGCTACCACCTAACGGTGGCCAAGGGCAACGACCCCAACATGCCGCGCGGCCTCAACAAGGTCACGCGCACGACCTAGCGCACCCCAGCGCGGCGGGGCCACGCGCCCCGCCTGCGCCCCGGCGCTGCCCGCCGTCGGTGGTGAAGCCTTCTTGTGTGGAGATCCGGCGAAACTATGCAACAGACACAGCTCGCAGACCTAACAGATGCCTACGATCATATCTACCTCTCGCCCCATCTGGATGACGCGGTGCTCTCGTGCGGCGGATCGATCATCAACCAGCGCAGCCGCGGCGAGCGCGTGCTGGTGATCACGCTCTGCACCGCCGCGCCGCCGCCCGAGGGGCCGTTCAGCGAGCTGGCGCAGGAGTTCCATCGGTTCTGGGCGCTGCCGCCCGAGCAGGTGGTGGCCGCGCGGCTGGATGAGGACGCCGCCGCCATGGCGCGGATCGGTGCCGACTACATCTGGGCGGGCTTCCTCGACGCGATCTACCGCCGCCCCGACGCCTACACCACCCGCGAGTCGCTCTTCGGCACGCCCGTGGCCGACGACCCGCTGCGGCCCGCGCTGGAGGGCTACATCGCCGAGGTGCGCCGCCGCGCCCCGCGCGCCGCGCTCTACGCGCCGCTCGGCGTCGGCTTCCATGTCGACCACCAGATCACCCACAGCGCCGCCCTAGCCATCGCGGGCGATGCGCTCACCCTCTACGAAGATTTCCCCTACGCCATGTACGCTGGCGCGGTTGAGACCCGCCAGAGCGCGCTGACCACGCCGTTTCAGCCGCATGTCGTGGCGATAGATACCACGCTCGCGCCGAAGATCGAGGCGATCGCCGCCTACAGCAGCCAGATCGACGAGCTCTTCCGCACCGAGCCGATGCCCCAGGCCGTCCGGGCCTACCACACACGGATCGCAGGCGCCCACGGTGCCGCCGAGCGTATCTGGCGCGGGTCTCCTGCGCCTCAAACCTATCGGGTACCGCAGTAGGGCGCTAGGCCAAAAGCAGCTGTTAAAGAAAGGAGCGTGGGAAGACTGGGTGGTTCATGCACACCGCCGCGGGCGGCTTCCGCCTGCGCAGACTTCGCCCCTACTCGCGTGACTCACATATCGTCTTAGTCAAACACGAATGGAGCAACACGTATGAACGCTCTTGCAAAGTGTCGTATGTTCTTTGCCGTCCTCATGATGCTGGCGATCTTCAGCACGTTCACCCTGCCCGCCGCCGCCGCCGCCCCCGCCTGGGATGGCAACTACCACGCCTACGCTGTGGGCGACGTGGTGAGCTACCAGGGGTCAGAGTACCGCTGCATCCAGGCCCACACCTCGCTGTCCGACTGGACGCCCGCCGCCGTGCCCGCGCTGTGGGAGAAGCTGACCACCTCGGCCACGGCCACGCCCAAGCCCGCCACGGCCACGCCCAAGCCCGCCACGGCGGTGCCAACCGCCACGCCCAAGCCCGGCAGCACGGCCACAGCGGAGCCTACGGCCACAGCCAAGCCCGCCACGCCCACCAGCGTGCCCTCGGGCAGCAAAAAGTTCGTCGGCTACTTCACCGAGTGGGGCATCTACCAGCGCAACTACCTGGTGAAGAACATTGTCACCAGCGGCTCGGCCAGCAAGCTGACCCACATCAACTACGCCTTCGCCAACGTCGCCAACAGCCAGTGTGTGATCGGCGACGCCTACGCCGACTATGACCGCGCCTTCACCGCCGCCGAGAGCGTGGACGGCGTGGCCGACAGCTGGGATGGCTCGTTGCGCGGCAACTTCAACCAGCTGCGCAAGCTCAAGGCCGCCTATCCTAACATCAAGGTTCTGATCTCGCTGGGCGGCTGGACATGGTCGAGCGGCTTCTCCGACGCCGCCCTGCCCGCCAACCGCGCCGCGTTCGTGAAGTCGTGCGTCGACCTCTACATCAAGGACTCGCGCTGGGCGGGCGTGTTCGACGGCATCGACATCGACTGGGAGTACCCGGGCGCGTGCGGCAACACCTGCAACTACCGCCCCGAGGACACCGCCAACTTCACCGCGCTGCTGGCCGAGTTCCGCAGCCAGCTGAACGCCGTGCGCTCGGGTCTGCTGCTCACCATCGCCGCGCCCGCCGCGCCCGATAAGATCAGCAAGATCGAGGTGGCAAAGATCAGCCAGTCGCTCGACTTCATCAACCTGATGACCTACGACTTCCACGGTGGCGGCTGGGAGAACCAGACCAACTTCCAGTCGAACCTCTACACCCCCGCCGCCGACCCAGCCACCGGCAACACCCGCATCAGCGTGGACTCGGCGGTGAGCAGCTGGATCAACGCGGGCGCACCGGCCAGCAAGCTGGTGGTGGGCGTGCCGTTCTACGGGCGCGGCTGGAGCAACGTGCCCAGCGCCAACAACGGCCTCTGGCAAACGGGCAGCGGCTCGCCCGCTGGCACCTACGAGGCCGGCTACGAGGACTACAAGGTGCTGAAGACCAAGGGCTACACCCGCTACTTCAATAGCGAGGCCCAGGCCGCCTGGCTCTACAGCAACGGGATCTTCTGGACCTTCGACGACCCGGCCGTGATGGCAGCCAAGATGAGCTACATCAAGTCCCGGGGCCTCGGCGGCGCGATGTTCTGGGATCTGAGCGGCGACACCGCCAACGGCGAGCTGATCACCGCGCTCTACAACAACCGCTAGAAGTCCACCCGCTCCGCCCGGCAGCTGTCGGGCGGAGCGGCATTCGTTCATCCCGTCACAAGCTATCTGTGATAGAAGTATCATCCCCGCCACCCTCTCCCCACACACCTGGCTAATCGTAAGGCAGCGCACACCACTGGCAAAAAACGAGAACGGGCAGCGCAGCCCAACGAACGAGCACCACAACTGGACAACCGCCGCATGTCGGGGCTACAATACGCTATATCCCTTGTCCGCAGTGCGATGCTAACTATGTCAATTCCCTTCTCCACCCATCCAGCGCCAACGCCGCTGCCCATACCCATCACCGCGCTGATCGGGCGCGCCGCCGAGCTAGAGGCGATCTGCGCCATCCTCGGCGACCCGCAGACGCGCCTGCTGACCCTCACCGGGCCGGGCGGGATCGGCAAATCGCGCCTGGCGCTGCACGCCGCCCAGCGGCTCGCGCCCAGCTTCTCCAACGGCGTGATCTACGCGCCGCTGGCCAGCATCGCCGACCCAGGCCAGGTGGTCACCGCCATCGCCCGCGCCATGGGCCTGCGCGAGCCCGACGAGCGCGCCGCGCGCCAGCGCGTGCTGGATGAGCTGGCCCCCGCCCGCACCCTGCTGCTGCTCGACAACTTCGAGCAGATCCTCGACGCCGCGCCGCTGGTGGCCGAGCTGCTGGGCCAGTGCCCCACGCTCACCATCCTGATCACCAGCCGCGTGGTGCTGAACCTGGCGGGCGAGCGCCGCTACGCCGTGCCGCCGCTGGATGTGCCCGCGCCGCTGCTGGATGTCGACCAGCTGGCCCAGAACGCCGCCGCCAGCCTGTTCATCGAGCGCGCCCGCGCGGTGCGCCCCGAGTTCGTGGTCTCCACCGAGACCTCGGCCACCATCGCCGCGATCTGCCAGCGGCTGGAGGGGCTGCCTCTGGCGATCGAGCTGGCCGCCTCGCGCCTGAACCTGCTGTCGATCCACGCGCTCTACGAGCGGCTGGAAAGTCGGCTCGACCTGCTGACCAGCGGCCCGCGCGACCTTCCGGCCCACCAGCAGACTCTGCGCAAGACGATCGCGTGGAGCTACGATCTGCTCTCGCCCGAGGAGCAGGCGATCTTCGCCCAGCTGGGCGTGTTCGTCGGCGGCTGGTCGATCGAGGCCGCCGAGGCCGTGGCGCTGCTGCCGCCCGATGCGCCGCCCACCCCCATGCTCGACACGCTCTCGTCGCTGCTCGACAAATCCATGCTCATCCGGCTTGACGGCCCCGATGGCCAGCCGCGCTTCACCATGCTCGACACCATCCGCGAGTTCGCGCTGGAGCAGCTGGCCCACGACGACCTGCCCGGCGCCGCCGCCCGCCACCACCGCTACTACACCCAGCTGGCCGAGCAGGCCGGTGCCCTGCTGGTCGGCCCGGCGCAGCGCCGCCTGCTCGACCAGCTGGAGCAGGCCCACAGCAACATCCGCGCGGCGCTGGCCAAGGCCCGCGCCGACGGCGACGCCGCCAGCATCGCCCGCATCGGCGGGGCGATCTGGCGCTTCTGGCACATCCACGGGCATGTCAGCGAGGGCCGCGCCTGGCTCGATCTGGCGCTGCAGAGCGCCGATCTGGCCCCCGCCGTGCGGGCACGGGCGCTGATCGGCGCGGGCTGGCTGGCCAACGTGCAGTCGGCCTTCGGCCTGGCCGAGCGCTACTTCGCCGAGAGCCTGCAGATCCACCGCGCGCTCGGCGACCAGGCCGGGGTGGGGCTGGCGCTCAGCGGGCTGGGGCGCATGGCCCACATGCGCGGCGACGCCGCCGAGGCCAGCGCACTCTACGAGCAGAGCCTGGTGCTGCTGGAGGCCAGCGGCGCGCAGGAGGAGGTGGCGTGGACCTTCATCCGCCTGGGGATCATCGCGCTGGAGCGCGGCGATGCCGCAGCCGCCCGCGCCCGCTTCGCCGAGAGCCAAGGGCTGTTTGCCCACGCCGGGTTCGCCTGGGGCGAGACATGGGCCACAGCCTACCTGGGCGACGCCGCCCGCGCCGAGGGTGCCGCCGCCGAGGCCGCAGGCCACTACCAGCGCGCCCTGGCCGCCTTCGACACCATGGGCGACCGCGAGAGCAGCGAGGATGTGCGCGCCCGCCTTGAGCAGATCGAGTCGCCGCGCCTAGCCCACGCCGCCGCCCAGGCCATCGCCCCCGACGCGCTGACCCCGCGCGAGCTAGAGGTGCTGCGCTTTGTCTCCACCGGCATGACCGACGCACAGGTGGCCGCCACCCTGGTGGTCAGCCCGCGCACAGTGCACGCCCACCTGCGCTCGATCTACGGCAAACTGGGCGTCTCCACCCGCAGCGCCATGACCCGGCTGGCGGTGGAGCAGGGCCTGGTCTAGCCCAGCGGGTACTCCAGTTCGATCTCATCGCGGATGGGGATGCCGTCGTCGCCGGACAGTGGGATGGAGGGCTTGAGCGCGCGGGCCGCCTCCACCGCGCCAGGGTAGAGCGCGGCCAGCCGCCAGCCGCGCCGCTGGTAGAAGCGCAGCGCGCGCGTGTTGTCGTTGGTAGTGATCAGCCACAGCCGCGCGAGCCCCTGGGCGCGGGCCAGCCCAACGATCGCACCCAGCAGCGCGGTGCCGATGCCCTGGCCCTCGCGCAGCGCATCGAGCGACATCACCTCGCACGCGCCGCCCTCCACCCGGTAGCTCAGCAGCCCGACCCACGCGCCCGCCGGATCTTCGGCCACAAACGCGCTCAGATCGCGGGCGTGGTGGATGACCCCACGGGTCACCATCAGCGGTGCGCCCCAGTGTTCTTGCCAGAACGTCGTAAGGCATTCCTGCTCGCTGGGAAGCAGCGGGCGAAGCGAAAAAAAAGCGGTGGTATGCACAACTCTCGCCTTTGTACTATTTGACACGAAGCTGTTATAATGGTACAGTAAGCCCCGAAATACAGCCTCCTTAGCAAATCTGTGCATCTGCTACCAGATACTGGAAAGGTGCAAATTGGCCATGCCCCCGCTGACTGAGCATATTGTACTACGCGATCTGGACATCCCGAACATCGCCGATTTCGATGTCTACCTCCAGCATGGGGGGTATGAAGCGTACCGTATGGCGGTGACTGAGAAGACACCCGCCGATATCATGACGATGGTGAAGGACGCCGGGCTGCGCGGTCGTGGCGGCGCGGGCTTCCCCACCGGCGTGAAGTGGAGCTTCCTCCCCAAGGATGTGTTCCCACGCTACCTGCTCTGCAACTGCGACGAGAGCGAGCCGGGCACCTTCAACAACCACCAGATCATCGACCGCAACCCCCACCAGCTGATCGAGGGCATCGCGCTCTCGGCCTACGCGATCGAGTGCCACACGGCGTTCATCTACATCCGCGGCGAGTTCGCCGCCGCCGCCCGGCGGCTTGACCAGGCCATCGCCAGCGCCTACGAGAAGGGCTTCCTCGGGAAGAACATCTTCGGCAAGGGCTACGACCTGGACATCTACGTCCACCGCGGCGCGGGCGCGTACATCTGCGGCGAAGAGACCGCGCTGATGGAGTCGCTCGAAGGCAAGATCGGCCAGCCCCGGCTCAAGCCGCCCTTCCCGGCGGTGGCCGGCCTGTACGCCAAGCCCACGATCATCAACAACGTGGAGACGCTGGCCAACGTGCCGATGATCATCGGCAAGGGCGTGGCTTGGTACCGGCAGTTTGGCACCGAGAAAAGCCCTGGCACCAAGGCCTTCTCGCTGTCGGGCCACGTGAACCGGCCCGGCAACTACGAGATCCCCTTCGGCGTGTCGCTGCGCGAGCTGATCTACTCGCCCGACTACGGCGGCGGCATCCGCAACGGCAACAACGTGAAGATCGTCATCCCGGGCGGCGCTTCGGCCCCCTGGCTCACCGCCGACAAGCTCGACATCACGCTCGACTACGAGGGCGTGGCGGCGGCTGGCTCCATGCTCGGCTCCGGCGCGGTGATCGTGCTGGACGAGACGGTGAGCGCGGTGCAGCTGGCCTACAAGATGGACGAGTTCTTCAAGCACGAATCGTGCGGCAAGTGCACGCCCTGCCGCGAGGGCACGTGGTTCCTCACCAGCGTGCTGCACCGCGTGTCCGAAGGCCACGGTCGCCCTGGCGACATCCCGCTGCTGCACGATCTCTACAACCAGATGGCGGGCAACTGCTTCTGCCTGCTGGGCGAGAGCGCGGTCAGCCCCATCCGCTCGGCGCTCAAGCTCTTCCCCGAGGAGTTCGAGGCGGCGATCAAAAATGCAACCCCGGCCTCCAGCAGCCGCCACGCGCCCATCCCGCTCGTGGTCGCCCGCTAGGGGTCGTTCTCTTGGCTCATGGCGAAGGATGTGATACCCAGGCTCAGCCGCCTCTGTCTCCCATCCTTCGCCTTCGTTCGTAGGCGAGAGCATCATGATAAGAAGGACGAATGACGTAGAGCGAAGCCTGCCCCGTGGGCTTCATTGTGCGTTGCTCGTCCTTCGTCAGTGCTAGAAATCGAGATACACCATGCCCGATGTAACCGTGACAATCGACGGGACCACTATCCGTGTCCCCGCTGGCACGAATATCGTGGATGCGGCCCGCCTCGGCGGGGTGGCGATCCCGGTGTTCTGCTACCACCCGAAGATGAAGCCGGTCGGCATGTGCCGCATGTGCCTCGTCGAGGTGTACACCCCCAAGGTCGACCCGGCCACCCGCCAGGTTGTGATGGGCGAGGATGGCAAGCCGGTGCTGGCCCTGATGATGAACAAGCTCCAGACTGGCTGCACAACCCCCGTCTCCGATGGCATGGTGGTGAACACCGTCTCCGACCGCGTGAAGTTCGCCCAGAAGGGCGTGCTGGAGTTCCTGCTCTCAAGCCACCCGCTGGACTGCCCGGTGTGCGATAAGGGCGGCGAGTGCCCGCTGCAGAACCTGACGATGCAGTGGGGCCCCGAGACCTCGCGCTTCGACTACAGCGACAAGATCCACTTCCAGAAGCCCATCCCGCTGAGCGAGGTGATCTACCTCGACCGCGAGCGCTGCATCCTCTGCTCGCGCTGCGTGCGCTTCGAGGACGAGATCGCCGACGACAATGTGCTGGGCTTCGACAACCGCGGTCGCAAGTGGGAGATCATCTCGAAGAGCCAGCCCGGCTTCGACTCGAAGTTCTCGGGCAACACCACCGACATCTGCCCGGTGGGCGCGCTCACCTCCGCCGACTTCCGCTTCAAATCCCGCGTCTGGGAGCTGAAATCCACCCCGCAGGTCTGCAACCTCTGCCCGGCTGGCTGCAACACATCCGCCGACACGCGCCACAACGAGCTGAAGCGCATGATGCCGCGCGAGAACGATGCGGTGAACGAGATCTGGATGTGCGACAAGGGCCGCTTCGGCCAGCGCTACAGCGAGCAGCCGGATCGCCTGACCACCCCGCTGATCAAGCGCAATGGCCAGCACGTCGCAGCGACATGGGAGGAGGCCTACGCTCTGATCGGCGAGAAGCTAGGCGGCCTGAGCGGCGCGCAGGTGGCTGGCCTGGCTGGCCCCAAGCTCTCGAACGAGGACTTCTTCTTCTTCAACCGCCTGTTCCGCGAGGTGCTGCAGTCGAGCAACCTCGACCACCGCAGCGGCGGCCCCGCCGACCTGCCGATCGATGACCAGCCGCGCCAGTTCGGCGTGGGCAAGGGCACCGACCTGAGCAAGCTGGGCAAGGGCACCGCCGTGCTGGTGCTGGGTGCCGACCCCGAGGAGGAGGCCTCGATCTACCAGCTGCGGCTGCGCGGCATCGCCCAGCGCGGCGGCGACCTGACGGTGGCCAACGGCTACCCGACCAAGCTGGAGCGCAGCGCCACCCGCAAGGTGCGCGTGCGGCCCGGCAGCGAGGCCCAGCTGGCCCTGGCGCTCATCCACGCCGTGCTGGATGAGAAGCTGACCAACGCCGAGTTTGTCACCAATCGCCTGCGCACCAACGACGACTACCGCCGCGTGCTGGGCGCGAACTCGTTCGAGAGCCTGGTGGCCGCCACCGGCCTGGCCGCCGATGTCATCCGCGCCACAGCCCGCGCCTTCGCCAGCGCCGAGAACGGCATCATCGTCTACGGGCGCACCGCCGCCGCCGACCCGGCCATCCCGCAGGCGCTGGCCGCGCTGGCCGCGCTCACCGGCAAGGTGGGCAAAGCCAACAGCGGCCTGATCGCCCTGCGCCCCGGCGGCAACTTCCGCGGCGCGCTGGACTTCGGCATCCGCCCCGACATCGCCGCAGGCGGGCTGAGCGCCGCCGAGGTCTGGAAGAACGCGGGCGGCAACGTGAAGGCGGCCTACATCGCCGCGCTCAACCCCGCCGCCGACAACCCGCAGATCGCCCAGGCGCTGCAGAACCTCCAGTTCTTGGTGGTGCAAGACCTGTACCTGACCGAGACCGCGCAGTACGCCGACGTGGTGCTGCCCGCCGCCGCGCCGATCGAGCGCGATGGCACCTACACCAACGCCGAGCGCCGCGTGCAGCGGTTCCGCCAGGCCCGCCCCACCAGCCTGCCCGCCGACTGGCAGAGCTTCCAGGCGGTCGCCCAGGCCGTGCTTGAGCGCACGCCAGTGGCCGTGGGGGCCGCTGCGCCCGCCAAGAAGGGCGGCAAGCCCACCAGCACCGTGTCCTACGATGCGGCCAAGGGCTGGGGCGCGCTGATCGCCGCCGATGTGAACGCCCAGATCGTCAGCAGCGTGCCCAGCTACGCGGGCACCAGCTACACGGCGCTCTCCAACAGCCGCGGCTCGTGGGGCCGCCAGCCCAACGAGGCCTTCTACTACGACGGCACCTCCTACGAGAACACCGAGGGCGTGGGCATCCAGCTGGCCGCCACCGCCGAAGAGGCCAAGGGCATCTTCCAGATCGGCCTAGCCCAGCCGCAGGGCGGCAGCGCCGACGCGGGCAAGCTGACGCTCATCCCGGTGGCGCGCGCCTACAGCGGCGGCAGCTGGGTGCGCGGCTCGAAGCTGGCCAGCCGCCAGGTTCCGGCCCACGTTATCCTCAGCACCGCCGACAGCGGCAGCCTGAACGTGGGCCTGGGCGAGCTGGTCACGGTCACATCCGCCGCAGGCAGCGTGACGCTGCCGGTGCAGATCGAGACCGGGCTAGACGCGGGCGCGGTGCTCATCCCCGATGTGGCGGGCGCAAACCTGGGCGCGGTGCTCACCGGCGCGCACACGGCGGTGAGCCTGGCCAAGGCGGAGTAGGAATGGCGCTGGGGGCCTGCCTTGGCCCCCAAGCGCTTCTTTTCGCGCCTGGCCGACAGGCTAGCGCCAGAAGCCATATGTGGCGGCCAGCCTCCCACACCTCACCGTGAGCGGGAGGCCCCAGAGGGCAGGAATAGAATCTATGGATTGGATCTACATTATCGTCCTGATCGTCAAGTGCATCATCATCACTCTGGGCGCGACGACGATCTTCGCCTACTTCACACTGTTCGAGCGCAAGACGCTCGCGCGGATGCAGAACCGCATCGGCCCCAACCGCGCAGGCTACATCCCGCTGCCCGGCGGGCGCAAGCTGCTCAACGGCTTTCTCCAGCCGGTGGCCGAGGCCGGCAAGCTCTTCTTCAAAGAAGATGTGGTGCCGCTGATGGCCGACAAGTGGGTCTACATCCTGGCCCCGGCCTTCGCCGTCATCCCGGCGATCATCATCTGGGCCACGCTGCCGCTGGGCTGGTGGCCCGGGCCGTGGCAGGATAACTGGCTCCAGGTGGCCGACATCGACGTGGGCGTGCTCTACATCCTGGCGGTCACCTCGCTGGGCGTGTATGGCCTGGCCATCGCGGGCTGGTCTTCCAATAGCAAGTACTCCATGCTGGGTGGCGTGCGCGCCTCGGCCCAGGTCATCTCCTACGAGCTGGCGCTGGGCCTAGCGGTGCTGGGCGTGGTGATGCAGGCGCAGTCCTTCCGCACCTCCGAGATCGTGGCGGCGCAGCAGGGCATGTGGAACATCATCCCGCAGATCCTCGGCTTCGTGATCTTCTTGGTGGCATCCACCGCCGAGGTGGTGCGCTCGCCCTTCGACCTCGTTGAGGCCGAGCAGGAGCTGGTGGGCGGCTACAACACCGAGTTCGGCTCAATGAAGTTCGCGCTGTTCTTCATGACCGAGTATATCAAGCTCGTGGCCATGAACGCGGTGTGCGCCATGCTGTTCCTAGGCGGCTGGACATTCCCCGGCCTGGAGATCGGCGGCGTGGTGGCCACCGGCCTGAACGGTGCGCTGGGCCAGATGTTCGGCCAGGCTGTGTTCGGTATCATCACCCTGGTGGTCTTCCTGCTGAAGACCTTCGCGCTCTCGTTCTTCGCCGTGTGGATCCGCGCCACCATCCCGCGCACCCGCTACGACCAGCTGATGGACCTGGGCTGGAAGGTGCTGCTGCCGCTGGCGCTGGTCAACATCGCGATCATCGCGGTGACCAACGTGGCCTTCCCCGACAATACGCTGGCCGTGGCCGGGGTGGGCTTCGTGGCGGGTATCATCGTGCTCGCCGTTGTCACCTCGCAGACCAAGTCGAGCAAGCCGAAGAGCCAGGTGACCCTGGTGCGGAAGACGAGCTAGTTACACATCACGGGTGTCGGCCAGGCCCTGCCCGCGCGGCGAGCCTGGCCGATGCCTGCCAGAGGGAAAAAGATGATTGGAGCATTCGTCAAAGGGCTGAGCACCACCTTCAAATACCTGTTCCGCAAGCCCGTCACCGTGCAGTACCCCGAGGTCAAGCGCCCCGTGCGCGAGCGATTTCGCGGGCGGCACGAGCTGAAGCGCTTCGAGAACGGCATGGAGCGCTGCATCGGCTGCGCGCTCTGCGCGGCGGCCTGCCCCGCCGACGCCATCCTGGTGGTGCCCGCCGAGAACGACCCCCAGAAGCCCAACTCGCCCGGCGAGCGCTACGCGGCGCGGTACGAGATCAACATGCTGCGCTGCATCTTCTGCGGCTACTGCGAGGATGCCTGCCCCACCAACGCGATTGTGCTGGAGCACCAGTACGAGCTGTCCTTCTTCGAGCGCGGCAGCTCGATCTACACCAAGGACATGCTGCTGATCCCCGCCGACAAGGGCCACGGCGAGATCCCGCCCATCCTTCAGCAGCTGGATCGTCGGCCTAGCCCGCCCGCCCAGATCGATTTGTAAGCGGAGAAGCCAGGAGCCAAGAGCGCGCTCTTGGCTCTTGAGTGCTGCGAGAAACTATGGAAATCGCTGTTTTTATCATCACGGCCATCATCGCGCTGATCGGGGCGGTCGCCATGCTCACCGCCCACAACGCGGTCCACAGCGCGCTGTTCCTGCTGCTGAACTTCGGCGCGATCGGCGTGCTGTACCTGCTGCTCCAGGCCCCGTTCCTCTTCATCACCCAGCTGATCATCTACGCCGGCGCGATCATCGTGCTGTTCCTGTTCGTGGTGATGCTGCTGGGGGCCGAGACCGACGAGCCGGCCAAGGATAGCACGCCCTGGCAGCGCCCCGTGGCGCTGGTGCTGGCGGCGGTGCTGCTGGTCGAGGCCATCTCGGTATTTCTGTTCCGCGTCAATGTGACCCAGGTGGCTGCGAAACCTGATTTCGCCTCGCCCGAAAATGTGGCCAAGGCCCTTTTTACCGATTACCTGTTCCCGTTCGAGATCACCTCGGTCATCCTACTGGCGGCGGTGGTGGGTGTGGTGGTGCTGAGCCGCCGCATCAGCCGCGAGCACGCCCGCGAGATCGCGCAGGAGTCGCCGGATCTCACGCAGCTTCCGGAAAGGCGGTAGGACCATGATTCCAACGCACTACGTGGTCATGCTGGCTGCGGCGCTCTTCATCATCGGCGCGCTGGGCGTGCTGATCCGCCGCAACACCCTGATCGTCTTTATGTCGATCGAGCTGATGCTTAACGCGGCCAACCTGGCGCTGGTGGCCTTCGCCCAGGCCCGGCAGGATGTCAGCGGGCAGGTGCTGGTGTTCTTTGTGATGGTGGTGGCCGCCGCCGAGGTCGCGGTCGGCCTGGCGCTGCTGGTCGCTATCTTCCAGAGCCGCAAGACGACCGATATCGACGAGGTGCGCTCGCTCAAGGGCTAGCCGCCTCGGCCGCCATGCTTTCGCAATGTGTATTTTGTTTGGGGAACCCAGATGTCTAATCTGACCTGGATCGTTCTACTGATTCCTGCATTCCCGCTGCTCGGCTTCCTGCTGAACACCTTTGTGATCCGCGAGGAGCGCACGGCGGGCCTGCTGGCCAGCACCATGACCGGGCTGGCCTTCCTCGCCACCCTGCTGGCCAGCGCTGTGCTGGCCCAGCAGCCCGAGGGCCAGCGCATCCTCGTGAACCTGTACAGCTGGTTCAGCATCGGGGATTTCAGCGTCTCGGTAGGCGTGCTGTTCGACCAGCTGACCGTGGTGATGGCGCTGCTCGTCACCGGCGTGGGCACCCTCATCCACGTCTACTCGATCGGCTACATCCACGGCGACAGCCGCGCCGTCCGCTTCTTCGCCTATCTGAACCTGTTCATCTTCATGATGCTGGTGCTGATCATGGCGAATAACATGCTGCTGCTCTTCCTCGGCTGGGAGGGCGTGGGCCTCGCCTCGTTCCTGCTGATCGGCTTCTGGTTCGAGCGCAAGTCGGTCGAGCCGGGGATCGTGCCTGCGGGCGCGGCGATCAAGGCCTTTGTGATGAACCGCGTCGGCGACGCTGGCGTCATCCTGGCCATGCTGCTGCTCTTCACGCACTTTGGCACGCTGGCCTTCTACGACGGCGGCAATGGCTTCCTAGAGAAGCTGGCCAGCTACGGCGGCAACATCGACATGGGCGCGTTCGGCAGCATGAGCGTGGTGGGCATCATCGGCCTGCTGCTGTTCGTGGGCGTCACCGGCAAGTCGGCCCAGCTGCCACTGTTCACCTGGCTGCCCGACGCTATGGCTGGCCCCACGCCGGTCTCGGCGCTCATCCACGCGGCCACCATGGTCACATCCGGCGTGTACCTGATGGCCCGCAACCGCACCCTGTTCAGCAGCATCGGCACGCTGGACAGCTGGGTGCCCGGCATGATCGTGGCCTTCGGCCTGTTCACCGTGCTGATCGGCGCGGTCAGCGCGATCGCGCAGTGGGACATCAAGCGCGTGCTGGCCTACTCCACCGTCTCGCAGCTGGGCTACATGGTGGTGGCCGCCGGTATGGGCGCGACCACCACGGCCATGTTCCACCTGCTGACCCACGGCTTCTTCAAGGCCCTGCTGTTCCTGGCCGCCGGGTCGGTCATCCACGCCACCCACGACATCCAGGACATGCGCCACATGGGCGGCCTGCGCACCAAGCTGCCGCTCACCTTCCGCGCCTTCGCGGTGGGCGGGCTGGCGCTGGCGGGTATCTTCCCCTTCGCCGGGTTCTGGTCGAAGGATGAGATCATCGCCGCCGCCTGGTTCGGCACCGCCGAGACCGGCCATGTGGGCAACCCCACGCTCGCCGTCTTCCTGATCATCGCCGCCATGCTCACGGCCTTCTACGTTGGCCGCCAGCTGGCCCTGATCTTCTGGGGCACCCAGCGCGACACCAGCTACCACCCGCACGAGAGCGGCAGCCTGATGACCACCCCGCTGATCATCCTGGCCGTGCTCACCGTGCTGGGCGGCGCGATCAACATGCCCGGCCTAGCCCCGCTGCACCACTACCTTGAGCCGGTGCTGGGCGAGGCCGCCGAGGAGTACACCCTGGGCAACGGCATCCTGGCCGTCGTCACCCTGCTGCTGTCGGCTGGCTCACTGTTTGGCGGCTGGTGGCTCTACGCCCGATCCGACTGGGCCGCGCGCATCCGCCTGGGCAAGACCGACCCGCTGTACCACTACACCGGCGACATCTGGACCGCAGCCGAGCACGGCATCGGGATCGACTGGCTCTACAGCTATGTCTTCGCCCGCCCGTACAACGGCTTCTCGGCCTGGGTGGGCGAGGTGTTCGACCAGCAGGGCATCCAGGGCGTGCTAGTGGAGGGCCTGGGCAAGCTGGTCGGCGCGCTGTCGCGCGGCTTCCGCTCGCTCCAGAGCGGTATGATCCGCAACTATGTGTTGGTGTTCTTCGGCGGCGTTGTGCTGCTGCTGGGGTACTTTGTGCTTCGGTAGACATTCGGCATGCAGCAGGCGGCAGCATGCCGTTTTGCGCAGCGCTGGGCGCTGCATGCCGAACAGGAGTAGGTTGTGATTGGTCTCCCACTTATCTCGCTGGCGCTCTGGCTGCCGCTCGTCGGCGCGCTCGCGCTGCTGTTTCTGCCCAAGGAGCAGCCCCAGCTGGCACGCACGGTCGCGCTGGTCTTCGGCTTTGTCACGCTGGTGATCGCCGTGGTGGCCGCCGCGCTCTTCGACAGGAGCGCCCCCGGCTTCCAGATGATCGACGCGTTCGACTGGATCCCAGGCCTCGGCATCCGCTACGCGGTCTCGCTCGACGGCGTGAGCATCTGGTTCTTCCTGCTGGCGGCGCTGCTCACCCCGGTGGCGCAGCTGGCCTCCGGCGCGTTCATCCAGCGCGATGTGCGCGGCTTCCAGGCCCTGCTGCTGGCGCTGGAGTTCTCGGTGCTGGGCACCTTCGTGGCCCAGGACATGTTCCTGTTCTACATCTTCTTTGAGCTGACGCTGGTGCCCACCGCGCTGCTGATTGGCCGCTGGGGCGGCGAGCAGCGCGTGAAGGCCGCCACCCAGTTCTTCCTCTACAACTTCGGCGCGTCGCTGTTCATGCTGGTGGCCATGATCGGCCTCTACCTGACGCACGCCGCCCAGACAGGCCTGGCCACCGGCGACATCGCCGTGCTGATCGACAGCGTCGCCACCGGCAAGCTCAGCCTCGACACCACCATGGCGCGGCTGCTGTTCGGCGGGTTCTTTATCGCCTTCGCGGTGAAGATGCCGCTGTGGCCGTTCCACACCTGGCTGCCGCTGGCCCACGCCGAGGCCACCGACGACGGCTCGATCGACATCCTGGGCCTGCTGCAGAAGACCGGCGGCTACGGCCTCATCCGCTTCGCCGTGCAGCTGCTGCCTGCGGCCACCGCCTGGGCCGCGCCTGCGGTGGGCGTGCTGGCCGTGATCAGCATCCTCTACGGCGCGGTGGCGGCCTACGCCCAGCGCGACATCAAGCGCGTGCTGGCCTACTCCACCGTCAGCCACATGGGATTCGCCATGCTCGGCATCTTCGCCATGAACGCCCTGGGCATCACCGGCGCGATCACCATGATGCTGGCATCCGGCCTGGCCACCGGCGCGCTCTTCCTGGTGAGCGCCGCCATCGTGGCGCGGCGCGGCACCCGCGACGTGAAGCAGCTGGGCGGCCTGTGGCTGCCCGCCCCCATCCTCGGCGGGCTGGCGCTCACAGCGGTGTTCGGCTCGATCGGCCTGCCCGGCCTGATGGGCTTCGCGGGCGAGTTCACCGTGATGCAGGGCACCTGGACATCCAGCGCGCTCGGCCCGGCCTACATCATCGTGGGCGTGATCGGCGTCATCCTGGCGGCGGCCTACCTGCTCACCATGTTCCGCCGCGTGTTCATGGGCGAGCTTCGCCCCGCCAACGAGGGCTTCACCGACCTCACCGGGCGCGAGATCGCGCTGCTGGGCGCGCTGGTGGCCCTGGTGGTGATCATCGGCATCTACCCCAACATGGTGTTCGCGCCGATGCAGGCCACCCTTCAGCAGATCGCATCTGGCGTCTCTCAGGCGCTAGCATTGAAATAAGACGGCCAGCGAGCGAGAAGCATTATGTCAGAAAAACTCCCACTTCCCCTGTTTGAAAACATCGGCGTGGTGCTGCCGATGGCCATCGCCTTCGGCTGGGCGATCATCCTGCTGGTGATCGACCTGTTCGTGGCGGACAAGCGGGCCGTCGGCTGGCTGGCCGTGCTGGGCCTGGCCGCATCCGCCGTGGCGGCGATCATCCAGCCCACTGGCACCGAGGGCACCTTCCTCAACGCCGAGAGCAGAGCGCCCATGATCGGCCTCGACCCCTTCGCCCAGGGCATCGTGCTGGTGGCGCTGGGCGTGGCGATCATCACCGTGCTGCTGGCGCTAGAGTACCTGCCCCGCCAGGGCATCGAGCGCGGCGAGTTCTACCCGCTGGTGATGCTGGCCACCGGCGCGATCATGCTGCTGGCCCAGGGCCAGGATCTGATCGCGCTGTTCCTGGGGCTGGAGCTGCTGTCGATCATCCTCTACATCCTCGCTGGCTTCGCCCACGCGCGGGTGGCCTCCGAGGAGGCGGCGATCAAGTACCTGATCTTCGGCGGCTTCGCCACCGGCTTTCTGGTCTTCGCCATCGCCCTGATCTACGGCGCGACCGGCAAATCGAGCCTGGGCGAGATCGCCGCCGCCAGCGCGCTGCCGACCTTCACCGCCAGCGACAACCTGCTGCTGCTGATCGGCATCGGCCTGCTGATCGTGGGCTTCGGCTACAAGGTCTCCATGGCCCCCTTCCACATGTGGACGCCCGATGTCTACGAGGGCTCGCCCACGCCGGTCACCGCCTTCATGTCGGTCGCCGTCAAGGCGGGCGCGTTTGCGGCGCTGGCCCGGCTGCTGGTCTTCGCCTTCGGGGCGCAGGCCGCCGTGTGGCTGCCCATCCTGGCCATCACCGCCGCGCTCACCATGCTGGCGGGCAACATCGGCGCGGTGGTGCAGACCAACGTCAAGCGCATGCTGGCCTACTCCAGCGTGGGCCATGCTGGCTACATCCTGCTAGGCGTGATCGGCGCTGGCGCGACCGCCGCCAACCGCGAGCTGGGCCTGCAGAGCGTGGTCTTCTACCTCGTCACCTACGCGCTCTCCAACATGGCCGCCTTCGGCGTGCTGATCGCGCTAGAGCGCCGCGGCGAGGCCGCCTGGAGCCTGGATGACCTCTCGGGCCTGTTTGGCCGCTCGCCCTGGCTGGCCACGGCCATGACTCTGGCCATGCTCTCGCTGGCGGGCGTGCCGCTCACCGCAGGCTTCGTGGGCAAGCTCTACGTGTTCTCGGCGGTCTGGTCGGGCGGCCTCGGCTGGCTCACCCTGATCGGCGTGGCCACCTCGGCGATCTCGGCCTTCTTTTACCTGCGCGTCATCCTGCGTATGTTCACCAGCGAGCCATCGCGCGAGGTGCAGACCTTCACCGGCACCGGCCTGCGCGTCGCCCTGGTGGTGGCCGCCGTCGGCATCCTGCTGGTGGGCGTGCTGCCCGGCCTGGTGGTCAGCTTTGTGCAGCACGGCGGCGTGGCCCTGGGCCTCTAGCTCCCACCCTACAGCACACAGCAAAACCGCGCGCCCAGCTGGGCGCGCGGTTTTGCTATACCCTCTGTTGGGCGGCCTACTTGTGGCCGGTGGCCGTGTAGATCACTACGCCGCTGCCGCCGTACTTCGAGGCATCGATCGCCCCCACCACCATCGAGGTGCCGCTATGCTCGTAGCCCTCGATCAGGATACCCTGCGCCGCATCCAGCCCCGGCGAGCGCATCGAGCGCGTCCAGCCGTTCTGGTCCTTGAACTTCGCCTCATAGTACGCCTGCACCGCCTCCAGCGAATCGGTGGTGGTGTAGACCTTCTGCTCCAGCGACTCGGCCTTGATGCCGCGCTCGGTCATCGAGGCCGGCACCGTATTGCGCCAGGATGTGATCAGCGTGTCAACAGTCGATGCGCCCGTGGTCTCGACCACCTTGCTATTCGGCGGCACCGCCACCGTCAGATCGGCAGCGCCACCGCAGGCGGTCAGAACCAGCGCAACACACAGCATCGGAAAAAACGCACGTCGCATCGGAAACCTTCTGTCTAAAAACCTTATACATCGCCTCAGATGCCGATAGTGTACCATATCTTGCCCATGGCCCCGCGCTCAATCCACCTTGCCTGACGGCCCCAGAAGAAGAAATTTCAGCCCGCCTCCTGCGCACCGCACTACCGCCCTGGTGGTGATCATGGCCAGCAAAACCCCAGCGGCACCTTCGCCGGATGGGCTAGGTGGATGGAAAGCCCTCGTTGAGCGCTCACCCGCCTTCCTCAAGCGCTCACCCGCCTTCCTCAAGCGCTCACCCGCCTTCCTCAAGCGTTCACCCACCTTCGTCAAGCGTTCACCCACCTTCGTCAAGCGCTCACCCGCCTTTGTCGACCGCTCACCCGCCTTTGTCGACCGCTCACCCGCCTTCGTCAAGCGCTCACCCGCCTTCGTCGACCGCTCACCCGCCTTCGTCGACCGCTCACCCGCCTTCGTCGACCGCTCACCCGCCTTCGTCAAGCGCTCACCCGCCTTCGTCGACCGCTCGCCCACTTCACCCACCCAGCCCATGCGGCGAAGATGTCGCTTGTGTATTGATGGCCATATGCACGAACATCAGCAGCCAGCTTTCAGCACAGGAACACTCAAAATTGAGGGTTCGAAGGGGGTCACACCCCCTCGCGGGGTTACTAGGGGCTGGCCCCTAGTCGCCGCCCGCGCAGGGCATCCACCCACCAAACAAGCACCACCGCCATCACTGATGACAAACCCGTCAAAACGTGACGCCATGTGAGGGCTGGCCCCTAGTCGCCGCCCGCGCAGGGCATCCACCCACCAAACAAGCACCACCGCCATCACTGATGACAAACCCGTCAAAACGTGACGCCATGTGAGGGCTGGCCCCTAGGCACCGCCTGCGCAGGGCATCCACCCACCAAACACAAGCAGCCATCATCATCGAGGCCGCAGCCGGTCGGCCCGACCGCGCAACCCACAAAGCATCGCCTATGGTCGGGCCGACGCAGGAAAGCAAAAAAGCTACCCCCCAGAAGCCGACCGCGCCGCCCGCTGCGGCCCAGCCTCGCGCCACGAAAGCAGCCCAATCGCCGCCAGCAGCAGCATCGCCCCCAGGCCGCCCGCCGCGCTCAGGCGCTCGCCGAACATCGCCCAGGCCAGCGCCGCCGCCGTCAGCGGCTCGATCAGCGTGATCACGCTGGCCGCCGTGGCGCGCACCCCGCGTATGCCGAAGAAGAACAGCACATAGCCCAGCGCCGTCGGCAGCAGCCCCAGGTGCAGCAGCAGCCCCCAGGCCAGCGGCGGCAGATCCACCACCAGCCCCTGGGCCAGCGCACAGGGCAGCAGCAGCAGCGCGCCGAACCCAAACCCGAACGCCACCGGCTGGATGGGGTGGTAGCGCCCCGCCTGCGCCCGCCCGATCAGCGCGATGCCCGCGTAGCCGACCGCCGAGCCGACCGCCAGCGCCACACCCAGCAGCACCGCCCCCGGCTCGCTGGGCAGGCCAGCCCCGCCGCCCGCCAGCAGCGCGGTGCCGCCCAGCGCGCAGGCCAGCGCCAGCACCACCCTGCGCGTCAGCGGCTCGCCGAACAGCCACACGCTAGCCAGCGCCACCACCACCGGCGCGACGCACAGCGTCACCACCACCGCGATCGACACCCCCACAAACGGGATGGCCGAGAACAGGCACACCTGGTAGGCCGCCGTCAGCGCCCCGATGCCCGCAAACAGCCACCAGTCGCGCCGCCGCACCGCGAACATCCGCCGCCCCAGCAGCAGCCAGCCAGCCGCCAGCAGCACCGGCGCGGCGATCGCCAGCCGAAAGAAGCCCACCGTCAGCGCGTTGGCCTGCGACATCCCGTAGATCAGCTGGGTCGCCACGCCCACCGTCCCCCACATCGCCGAGGCCAGCACAATCATCAGCACGCCAGCCCCCACCGAGGCCCGCGCCGCAGGTCGCATATTGGATCGCATAGGTTTTCTCCCCTGTCGTTGGTAGCACAACACACCGCGCAGCACGCGCGGCCACATGTCAGCAGCGAACATCAGACAGGGGCACGCCGAGGCACGGGTCAGCAACCCGCGCAGGTCAGGGGGCACCTGCCGCCGCTAGGCGACAGCTGGAGGGGGAAGCGGGCCGTGGATCATCGGGGGCATGGGTGGTCTCTCGGCTAGTGGCGAGCACAGCGCCCGCGCTCTCCCATTGTACACGAGAAAAGCGAGGTGAGGAATACTGCTCAAAAAAAGACCAAGGCTCCAGAAATGTGGAGCCTTGGAATCAAGAATCTTGGAGTCTTGGAGCCTTGGTGGTAAACCTGCCTTGCTAGAACGTGCGGGCGAAGGCAGCCAGCGCGTGGTAGAGCTGCACAAGGCTGTCGATCTCCACCCACTCCTCATCGGAGTGCAGACCGTAGCCCACCGGCCCCAGGCACACGGCGGGCGTGCCCTTCGCGCTGTAGAAGCGAGCGTCGGTCGAGAAGTGCTCGCGGTAGAACCCGGCGGGCTTGCCCGTGACACCCTCCACCGCCGCCGCCAGCCGCTGCACCAGCGGGTGGTCGGGCGCGGTATCCAGCGGCGGGCCGCTGCGCACCAGCCGCACCTCGGCGGTGGGGAAGCACTCTTGGAGCGCCGCCACCACCTGCTCGGGGGTCTCGTCGGGGATATGGCGCACATCCAGCGTCAGCAGCACGCGCTCGGGCAGGCGGTTGCTGGCCTCGCCGCCCTGGATGAGGGTTGGCACCGAGGTGGTGAGCCAGGCCGCCTCGTCGGGGGTGGGGTAGCGCCGCTCCATGGCCACCAGGCCATCGCGCAGCTCGGCCAGGGCATTTGCGCCCGCCCAGGGCCGCGAGCCGTGCGCGGGTGTGCCGTGCAGCTCCACCTCCACCCACAGCACACCCTTGTGGGCGTAGCAGATCTCCAGGTCGGTCGGCTCGGCGGCCAGGAAAAACTGGCAGTCCCAGCCCTGCGCGGCCAGCGTGCCCGTGCCAAAGTCCCCGCCGATCTCCTCGTCACTCACAAACTGGAAACCCACATCGGGGCGCTCGGGCAGCGCCGCCAGGTCGCGCAGCAGCCGCAGCAGCACCGCGCCCGAGCCCTTCATGTCCTGGCTGGCACGACCGTAGATCCGGCCATCGCGCAGCTCGGGCGTGAACTGCGCCGGGCGCCCGGGCACCACATCGAGGTGCGCGTTCAGGAACAGCGCGGGCGTCTTGGTGTCGCGCAGCGTGGCTACCAGGTGCGGCTTGCCGCCATACTCGCCTCGGTGCAGAAACACGCCGGGGATGGCGCGGGCGTACTCCTCGGCATAGTCGATCGCCGCACGCAGCTGCTCGGGGCTATCGGCCACCGACGGGATCAGCATCAGGTCGCAGGTCAGCCGCACCAGATCATCGTGTAGTTCGGAAGCCATACCTTCTCCTCGAAGGCGGGCCACGGTGGCCCGCTAGACCTCAACATAGATCGGATTCGTGTACACCCAGGCGCGGCCACGGCGGTAGGCCTCCAGGCGGTACACGCCCGCCTGCGTCACGGTGTGGCGCAGCAGGCGCAGGCCGCGCGCCGCCACTCGGCCATTGTAGATCAGCTGCACATCGGCGTCGCAGCCCATGTCGGCGTGGAAGGTCAGCGGCAGATCGCGCCGTGTAGCCGTATCGCCCATCATAAAGCGCCTGCCGCCGTACTCGGCGTAGAACGACAGCGATGGGCACTCGCCCAGCAGGCGGTTGGCGAAGTACAGCCGCCCCTCGCCGATCGCCTGGTAGATCTGGGCCTTGGCCCGCGCCGCATCCGGCGAGAGCGGGTCGCGCAGCACCACATAGTTGGTCAGCGTGCCGAAGATCCAGCGGTAGGGCAGCACCGTCACCTCGCCCCAGGGGGCCTGGCGCTTAAACGCGTGGGCATCCACGCCCGCCACGCCGAAGGTGCGCTTCCCGCTCTGGTTCAGCTGATCCCACCAGTCGAGCGTGGCTGGGGTTGGCCCGCTGATCCCCAGGCGCGGCATCAGCACCATGGGGATCTGGTTCCACTCAGTCAGCTGCTCGCCCCAGTCGCTCATGGCATTCCACAGCTCGATGCCAAACGGCCTGCCGCCGCGCTGCGTCGGCCCATCGATCTGCCAGTCATCCCAGCGGTAGATATCCTTGAACTTGCTCTTGACGACCTCATCGGGGTGCGCGATGATACCGAAGCCACCCTGCTGGTACACCACGTCGATAAACTGCTGCGGCGGAAGTGTTCTATCCACCACCGCATCCAGGTTCAGCGCCAGGAAATGGTTGCGATCCGGCGTGATCTCATGCTCGACCAAGGTCAGCACCTCGTGGTGCCAGCCCTGCTCGGGCCGCCCAGCCAGCGTGTCGTGGTCGGTGATGATGATCCAGCGCAGGCCTGCCTCGCGGGCCGCCTGCACCAGATCGGCGACCGTGCCCGTGCCATCCGAGTGGATGGTGTGCATGTGCAGCGCGCCAGGGTAGCAGTACATAGGCACCCGAGCTTCTTTTCAGTTCGTCTGATCAGGTTGCCCTAGTATAGCAGCACTTTGGCCGATTGTTAACAGAGACACCGGGGGTCACCATGCTCCTCGAAGATTTTCGCGCGCCGCCGCAGCGCCGCTGGCGCAGCACCGCCGTGGGCGGGGGCCACCTCGCCATCCTGCCGCACGGCCTGCGCCTGCTCACCTTGGGGGCCAGCCCGCGCGCCTACAGCGATGCCCAGATCGACGATTACGCCCAGCTGCGGCGGCGCGATTTCCCCTGGCGTCCGCCGCTCACGCTCACGCTGCGCGCCAGGGCCAGCGGCCCGCTGCTGGGCACAGCGGGCTTCGGGTTCTGGAACAACCCCTTCTCGCCGCTGGGCGGCGCGCCCGCGCTCCCGGCGGCGCTGTGGTTCTTCCACGCCTCGCCGCCGTCCGACATGCCGCTGGCCCAGGGCGTGGCAGGCCAGGGCTGGAAGTGCGCCGCGCTCGACGCCACCACCGCCCGCGCCATGCGCTGGGCCGCGCTGGCCCCCGCCGCCATGCTGCTCTGCCGCTCGCCGCGCCTGCGCCAGCGCATCTGGCCACCCATCCAGCGCGATCTGGCCATCAGCGAGCGCCCTATAGCCGCGCCCAGCGACCAGTGGCGCACCTACAGCATCCAGTGGGGTCTGGGCAGCGCCCGCTTCCTCTGCGATGGCCAGCTGCTGCACCAGGCTGACCAAGCGCCGCGCGGCCCGCTCGGCTTCGTGGCCTGGGTCGACAACCAGTGGGCCGTCGCCACGCCCTGGGGGCGCTTCGGCTGGGGGCTGCTAGATGCTCCCGCGCCGCAGTGGCTCGACCTGGCCCACATCCGCATTCAGCCCCACGACCAGCAGCCATGGCACAGCAGTTGCTCTTGATCGCCCAGGTAGGCAAGGAAGGAGCGAACCATGATCCGCTGCCCCAAGTGCGACAACGAAACCCGCACCACCAAGCTCGTAACCGCCATGGGCGATGTGTTCGTGGCAGGCACCATCGGAACCGACCCGCAGCCGATCAGCGCGCAGGTCTGTTCGGCGTGCGGCTACGTCGAGCTCTACGCTCCCCAGACATTCGAGCAGCCAGAGAAGCCGCTGAGCGAAAGCGAGGTCATCGAGATCGCGCCCGCCGCTGGCACAGTTCCTGCTATCTAAGAGCAGCATATCGGCACACTACCCAAGGAGAACATGGCCATGGCACTCTTTCTTCTATCGGTCGCTATCGGTCTTGTGATCGGGATTCTCTCGCTCTGGCTGCTCCATAGCTGGGAGCCGAAGCTCCCGCAGAACCCAGCGAGCTACCCAAAGCGTCACATATAAGAATACGCAGACGCTGCCGCATCCACGGCAGCGTCTACACTTATGTCGCGCTAGGCGCTGCCAAACATTTGGCAGCGCCTACTTTTATGACATCGTGAAAAAAGCCTGGATCTAGCATCCAGCAACGCTATCAGGTATACTATCTGCACACCTTTTGATTCAATAAGGAGCGCTGCTCGGATGCTTGAAGAACAACCTATCCCACCTGGGGCCGATATCAGCTGGCTGCAAGATCAGCTGGTCGAATGTCACAAGACCATCCGCACCCTGCTGCGCCAGCTCAGCAAAGAGCAGGCCCGCCACGCCGAGACCCAGCGCGCCTACCAGCTGACGGTGGCAAATCTGCTTGAGGCCACCCGCGAGAGCAGCAAGATCGCCCGCGAGCGCGACGAGTGGAAGGCCCAGGCCCAAAACGGCACCCGCACCATCAGCATCAGCAATCTGCCCCTCCGCCTCTCCGCCGAGGAGGCCAGCGCGGTGCGCAAGGCCATGGCCCGCCTGCACCACCCCGATGTCGGCGGCGACCCCGAGCGCATGAAGCTCTGGAACAGCCTGCTCGACCCGCTAGAGCAAGCCGCCTAGCGCCCGCCTTACGCCCATTTGACAAAAAGCGGGGTGGGTGCTATAGTACGCCCCGTTGCGAGCGGCGCCGCCGCCCGGAACCCGAACAACTGAAACCGTCTCGAACCGCTCCGGCGAGTCGATTTGACAAAATCGCTCGGCGGTGGTACGATACACAGGTTGCTCAATCAACACCCGCGACCATCTGAAGGTCTCGCCCTCGCGGCAGACCCAACAGCTACAGAGTTTCTGGCTCGACAATTTGCACCCTCGGGTGCCAGGGGTTGAGGTTCACCCTCAATCGCCTGGTTTTTTATCGCCAAGACTCGGTCGCCTTGCACCTGTACAACTGAATCGTGATGATGAGGTGAGCCAAAACTATCGCCCGTCCTGGGTGGCACAGCAGTGCTACACCAGCGATGAAGAGTTTGATCCTGGCTCAGGACGAACGCTGGCGGCGTGCCTAATGCATGCAAGTCGCACGCGGTGCCTTCGGGC
>WBOU01000014.1 GCA_009268125.1 Chloroflexia bacterium SDU3-3 | reverse complement strand
CCAATGGCAGTGCAGCTTGTTCACCCTGGCCATCGCGTGGCAAAACCGCCAGCACGCGTTCGGTCTATCCATGCCCGTTCGCTGGAAAGTGTACTTCTGACACTTCCCAAAAGTGACACCATGTGAGAGCTAGAGGCTATGGGCCTGATGCACGACACAGGCCGAGCCGCGTTTGGGCGGCGCAGCGAGGCGCACGCGCTAGTATACTCGCACGAGAAGCCAGCCTTGGACATGCCCGAGCCATACGAGCGGCAGCTCCAGCAGCACGCGGCGGCCTGGGCTTTCTTCAGCACGCAGGCACCATCGTACCAGAAGGCCGCACGCTGGTGGGTAGTCAGCGCCAAGGCCGAGGCCACGCGCGCCAGACGGCTGGCCCAGCTGATCGACGACTCGGCGCGGGGGCAGCGGCTGGCGAACCTTTCGCGCAGACCCAAGGCCACCGCACCTAAAGAGGAGGCTGAACCAGCCGAGCCATAGGCCCGCATCACAAGAAGGGGGAGAGCAATGCGCCGAGTTGCGATCTGCTGCGCCCTTGTGTGCGGCCTGCTGGTCGCTGGGGGCGGCCTGGACACCGATACCGCCAGCGCTCACCAAGCCTCGCATGCCGCGCCGAGCGTTGACACCGGCGGCACCATCGAGATCAGCGGCGTCACACGCCGCTTTGTCTCCGCGGTCTCCGCCGCCGCCGCGCCCGCCGAAGGCCGCCCGCTGGCTATCTGCCTGCATGGCGACGGGGGAAACATGGGCATCAGCACCGCCTGGCGAGCAGCGGTGCTGTCCGACAGCGGCGGCGCAGGCGAAACAACCATCGGGGCAGACGGATTAAAGATGCTACCTGCCCCATGGCATATATGAAACTTGCCTACCCTCGGGCGGCAGTCCCAGCGCCGCCAACCGCGCTGCGAACGAGGCATGTAGCGCCTCGGGCAGGCCCGCCACCCCAACCACCAGGGCGTGGTACCACGGGTTGTGGTGCGCGCAGTCAAACGCGAAACGACAGACTACCTGCCCAGGATAGTCGGCCAGATCCGCGAGCGCGGCGGCGATCTCATCGCCCGCATCGTCGAAGTTGCCAGCCCCATAGGCCGCCTCAACGAGGCGGATGGGGATGCGGTAGGCGCGAGCGGGGTGGCCCTGGAAACGTCGCATCATAGCAGCACCCTCTCTCCTCCAGCGGAAGAAGTCGCGCACACGGCGCACAGCCCGCCGCTAGTGGCGGACGAAACATTCATCAGACTACCGCGTATCATACAGTAGTACCAGGATGGAGAAGAAACACACTCCCACAAGCGGGGCGGCGACGAATAGCTGGGCAAAACACACCCCCTCGCATTGGCCCGCAGAAAAAAGAGGGAAGACTGTGCAAACATCACCTGCATGGGTTCTGCTGCTAGGGCTTATAGGAATTGCCACATGCGCCGCCCCGCCAACAGATCAAGAAGAAACACACATTGAACAAGCGCTGACCTACGCTCCACAAAGCACCAGATCGGTTATCTTTACCGACTGGAATATGGCGCGGCACGAAGCGAAGATGGACTCGCTAAACAGCGACAGCCCGGATGCCGACAAAAACCGTTTCTACCAGCAGCAAGATCAGACGTGGACGAGCTTTAGCCCTTCGATCAGCGCCCTCATTGACTACCGTGCGCAGCGCTGGGGCACCAACGTGACCGACTTTGTATGGTCGGCAACCCTAGCCATACCTAGCGACCCAATAGACCCAACATCCACCGAAGTGGCCAATGTAATACGGCTGAAAGATAGTGTCGATCTTGATTATGTCGGACATTTTATCCTATTGAATGGCTACGACCTTGAAAGAAACGGATCGATAGGGATCTACACCGCCACCAACGCTAGCCGCCAGAATTTAAAAAGAACCAGCAAGCCTGCGGATCTTCAGCTCTACCAAGAGCTACAGGCATTCGCCCTGCTGCCCGAAGATCGCTTGCTCATCGCAGCACACTCGCGGCAAAGTATCGATAGCATTTTGGAAGTGTACGAGCACCCTGAGCTATCGTTTAGGAACAAAATAGGCGTTTCCAGCATGTTGGACCATATGCGAGGTGTATCTACCGCGCTGCTCCAGCCTTTTTTAGATGAGTGCCGCGAGTATCGGGTAGGCCGGATTATGGCGCAGCTTCATGAAAATGATCAGAAGGCTATCGAGGATGCACTCGGCGCATCGATAGCCAAACTGCACGACTACAGTTTGCTTGGGTTTGGCTACCGCATGGATGGCAACCAACCTACCGCCATCGCCTCGATAGCCTACGACTCCACATCGCGCATGCGCGACGACCACCAAACTCGCGTGCGGCTAGGCACCGAAGGGTACACACTCAAAAAGCACTATAGCTACCAGCGCACCGCCTTCACCACCACGCCGCAAGAGACCCAAGCGCTCATTACCACACTGGTGCTCAAAAGCGACGATCCCACCGCCAAGACGTTCCATAATATGGCGACAGCCCACGACTTCCTGTTCGCCGCATGCAACTAGCCAGCCAGTGCCAACACACCCAAGACGCACAAAAAAGGGTGTTAGCTCACCCACTTGCGCTAGTGCACCCTACGAAATGCCGACACACACCCAGCACCGCATCCTCGCACAGCACCAGCAAAGCGTTGGGCAAAATCAAGCTGTGACACCGCATGTCGCAGCGCCGCGCTACAATTACACACGCATCGTCACACTCAAGCAAAAGGAGCACACCTATGGTCAACGCCGATCTCGACCTGCGCTTTGAAGAGATGGGCGAGCGCGACATTCCCGCCGTCACCGAGGTGATGGCGCGGGCTTTTGACGACGACGCGCAGCGCCACCTGGGCGAGGCAAAGGGCGGCCCCGATGGCTACGATAACGGCGACTTCTTCCGCACATGGCTGCTGGGCTACCAAGAGAGCGTGGGCTACAAAGTGCTCGCCGGGCCGGATATCGTCGGCGCAATGATCGTCTGGATAAACCCGAACCGCCACTATGTTCTCGGTACGATCTTTGTTGACCCGGCGTGGCAGAATAAAGGCGTGGGGCGGCGGATGTGGGCGTTCCTACGAGAGCGCTACCCCGAGGCCCTAAGCTGGGGGCTTGAGACGCCCGTGTGGGCCACAAAAAACCACCATTTCTACGAGCAGAGCTGCGGGTTCAAACGGGTGGGCCAGCAAGACGACCAATACACCTACCACCAGACCCTGTAGAGCGGGCTGAACGAGACGTGCGCCGGGGCAAACGGCCCAGTGCGCACGCCCTACAAAGCAGGCAGGCTATGCGGGGCGTGCCCCGCATAGCCTGCCAGAACATAGCGCTCCCCCCTTGTGCTATACACCCTCGCAGACACAAATGTGAGCAAAGAATAATATCCCCCGCGCCGAGCATCAGCTATAATCCCACTGTCTGATAGCTATCAGATAAGCAGCGAGCAATGCAAGGAGGCGGCATGATAGAGCATTCATACAGATAGATATTACCCCAACGATATCACAAACTCCGCTATCGCGCTCGATTGGCACCCCGCCCCAGCCACCAGACCACGCAGGTCATCCCCCCGCCCTAGCCACATCGCCAACCGCCCGTGCCGCCCTGCGCGCTATCCATACGCCACCGCCAGAGGCCACGAGACAAGCGCCCAACCAACCTCTGCCAACAGCATAGGCCCGCGCATTGCTATCGCCACCGCAGGGAGCAGGGCCGATAGAGCATACGGTACGCCGAACAGCAGCTACGCGCCACCCGCAGGCTGTGCGCGCCACGCCAAAGGAGCGAACGCAATGATGAGCCGACCCTCGGGGCGCTGCGAGACCACCGCAGCACAGCCAGACGCGCCATGCCAGCACCTAGCGTTCCTGGATGGGCTGCGGGGCATCGCCGCGCTGTACGTGGTGATCTTCCACGCCTACTACTTCACGCGCGAGATCGACCTGGGGCCAGCGGCGGAAATCGCGACGCTGTGGATGAACTACGGGCACTATGCGGTGGATGTGTTCATCGTGCTGTCGGGGTTCTGCCTGATGCTGCCGCTGGCCAGAGCGGGGGTAGACGAGCTGCCCAACGGCTTCGGCAGCTACCTCTACCGGCGGGCGCGGCGCATCCTGCCGCCCTACTACGCGGCGCTGGCCATGTCGGCGGCGCTAGTGTACGCAGGGCAGGCCATGCAGCGGCACGGGCAGGTGGGCGGCGGGCAGATCAACGACGCGCTGACCCCCGACATTGTGCTCTCGCACATCTTCATGGTGCACAACCTGGATTTCACATGGGCGCACCGCATCAACACCCCCCTGTGGAGCGTGGCGACCGAGTGGCAGATCTACTTTGTGTTCCCGCTGGCCCTGCTGCCGCTGCGCCGACGCCTGGGCAGCGCGGCCACGGTGGGCGTGGCGCTGGTGGTATCGCTGCTGCCGTGGCTGCTGCTGCCCGAGGAGCGCAGCTTCTACTGGGCGTACCCGTGGTTCGTGGCGCTGTTCGCCATGGGCATGCTGGCGGCGCGGGTGGTGGCCAGCGGCGAGGCGCACCCGCCGCTGGCGCGCTGGCCGCGCCTGTTCGGCTGGCCGGTCATTCTGCTATGCTACGGGCTGGCCTGCCTACCCTGCTTCCCCTACGATGCGCCAGAGTGGATCGCCGATGTGCTAGTGGGTATCGGCACCACCTACCTGGTGATCATGTGCGCACGGCGGGCGCGGCGCGGCGACGCTGGGCGGCGTCACCTGAGCATGCGGCTGCTGGAGTCGCGCTGGGCGGTGGGGCTGGGCGGCCTCTCGTACAGCCTCTACCTCATCCACAACCCCATCCAGCAGGCGATCTTCCGCCTGGCCAGCGGGCGGATCGCGTCGCCGCACGCGCTGCTGCTGCTTCAGATCTTTGTCACCACGCCGCTGCTGCTGGCCGCCGCCTATGTGTTCCACCGCATGTTCGAGCGGCCCTTCCTGAACCACAGCCCAGCCCAGCGCGAGGTGCGCCCGGCCATGGCGGCGACGAGATGACCGTCTTACCACAAAGGCGCGAAGTTCTTTTACCACCAAGACCCCAAGACTCCAAGGAAGACAAAAGCTGTTTTACCACGAAGACCCGAAGGCGCGAAGGGAACGAAACGAGAACGTTTTACCACCAAGGAACACAAGAACTGTTTTATCGCGAAGGCGCGAAACCCATGGGGGGTAGGCAGGGGAAGATAGCGCCACCGACAGCGGTGGTATACTGGGCGCGGCCTCACGCGACGACGCTACATAGAGACGAGGGCGCACCATGGCGGTCAACAATCCCATCCTCCAGTCCGACTTCCCCGACGTTGATGTCATCCGTGTCGATGACACCTACTACATGATCAGCACGACCATGCACTTCATGCCCGGCGCGGTGATCCTGCGCTCGTTCGACCTCGTGCACTGGGAGATCTTCACCCACGTGTTCGAGACGCTGGACGACACGCCCGCCCAGCGCATGGAGGGCGGCCAGAGCATCTACGGCCAGGGCATGTGGGCCGCGTCGTTGCGCCACCACGGCGGCACCTTCTATGTGTGCTTCGTGGCCAACGACACGCGCAAGACCTACCTCTACCAGGCGCAGGACATCCGCGGCCCGTGGCGGCGGCAGATCGTCGAGGGCTTCTACCACGACTGCTCGCTGCTGTTCGACGACGACGGGCACACCTACATCGTCTACGGCAACACCGAGATCTTCATCACCGAGCTGCGCGGCGACCTGAGCGGCCCGCAGGAGGGCGGCCTGCACCGCGTGATCATCCGCGACCAGCCCGGCGTGGCGCTGGGCTACGAGGGTGCGCATATCTACAAGATCGATGGCAGGTACTACGTCTTCCTCATCCACTGGCTGGCCGACGGCACGCGGCGGCGCACCCAAGCATGCTTCGCCGCCGACGCGCTGGGTGGCGAGTTCAGCGGCGGCGACATCCTGGATGACGACATGGGCTACCACAACATGGGCGTGGCCCAGGGCGGCGTGGTGGATACGCCCGACGGCGACTGGTACGCGGTGCTGTTCCAGGACCAGGGCGCGGTCGGGCGGGTGCCGGTGCTGGTGCCGATGCGCTGGGAGAACCGTTTCCCCGTGCTGGGCGTAGGCGGCAGGGTGCCCGCCTATGTGGAGACGAAGAGCACGCGCCCCAATCACATCTACGCGCCATTCGTATCGAGCGATGACTTCCGCTACCAGCCCAACGATGATGGAACCATCACCCTGAGCAGCGTGTGGCAGTGGAACCACGCCCCCGACAACGCGCTCTGGAGCGTGGATGGTGCCAGGGGCGCGCTGACGATCACCACCGCGCGGCTGAGCGAGAACGTGACGCGCGCGGCCAACGTGCTGACCCAGCGCGCGATCTGGCCGGGCTGCTCGGCCAGCGTGCAGGTGGACGCCAGCGCGCTGCGCGAGGGCGACTACGCCGGGCTGTGCGCGCTGCAGGGGCGCTACGGCATGGTGGCCATCACCAAAGAAAATGGCCAGCTCTTTGCGGTAATGCAGGGCCGCCCCGGCGAGGCCGACTACACCATGGGCCAGACATGCGACACCGAGGCGGGCGTGGAGCACGGGCGGGTGGCGCTGGGCGAGCGGGAGGCCACGCTGATGGCGCGGCTGCACTTCCGCGACATGGAGGACTACGCCGAGTTCTTCTACCTGCAAGGCGGGGAGTGGCGGCAGATCGGCGCGGCACAGGGGCTGTACTTCGGCCTCGACCACTTCGTGGGCTGCCGGTTCGGCCTGTTCATCTACGCCACGCAGGAGAGCGGCGGCAGCGCGAGCTTCCGCGAGTTTGTGTACGCGCGCGAGGGGTAGCGACTACCCCTGCGCCACATACTCCACCGCGTGGGCCTCGGTCAGGTCGGGCAGGTCGAGCTTGCCCACCAGGCGCAGGATGACCGACTGGGGCACGCTGGCGGCGCGATCGCGGTTGCGGCGCAGCACCGTGGGCAGCGGCGCATCCAGATAGACCACGCGGCAGCGCGCGCCGTAGGCCAGCAACATATCGATCAGCGGGTCGCGCAGCTGGCGGGTGATGTTGGTGGCGTTCCATGCGAAGGGCCGCCTGCGCCGCAGCAGCTCGCGGGCCTGCTCCTTGGCGGCCTGCACCACCGCGCCCTGCGAGTCGCCTGGGTCCACGCCCATCTGCCTGCGGATAGCGTCGAGCGAGACCACCGGCAGATCGGGGGCGTGCTGGCGCAGCCATGTGTCCTTGCCCGCGCCCGGCAGCCCCGAGAGCAGCAGCACCTCGCCCCATGTCTCGTCGTAGGCGTGGTAGCTGGGGTCGGCCTGGGCCATGCGGAAGTAGCGCACGCGGCTGTGGTCGCTGGGGAACGGGCGTGGCAAGGCAAGGCAGCCGTGCTCGGCGCACACCGCGCGGAACAGGTCGACCCGCCCGATCAGGTCATCTTGGTCGGGGCAGCTGCGGCCCCGCGCGTCGGCCTCGGCCAGCAGCGCCACCTGGGCCAGGCTGGCGCGGTAGCTGGCCGCAAACACGGCGCGGTCGGGGTCATCCTTCTCCACAAACCACAGCGGCAGGCCGTGCATACGCACCAGCGCCACCACCGCCTCGCGGGCGGCGAAGGGCAGCGCCGCGCCCACGCCCTCGCTCGACCACAGCAACTGGCGGGCCAGCTGCGCGCCGCGCCGCGCGTGGCCGCGCGACGAGATATGGCCATCCGGCTCGTGCCGTGTGGTGCTGGGCTTGCCGATGTCGTGCAGCAGCGCGGCCAGAAACAGGGTGGAGCGCTCGTGCTCGGGCAGCGCCTGCCAGGCGGGCATGGCAACCATGGACTCGGCCACCATGCGCGTGTGGGTCAGCACATCGCCCTCGGCGTGGTACTCGGGGTCTTGCGGCACGCCCGCCAGCTGCTGCAGCCAGGGGAACATGGCCATCGCGCCGTCCCAGTCGATCCGCCACGTGGGCGGCGCGGGGCAGAGCGGCAGCATCCACGGCGTCTGAACGTTCACCATAGCGATGCTCCTGGCCGCAGCTGGTTCGGCACCAGCGGGCGGTCCATCCAGTGGCTCCCCGAGTCGATCACGGTCTGGAGAAAGCCCGAGCGCACATACTTGTAGCGCGCCGCCACCAGGCCGCGATCCTCGACCTTCACATACAGCCCCTCCATCAGGCCGGTCGGGTCAGTCTCGCGCAGCACCTGCTCGGCATCCACGCCCACGGTGTGGGCCACGGCGCGCAGCCGCTCGCGGTGATCGGCGGCGATAAACAGCGAGGGGCCGAGCAGCGCGGTGAGCGCCGCCATGGAGGGCAGCGCGCCCTGGTGCAGCACCGCCACCGAGGCCACGAAGGGCGCGCGCTCCAGCATGCGCATGCGCTGCGGTGTGGAGAGGAAGGTGCGCTCGCGGGTGTCGAGGATGTCGAACTCCATGAAGTAGTGCGGCAGGTCGGTGTAGAACGTGGTGTGCTTACCATACAGCCACTCGCCGTACATCACATAGCGGTCGCCCAGCAGCGGCCACAGATCGGCGGTGTAGCGCTGCGCCCAGCCCTTGAACAGGGCAAACTGGCGCTCGCGCGGCCCGCCTGTCAGGTAGTGGCCGCGGCTCTGCAGCCGAACGCGGCCATCAGCATCGAAGCTGATGGCCGCGTTCGCCCCATCCATCTTCTCTTCCACCACCAGGTGCCGACCGGCCAGCTCGCGGAAGGGCGCCACATCCAGATCCTCGTCGCCCGCCTGCACGCCCGAGCCAGCAAGGTGCTGGGTGCGGGGGTATTTATAGATAGGCTCCATCGCACACCTCGCGCTGATCTCGGCGATAACGGTTAGGCTTCAGGCGTAGGTGGTGTGTACGATGATAGTTCATGATCAATCCCCAGAAAAATGACATTCTCGCGCCTAGTATAGCCCGCTCGGGCGCGCGCCACATCGGCCATTTGTCGGCTTTGGTGGGCAAGAAAGGGGGAACCGCCAGTGCGCCCGCTCTATGTATGCCTTCGCATCTTCGGGGTGAATCGGTTCGGCTTCATATCTTCGTGGTATTCGTGCCTTTTGCACCCTTGCTGTCTTGGTGGTAAATCGGTTTTCCACCCGGCCAGCGACATGCGCTATACTGAAGTGTTAAACGATCGCGGCCCGCCTTGGTTCGGCGGAGAGCGCCAGACAGAGGAGGGTGTGATGATTTTGACGCTGATCGGCATGTCGGGGGCGGGCAAGAGCTTCCTGGCGGGGAAATGTGCAGCCCACGGCTTCGCGGTGATCGACTGCGACGCCCAGATCGCCGCGCGGCTGGGACAGCTGGTCGGCCCGGTGGGCAGCACGCTGGAAGAGGTGGGGGCTTGGATGGGCCTACCGCACCAGGATGGATTCGCCGAGCGCGAGGCCGCCTTCCGCGCCTGCGAGCAGCAGGTGCTGGCCGATGCCCTCGGCCAGGCCGAGCGCCACCGCCAGGCTGGCCGCGACTGCCTGATCGACACGGGCGGCAGCGTGATCTACGCCGACGCCGCGCTGCTGGAGCGCATGCGGCAGCGCAGTACCGTGATCTACCTGCACACCCCCGACACCATCCTGCCCCAGATGCTGAGCGCCTACCTGGCCCAGCCCCGCCCGGTGGTCTGGCACGGCGCGTTCGAGCAGCGCCCCGGCGAGCCGCTGGAGGAGGCGTACCGCCGCAGCTACGCCAGCCTGATCGCCCAGCGCCAGCAGCGCTACGCCCAGCTAGCCCAGATCACGCTAGAGTACGGCGCGTACCGTGGTTCCGAGCTGGCCGCGCAGGATCTGCTGCGGGTGGTGCGCGAGTGGGAGGAAGTGCAGGGGGCGCGGTAGAGTCAGGCGTTGGGTGCAGCAAAAAATGGCCGCAGGATCATTTTGAGACAAAAACAGGTGCTTTGCTTGCAGCTATTGTCTATAATACCCGTATAGCCACTATTGCCTATGAAGGAAGCACCCAAGATGAAGCTCTTATTTTGCGGACACTGCAATGATGTGGTGCGGCTCTTCCCCGAGCCGCGCTACTGCAAGTGCGGTAAGTCGTGGGGGCAGTACCTGCCCGACAACAGCACCACCATCCAGACCAGCTACACCGCCTCGATCGGGCTGGCCAATCCCGATTTTAGCCAGGCGCTCGACACGCTCATGGCCGACCGCGAGCACTTCTCGCCGCTGCTCTCCATCCGCGCATGGCTGAACCCCGACTCTGAAACCGACGTGCGGTATGTCGCGGAAGATGTGACGCCCGAGCAGGCGATGCCCCCTCAGCAATAGCCGATGCGGCGCGGGGAACGTTCCCCGCGCCGTTCCTCACCGTTTTAGCACAGCACCTCGACGGTAAAGCCGCCAGGGGCCTGCATATAGAACGTCCACGAGCGATGCATGCGCGACGGCGGCGGCACATCGAAGCCATCGGCCTTCAGCCGCGCGTTGATCTCATCCACCATCGCCTCGCTGGGCTGGATAAAGCCGATGTGGAAGCCGCCAGGGTAGCGCACCTCGGTCTCCTTCGCCATCACGGCGCTGGTCAGCGCGATCACGGCACCGTTATCATCCTTTAGGAAGGCCATGTGCTTATTGCGGCCTATGTCCTCCAGGCCAAAGTAGGTCGAGAGAAACGCCTGGGCCGCATCTACATCCGTCACCGTCAGGTTGAGGTGGTTCAGCTTCATCTCTCTTCTCCTCTCGCTTTAAAAAACAACCAATCTATCGCCCAGCTGGCTCGCTCTCGGGCAGCGGGGCCAGCGCTAGGCTCTCGCAGAGGGTGTGAAGCAGGGCTGCGGCGTCGTGCAGGCGCTCGGCGCTGTGGGCCGCGCCGAGCTGGTTGGCCCAGGCAGCGTGCTGCCGTGCCACATAGGCGAGAGCATCCTGGCCCTTGGCGGTGATGCGCATCAGCTTGGAGCGGCGGTGGTGGGGGTTTTCCTCGAAGGTGATAAAGCCCTCCTGCGCCAGCGCGTCGGCGGTCTGCTGCACGCTTTGGCGGGCCAGCCCCATGGTGCGCGCCACATGCGGCACGGCAACCGGGCCGTGCTCGACCACGCCCAGCACCTGCCAGCGCGCGCTGCTCAGGCCCACGGGGCGGGTCAGCCGGTCGCCCGCATCGAGAATAGCGCCGTTGATGCGGAAGATCTCAAGCACGAGCGCGCTGAAGGCCTGGCCTTCGGAGGTGAGTGTTTGCATATGACAGTATCCTACCAAATTGACAGGTAGCTGTCAATACATCTCCAGACCTATTTTCCTAACGAAAGCACAGCTTGCGCGATTCCGCTATACTGAGGGCGATGCGCAACCCTTGCGCCAGGGAAGAGAGGATATTTGGATGGACGAGCAAGGAAAGCGCTACCCAGGCGAGGGCGTGGTGGTGCGCTACAACGCCCAGCGCTGCATCCACTTCGCAGCGTGCGTGCGCGGGCTGCCGCAGGTGTTCGACCCACAGCGCCGCCCGTGGATCATGGCCAGCAACGCCGAGGCCGACGCGCTGGCCGAGGTGGTGCGCCAGTGCCCCACCGGCGCGCTGCATATCGAGCGGCTGGATGGCGGCCAGGGCGAGCTGCCCGCCGCCCACGCCACCGCCCACGTGACCGCCGACGGCCCGCTGCATATGCGCGGCACGATCTCGGTGCGCCACGAGGACGGCACCGCGCTAGCCAGCGACACCCGCGTGGCGCTGTGCCGCTGCGGCATGTCGGCCAGCAAGCCCTTCTGCGATGGCTCGCACCGCCAGGGCTTCCGCGACCCGGGCGGCGTGGCCACCCGCCCCCAGGCCGCCCCAGCCGAGGGGCCGCTGGAGGTGACGGTGTGCGCCCATGGCCCCTACCGCACCGCTGGCACCCTGGCCATCCACAGCGCCGATGGCGGCGAGCCACAGATCTGCCGCAACGCCGCGCTGTGTCGCTGCGGCCTATCGGCCAGCAAGCCCTTCTGCGACGGTTCACATACCGCACTAGACCCGGAGGAACTCCCATGAGCAGCGATGAGATCACGATCACCAACAACCCCGAGAAGGGCCGCTACGAGACAACGGTCGATGGCAAGCTGGCCCTGCTGGAATACCGCGACGCAGGCGGCCAACGCTACTACACCCACACCGAGGTGCCGCCCGCGCTGGAGGGGCGCGGCATCGGCAGCAGGCTGGCCTGCGCCGCACTGGATGAGGCCCAGGCGCAGCAGCTCTCAATCGTGCCGCTGTGCCCGTTTGTGCGCAGCTACATCGATCGGCACCCCGAGTACAAGCCGCTGGTGAAGTTCTAGCACTCGCCCAAGGATAGGCGACAGACTATCGTTGGGCGCTATCAGGGCCGATATGCGCAGGGGAGAACGGGCAACGCTGGAGGTATTGCCTGTTCTCCCTGCACAGCATGCTGCCTAGGGAAGCGGTTGCCTTGTTCCCTTCGGGCCTTCGCGTCTTCGTGGTAGAAACCTTCTGGCGAACGAGAACACCTAAATCCTGTGGGTATCATCTTCCCTCTTGACGCGCCTGAACATATGTTCTATGATCGTACGAATATTGGTCGCAAAGAGGGAGACTCGCGGTGAGCCTAGATCTAGCTACGCTCTGGAATTTCGCCAGCCCCGCCGCCAGCGAGGCGCGCTTTCGCGCCGCACTGGCGCAGGCCAACGCCGACGACACGATCATCCTGCAGACCCAGATCGCCCGCACCTACGGCCTGCGCCAGCAGTTTAGCCAGGCCCAGCGCATCCTCGACGCCATCGAGCCACAGGTGGCCGACGCCAGCCCCGAGGCCCGCGCGCGCTACCATCTGGAGCGAGGCCGCACCTTCTGCTCGGCCACCCACCCGCCCGCGCTGCCGACCGCCGAGGCCCGCGACTTCGCCACATCCGATTATGTCCAGTCGTTCAAAATCGCCCAGCAGGCCGCGCTCGACAGCATCGCCATCGACGCGCTGCACATGCTGGCCTTCGCCGCCGCCACGCCCGAGGCCCAGCTCGATTGGGGGCGCAAGGCGATCGCCTACATGCGTGGCTCGGCACAGCCCGAGGCCCAGCGCTGGGCCGGGGCGCTGCACAACAACCTAGGCTGCACGCTCCACCAGCAGGGCCGCTACGCCGAGGCGCTCGACGCCTTCGAGCAGGCGCTGGCCGCGCACCAGCAGCGCGGCAGCCCGCAGCAGGTGCGCGTCGCCCGCTGGATGGTGGCCTGGGCGCTGCGCTCGCTCGGGCGGCTGCCCGAGGCGCTGGCCATGCAGCTGCAGCTGGAGCGCGACTGCGACGCGGCGGGCGCGCCAGACCCGTACGTGTTTGAGGAGCTAGAGCAGATCTACCGCGCCTTGGGCGACGCCGCACAAGCCGACCGCTACCAGGGCCTGCGCGGCATTGAGCGTACCGCCTAACCATCAACCGACCACACGCCCAGGCTGCCGTCGCGGGAGGCACTGACCAGCCGCGCCCCGTCGGCGGTGAAATGCAGCGCCGTGACCGCGTCGCCGTGGCCGCTGACGCTGGCCAGCACTGCCCCATCGGCGGCGCGCAGCAGCACAACCCTGCCCGCCCCATCACCCGCCGCGATCAGCTGGCCGTCGGGCGACCACGCGACGGCGCTGAGTCCCGCCGCCTCCAGCGGTAGCTCGCGCCATCCCTGAGTGGCGATCTCGCACACGAACACACGCGCCCGCCGGTCCTCGTACGCATCGCGCAGAGAGGGCAGGCCGCCCGCCACGGCCAGCGCCGACCCATCGGGCGAGAAGGCCAGAGCCGTGAGGCGGCGGGCAGGCCCCGGCGGGCGCAGCCCCACCAAGCCCTGGGCGAACCTCGCGCCCCACACCACGCTCAGCGTGCCATCCCACGAGCAGAAGCCAAACTTCCCATCGGATGAGGCAGCCGCGCCCACCGCACGGTCGGCAAACGACAGCTTGCGCACCGCGCTCTTCCGCCCGGTCTTCCAGATCGTAGCCGCCGCGCCACACGCCGCCATCTGCTGGCCGTCGGGGTGCCAGGCCAGCGCCTCCACCTGCTTCTGCGGCAGGTCGAGCAGCTCGCCCACTGCGCCGCTGGCCAGATCGACCGCGCCCGCCTCGCCGCTGTGCGAGCGCCACGAGACCAGCGCGGCGTGCTCGTCGGGCGACAGGGCGACGTGGCGCAGCGCTGTGAGGCGGTCGGTGTTCCACTTGGCGCGGCTGCGCACCCTCGGGCGCAGCAGGGTCGGCTGGCCGCCCTCGGCGCTAGGGTAGATGCGCAGGCCGTCGTCGCAGGCGGCGTAGATGCGCCCGCCCGTGCCCAGCGCCAGGCCGCCGACCGCGCCCGTGAAGTCATCCAGCCGCGCCGCCAGCCGCCAGCCATCGGTCGCCCACACCTCCAGCCCGAAGCGGCGCTCCTCCGCCCCACGGTTCACATTGGTGGCCACCGTGGCCAGCAGCTGCGCACCATCGGGCGAAAAAGCCAGGCTATGCAGGTAGCGCATGCGCGGCGGCTCCACCACATCCGGCGGCGCGGCGAGCTGCGCCGCCAGCTGCCAGGTGGCAGTGTCAAACACGTGGATCACCTCACCGTCGCCACCCGCCGCGCACAGCTGGCGCGACGGCTCGTGGGCCAGCGCGCGCATATCGCCGACGCGGTGCCCCGCTTCATTCGGCGTCTCCAACAGATGCACGACCTCGCCGCACGCAGGGTCGACCACGGCCAGAAAGCACTCGGTGTGCGTGATCGTGCCGCCCCCGAAGGCCATGGCCGCCAGCAGCATGCCGTCGGGCATCCACAGCAGGCCCCTGGCCCCGAAGGGCAGCGCCCACTCGCCCATCATCGCGCCGGATGCCACATCCCACACCCACAGCTTGTGGTCGCGGCTGGCGCTGGCCAGCCTGGCCCCATCGGGCGACCACGCCAGCACCTCGGGCTGGCCATCGAACGATGAGGAGGTCTCGGGGTGGGTGAGGCAGGCCCGCCGCTCGCCACTGCGCACATCCCACAGCGTCACCTGGTGGCTGCCCAGGCCCACCGCCAGCGCCTCGGCGGCGGGCGAGAGCGCGGCGGCGTAGATAAGCGACCGCTCGCCAGTGTGAAAGCGCTGCACCATCGCGCCGTCGGCCAGCGACACCAGCCGCACCTCACGTATGGGGGCCTCGGCCACCAGCGCAGCTAGGCCAGCACGCTGGCGCAGGTCCATCCCGCGCGTGCCTGCCTGTACCAGCGGCTTCAGCGTGCCGCCGCGCACATCCCACACCCACAGCTCGGCGGCGGTGGCCACCACCACTCGCCCGTCGTCCAGCCAGCCAGCCTCGCAGAGCCGCCCGCAGCCTAGACGGCGCTCCAGGTTCAGAGCGCTGCCAGGGTCAGCTGATACAGAATAAGCGGTCATAGGAATAGGAGCGCTCCTCTTTTCTGAGAAAACGGCAGAGACGTGGTATAAAATCTGCCCATCAAGAGTATCACAGGCGGGCAAGGCCCTCCATAAAATAATCGACAAGACAAAAGCGCCGACCCAACCTCAGGCGGCATAGCTAGAAAGGAACGAATCCCATGGCCACAGCAGAACCTTTCAACCTCGAACGTTTCGTGAGCGCCCAGGAGCCGATCTACCGCACCGCGCTGGGCGAGATACGAGCCGGGCGCAAGCGCTCGCACTGGATGTGGTTCATCTTTCCGCAGATCGCAGGCCTGGGATTCAGCCCAACATCAAAGCTCTACGCCATCTCCGGCGCGGAGGAGGCCCGCAGCTACCTTGCCCACCCGCTACTAGGGCCACGCCTGCGCGAGTGCGCCGATGCGCTGCTGGCAGTGCAGGGGCGCTCGGCATCGGCCATCTTCGGCTCGCCCGATGACATGAAGCTGCGCTCCTCGATGACGCTCTTCGCGGCGGTGGCAGAGCACGATCCGCGCTTCGAGCAGGTGCTTGAGCGCTACTACGGCGGCCAGCGCGACCCGCAGACCCTGGATCGGCTTGGCGCGAAGCGATAGCGCGTAGGGCATCGCGGTCAAAAAACACCGGCCTGCGACGGAGCCAGCGGGGCCAATCCTGCAAACTCTGCGGGCTGCTGGCCACTGCATTGCGAACGCCTATAACGCAATCCCGTAGGCTTCCGCTCGCGGAACAGCTGTGCTACACTACAGCGAAATCAGAGATGCGACAGGCGGAAGGGAGCGTGTGCCATGGAAAATGCTACCCCAGCGACCACCGACCAGCGGTTCAGCCAGCTTGCCGAGCTATTCAGCGCCTACCCCGAGGTGCGCGGCCCCGCCGAGGCACTGATGCGGCCCATGTTTGGCTGCACCGCCCAGCTGCGCGTGGGCGACAAGATCTTCGCGATGCTGGTGGACGGGCGGCTGGTGCTGAAGCTGCCGCGCGATCAGGTCGCGGCCCTGGTCGCAGCAGGCGAGGCCGAGCCGTTCCGCAACGGGCGCGGCCAGCCCATGAAGGAGTGGGCATCGATCACGCCGCACGCCCAGGCCGACTGGGCCGCGCTCGCGCACCAGGCCATGGCGTTCGTCGCACCCGGGGCCTAGGCCGCCCCCGAGGCAAAAGAGAGGGAGACCACAGAGCAATGTCCACCGCATCCGAGCAGAGCAGGCAGGCCGTCGAGGCCTTCTGGGCGGCCATGAACACCAACGACTTCGCCGCCGCGGCGCTGCACCTCTCCGAGGACTTCGTGCTGGAGTGGCCGCAGTCGCGCGAGCGCATCCGTGGGCGTGCGAACTTCGCTGCCATCAACCAGAGCTACCCCGCCAATGGCCGCTGGCAGTTCACCATCCACCGGCTGGTGGCCGAGGGGGCCGAGGTCGTCAGCGACGTGGGCGTCACCGATGGCAGCGTGCACGCCCGCGCCATCACCTTCTCCACCGTGCGCGACGGCCAGATCGTCCGCCAGATCGAGTACTGGCCCGACGCCTACGAGGCCCCCGCCTGGCGCGCCCAGTGGGTTGAGCGCATGGGCTAGGCCGTGTGCGATCACGCGCGCGGCCTAGCCCTAGCTAGACAAAATGAATGCGCCCGCTAAGCAGAAGGTATGCCCATGAGCGCGTGGCGGCGGTACGCCCTCACGCAGTGGTGCTGGCGGCAGAAGCGGCGGACGCACAGAAATTGTCACCCTCGCGCGGCATCGGCAACGATACGCTGGCGCGAGGAGCACCGTCACTACCACACACTGGCCCAAGCGCCACAGCAAGGGATGGGATAGGGGTCTCGCACGTCATTTTGGAGAAGCAGACCGTAGGGGAGGCGCATTGACGCTGTAGCACCATTGCGATCCGGGCCAAGCCCTCAGCCACTAGTATAAAGTGGCTGAGGGCAGCATCAAGATGATCACACCCGTGAGCTACCCAACGCCACACCCTGATGGGCGCGTGTTATGACCATACAGAACCTCACCAAACTTGTCGCCCTCTTCAGCCAAGCCGACTCTCACAATGCGGAGTATGCGGCTGTGCGCCGCCTCGCCCGCGCCCACAAGCCTATCGCGGCAGGCGCGGAAGATATCGCCATCGGCATTATCTACTATATGCTCGACCCCATGATATGCATGGGCGTGGAGAACGTAGCACATGTCGAGTCATTTCTGCGCCACCCCGCGCTCAGGGAGCAGCTTGACAAGGCCGAGATCCATCTGATCCAATGCTTCATCGCGGCGCACGCGGCAGATATCACGCACATGATCAGGTTCATAGGCGAGATCAACGAGCTAGACCCAAAGACCACCCTTGAAAGCGAGGCGAAGACCATGATCGGCGCGGCGCTGCTGCGCCACTGCGCCGCCATCGGCGATGATTTGGCGAAGATCATCGTGGATGATGTGTACACAAAAAACAGCTGGCTCTGGGGCTAGCAGTCTCGCTCTCGGCCTTCGATCGGATGTATTGATAACCCTCTAGCTACGAGCCTCGCCGACTATCGAAGCATGCTGATCGACGCCGCGAGTACAACTACTACTTCGAGTCGATCGGCTCCGACCAGAACCTGATCGGCCTCTTCCGAGGCATCGGCTAGAGGCGCAGCCTCTCCATATGAAAGTAGTAATGGCGGGCGCGCTCACATCGCGCGCTGATAGTGCGGCTCGCCGTGGATCTGCTGGCCAGCTGGCGCGAAGCCCAGCCGCCTGTAGAGCCGCTGGGCGGAGTGGTTATCGGGGTGAACGGTGAGGTGCAGCCTGCGGCACAGCGGGTGCTCGCGGCGGATGTGCGCGAACAGCGCGCCGAGCGCCGCCGCCCCATAGCCCTGGCCCTGGTGGCGCTGATCGATAAAAAAGTGGTAGAGCCAGTAGGTTTCGCTGCTGCCCGGCTCGTAGGCGAGTGCCAGCATCCCAACGAACACCTGATCGGTCGCTATCGCGTAGGGCACCCAGCGCAGCCCGCCGGGGCGCACATAGGCTTTGGCCAGCACCAGCGCAGCGATTGGGGTGTGGCCGGCGATAAACGCCTGCTGCTGGGGGTGGACCGCCAGATCCAGCGTCGCGCGCCAGTTGTCCGCATTAATTTCCTGCAGTGCGACATGGGGCATGGGCTATCCTTCAGGTGCTACGCGCCAAGAGCTGGCCGCAATAGCACCTTGATATCACAAACGAAAGCAGGGCAGATCTGCCGCCATACTATAGCATCCACCGTCAAACGCTGTTTGGGTACTATCCTTCTCGGCCGGAGCTCACGCGATCGATCTGTCTGTTGTATCTGTAAAGCGTTCTCTCTTATCCCCTTCGCGCCTTCGCGTCTTCGTGGTAAAGAATGCTGACCGCAAACACATCATGGCCGCACTTCCGGTATAATCGCCCTGTCATCTGCACGAGGGTGGCGGCTGAACAAAAAAGTTTAGCATTAAAATACGGCGCAAAGCAGCGCTTTTCTCTCTGGCCAGGGCGGGATGCACCGCAAGGGATCAACTTTTATGTCCAGCGACACACACAGCGAGCACACGGCGGATAGCCACCCGTGGGGGGTAGGCATCGAGGGCCAGCGCAGGGCCGACCTGGGCGACGGGCGCTTTCTCAACCCCATCGTGCCCGGCGACCACGCCGACCCGACCATCCTGCGGGATGGCGACGACTACTACATGACCTTCTCCTCGTTCCTCACCTACCCTGGGATCGTGATCTGGCACTCAACCGACCTAGTGAACTGGCAGCCGATCTGCACCGCGCTGCACCAAAACATCGGCTCGGTCTGGGCGCTCGATCTGGTGAAGCACGAAGGCCGCTACTACATCTACATCCCGGCGGTCGGCGACGCGACCAACATCTACGTGATCTATGCCGACGACATCCGCGGGCCGTGGAGCGACCCGATCGACCTGCGCATGCCGGGCTGCATCGACCCCAACCACGTGGTGGGCGAGGATGGCAGGCGCTACCTGTTCGTGAACGGCATCCGCTCGATCGCGCTGAGCGACGACGGCCTGGCAACGGCGGGCGAGCTGAAGCAGGCCTACGATCCGTGGCGCTACCCCGAGAACTGGGATGTGGAGATGTTCGCGCCCGAGGGGCCGAAGATCTTCCGGCGCGGCGAGTATTTCTACCTGGTCTCCGCCGTGGGCGGCACCGCCGGTCCGGCCACCAGCCACATGGTGATCGTGGCGCGCTCGCGCTCGATCCACGGCCCCTGGGAGGACTGCCCGCACAACCCGATCGTGCACACCGCCTCGGCGGCGGAGCCGTGGTGGTCGCGCGGCCACGCCTCGCTGGTGGAGGCCCCCGACGGCGGCTGGTGGATGGTCTACCACGGCTACGAGAACGGCTTCCGTACGCTGGGCCGCCAGACGCTGCTAGAGCCGCTGGCATGGAGCGACGACGGCTGGCCGGTGGCCCAGGGCGGCACGCTGGCCCAGCCGATGGCCAAGCCGGGCGGCGGGCGCGCTGGCCCCGCTGGCATGGCGCTTTCCGACGACTTCTCGACCGACAAGTTTGGCATCCAGTGGAGCTTCTTCAACCCGCAGCAAGGCGAGATGGGCCGCGTGCGCTACGACGATAGGCGGCTGCACGTGGCGGGCAAAAACGCCACGCCCGAGGTCTCCTCGCCGCTCACCTGCGTGGTGGGCGATAGGCGCTACCAGGTGGAGGTGACGGTAGACACAGAGGGGGCGGCGCAGGGCGGCCTGCTGCTGTTCTACAGCGAGAAGATGTACTGCGGCCTGGGGCTGGGCGCGGGCGAGCTACGCACCTACAACTACGGCGAGGAGCACCGCTGGATGCGCATGGGGCTGGGCGCGCAGAGCATCCGGCTGCGGCTCACCAACATCGACCACGTGGTGACTTACCACTACTCGACCGACGGCGGCACGACCTGGCTGCGCCACCCCTGGCAGATGGAGACCTCGGGCATCCACCACAATGTCTTCGGCGGCTTTACCAGCCTGAAGCTGGCGCTGTTCTCCTGCGGCGACGGCTCCTGCACCTTCCGCGACTTCACCTACCGAGGCCTTCGCTAGCCCTCCTTGGGCGCACCCGCCCAGATTGTACGGCGGGTGCGCTCAGGCAGGCACCGAGATTATTTTGGCGGATGTATGGCCCAGCAATCAGCACCGCATCGCGATATTGACATGGTAATCGCCGCCGTACGAGCGGCGTTGCCCGAAATCCGCGTGCGTCAGCACCACAGGATACACCCCGCCGACGACGATGGGATCTGGTGGTTCTCGCTCCCCGCTACGAGCGAAATCCATGTGGAAAACTCTTATGGCATGTGCCCCTTTCTCATCGAGACAGACGAGTATTCTTCCCACAATGCGCGAGAAACCGCGACCGTTGAAACGACAGTCCAGATCGTGGTCGACTATCTGCGAGCGCAGCGCTAAGTTTTACCCGGCTCGCTAATTCGTTGGGCAACGTATAAGCCAGTAGCTCACCAGTCAGCTATAATAATCAAACGCACAAGCCCGCCGCCCGCCGTGGTCGGCGGGCGGCGGCGCGGGTGAGCCGTATGCTTTATCATGCCATCTGACACATCAACCGGGAAAGTACTAAACCCATGGGGAACCAGCGTGAAATCCAGCAAGTATCGCCCGCCCAACGGCTGGGTGTGGTGATCCCGATCCGCGAGGGCTGCGCGGCCTCGGTCGCGGCTATCCTCGCACCTCATGATCGGGGTCGCTTCTACACCTACCTGATCGAGCCAAACACAGCTGACTCAATCCCCAATCTAGATGGCGATGACATCCATGTAGGCGCACAGCAGGCGGCTCAGCTCGTCATCCAGAGCGGCGGCAAGATGTGGTGCGGCTACGAGGCGTTTGGCCAGCACATCGCCCAGCTCGCACCATATCTGAGCGATGCGCTGTTCTTTGTGGGCGATGATACGGGAGAGATCGATAGATTCCAGATCGCGCAGGGCAAGCTAAGCATCTGCCGCGTGCACACAGGGTGATGGATAAGCGTTGAAGAGTATCTAGAACAGGCCACAGCTGACGGCTCGCTCTCCACATGCCTTAGCTCGCCAACGCATCATGCGTAAGGCCAAACGGCATACCATGATCCGGCAGGCCCTTGGGGCGATCATGATACGCGGCTTGGCAATCCTGCTAGTGCAGAAGATCGCACGGTAGCACTCCTCGGGCCGCACCATTTCTACGCGCAGCCTATGCGCAGGAGCAACACCTATGAGCATCACCCTCACCGACGCCGACGGCGCATCGCTGGATGTCAACGCCTGGAACTGGGGCGTGCTCCACTACACGCTGGCATGCTGCACGCCCCCGCTGCTCCCCGACGAGGAGCTGCTCGACCAGCTGCGCTTCGGCGGGGTCGAGCTGGCAGCCGCCGAGGCGGCGGAGATCCGCCAGTATCTGCTGGCGGTGGTGCTGCCGAGGATCGGGCCAGGGGAGCGCATGCTCGCCGACCTGAGCGTCACCAATGTACCGGATGACGGCACTTTCTACCGCGATGATCCGGCCAAAAACTACAGCCTCAGCCACGAGGTGCTGGTCAGCGTGATCGAGTTCCTCGGGCGCGCCAGGCCGCCGATCCGGGTGGGCTAGATTATGGCTTTCAGATGATGCCTGCATTTGCCCTTGGCGTCTTGGAGCCTTGGTGGTAGAGGCTGCTACGCGCAGCCCGCGAGCGAATCGGCCCTTCTTGTTGTGATCTCGCCGCCCTGCCACCGCCGCGCTATAATACCCGCAGCCCCAGCCACCCCCTGTCGGCTTCGGCGCAGCCGCCCGCGTGTGCACGGGCATTCAGAGAGGAAAACCTTATGACCGTCGAGACCGAAGAGGACATCATCGCGCTGCGGCGCATCGGCAAGATCGTGGCGCTGGTGCTGCGGGAGATGCTGGCCGCCGCCGAGCCGGGCATGACCACCCGCGAGCTAGACGCCATCGGCGCGCGGCTGCTGGAGCAGCACGGCGCGCGATCCGCCCCCAAGATCACCTACGACTTCCCGGGCGCAACCTGCATCAGCATCAACGAGCAAATCGCCCACGGCATCCCGGGCGACCGCGTCATCCAGCCCGGCGATGTGCTGAACGTCGATGTCTCCGCCGAGCTGGGCGGCTACTTCGCCGACACCGGCGGCACCACCGTGGTGCCGCCGACCAGCGCGCAGAAGACCCGGCTGTGCCAGGCAGCGCAGAGCGCCCTGGCCCAGGCCATGCGGCAGGCCCGCGCAGGCCAGCCGATCAACGGCATCGGCGCGGCCATCCAGCGAACCGCAAACGCCCACGGCCTCAGGGTGATCGAGAACCTGGGTAGCCACGGCATCGGCCACGCGCTGCACGAGGCCCCCGAGTACATCGCCGGCACCTTTCGCCCTGCGGACAAGCGCACCCTGCGCAACGGCATGGTGATCACCATCGAGCCGTTCCTCTCCACCAAGAGCCGCATGGCGATGGAGACGGCAGATGGCTGGACCTTGGTGGGGGCGCAGGGCAGCCTCTCGGCGCAGTTCGAGCACACGATGATCATCACCAAGGGCGAGCCGATCGTGCTCACCCAGTAGCGGTGGATAGCGATGTGGGCGGCGGGCGCAGGGCCTGCCGCCCGCTGGCGGCACCACATCCCTCATAAGCTCCCATTTCTACAAAAGAGGCTGGATGGCACCTATCGAGCAGGCAATCACCAAAGGCTGCGTGGCCTACTTCAACGCCATTGAACATGACGCCGAGCGGCGCGAACGAACGCTGCGCTGCCTACCTAACCCACCTGGGCCGACGGTCACGCGCTCGGTCATCTTTCACGCTTTGGCTGACCTACATACCGAATGGCTCAACGGCGCAGCCCCCGATCCCGCTGTCATCAAGACGCTGATTGGCGCAGACTCGTACAGCAGCGAGGATGCGGGGCTGGTTCGCTATGGGATCCAGACCGATCTGCGGTGCCTGATCTTCGCATCTTGGCAGCCACCCGAGGTTGTCAAGTATACCTAGCACCACAAAACTCCTTATGACAAAGACAATGAACACCGACACCAGCCCCATCGCCGCGCTGTACGCCGCATTCGCCCGCTACCCGCTGCACGCGCGCGTGGCGGGCTGCCCCTGCTGCGTGGGCGACGCCGACCAGCGGCGCATCCGCAGCCGCTCGCTGCGCGCGCTCTCCGGCGCAGACCTGGGCCGCTACGCCTTCAAGGCCATGACCACCTGGGGCGACGCCGACGATCTGCGCCACTTCCTGCCGCGCATGATCGAGCTGCTGGCCACGGGCGACCCCGACATGCCCCTCGCCGAGATCGTGCTGAGCAAGCTGGCGATGGCGGAGTGGGGCGCGTGGCCCCCCGCCGAGCGCGACGCGGTGCGCAGCAGCCTCATGTGGCAGTGGGGGCAGGCACTGGCGGGCGGGGATGTCGACACATGGCTGTGCGCCATCGCGCAGGCCGAGGATGTGCTGCGGCCCTACCTGGCGCGCTGGGAGAAGGGCTTAGGCGGCGAGGCGACCCTAGCGCTGCACGGCTACATCGCGCAGAACATGGCCGCAATCCTGCGGGGCAGGCTGGCCAACGCGTTCTGGGCTGGCAGCCCCCGCCAGCAGGCCGAGGTGATCGCGTGGCTGCGCGGGCAGGGCCTGCGGGGGCGGCTCTACGCCGCGTTCGCCGCCGACATCGCCGCGCCCCAGGCCGACACCATCGCAGAGTGCGTGGACATGCTTGACATGCTGGACACCATGGCACCGCTGGGCGAGGCCAAATAGCAAGGAAAGACACACCCATAAACAGCGAAGAGACCGTCACAACCTACCTGGGCCTGATGGGCGTACCATGCGCTGCGCCCCATGCGCCGACCATCTATCTTGAGCAGACCAATCTTCAGGAGATTTGGGCCGCATTCCAGATCTTCGCGCGCATCCCACTTGTGTGCGAACATCAGATCTTTGGCTTTGAGTATCACTACAGCGCCGATCAGCAGTGCCTATCGATCTGCTTCCGGCGCAATTTCTACATCCTATTCGAGGAATATGAGGATGAGCCTGAGATCGAGGGTTCTGAGGGCGCGCTTCTCCCGCTCTGCTTCGAGGTGGCGGCGATGTACCGCATCCCCAGGCCCGAAGCGTATGAATACCGCTTCTTCCTCACCGAGGTGGCGGGCGATCTCGCGCAGGCATACCAGGATGAGGTCGAGCGCTACCGCCCGATCTGGGGACCGCTGCTGGATGAGGAGCCGTCGGATGTGTGGGTATTCCAGTAGGGGTCGCAACCAACAACTGAGCATGCGCCCGTTGGGAAGAACACACATATGCGGTTGACAGCAGCCAGCGGCTGTGAAACAATGCCTACATCCATTTTGATGGAGAATACAGCGATAACCAACATACAGGTGGCGCGCGTGCAGCGCATCCTCAAAAAATTAGCACAAGTCAAAGCAACTCATATCCCAGATAAGAAGTCCAGCCCCGACCAGTTTCAGCTCGTGCCGCCCCTGAGCGAAGCTGAGGTGCAGGCCTTTGAGGCCGAGCACCGCATCCGGCTGCCAGAAGACTACCGCGCCTTCCTCATCCACGCGGGCAACGGCGGCGCGGGGCCGATCTACGGCCTCTATAGCCTCGACAAGTACAATGACTTTGCCGATTGGGTAGAAGATGAGATCCCAGATGACTTCCTCGCCCGCCCATGCCCGCTCTCCCCAGGCATGCCACAGACGCCCGATTGGCGCGAACCTTTCGGAGACACATCGCCCTATCAGGGCACGCTAACGCTAGGGTCACGCGGCTGCACCTTCGAGACTCAGCTTATTGTCGCTGGCCCCTACGCTGGGCGAGTCATCTACGTCGATGCGGATGAACATGCGCCGCCCTATTTCGTTCGCGAGCCAGATTTTCTGGCCTGGTACGAGCGCTGGCTCGATGAGCTGATGCTGGGCTACAATCAGCTCCAGTTCGGCTATGGCCCAGGCGGCGGCGAGCTAGAGCTGTGGCAGATCTTGGATGACCCGCAGGCCGACGGCGAGCTCAAGGGCGAGGCGGCGGCGGCCTTCTGGCGGCTGCCGCGCCTTTCCGATGAGACCATCCGGCGTTTCCCAACGCTCTTAGAAAGCTCCTCTGCAGAGGTACGGTCGAACACGCTCATAGTGGCGAGGAAATTCAAGCTCAAAAGCCTCGCGCCCCACGCCATAGTGGTGCTCGACGACGTATCGGCAGACGTGCGAAAACAGGCGGTTTACACCATGGAAATGCTCGCCCCCCAGCGCTGGGTCGAGCCAGTTCGCAAGCTGCTCTGGGAAGACCCCGATAGGCATGTCGCATCCACAGCATTCTATCAACTTAAAAAAGCACGTGCGCTCATCAAGCCAGATCTGCTGCGCATTGTCACCACAGCGCCCCCGCACCTGTGCCGCGCCCACGCAATCGACGCAGGCTGGTGGGGAGCTGCAGATGCACCAATGCTCATCAAGCACCTGGAAGATGAGGAGCAGCATGTGCAATACAGGGCGCTTGTTGCGCTACAGCGGCTACACATCCGCAGCCGATTGCCCGCTATCATCAATCTGCTCTCGCATGAAGCAGTCAATGACATCACGAACATCATCCTAAAGCTGCAGGGAAAGAGCGGCCAAGCAGCGACCGTGCCTGTGCTGCTGAAATGGGCACGATGCGGCGATGATCTCAGTCGGCTCGCGGCGATGGATGCGCTGGCCAAGATCGGCGATGAGCGCGCCATACCCATCGCGCAGCGCATGCTGAGGGAAGAGCGCCCACCCATGCAAAAAAAAGAAAAAAGCACCCACGGCAAGACCATCGCGGCGCTGGTGCGCGCCAGCCTAGAGCAGTCGCCGAACCCCAGGCTGCGCGCGCTGGCCCGCTAGGGCGGTGCGGGCGGCTCGCCCGCAGCGCGCTTTTCACCCCGCAGGCCATATGCTATACTCCTCTCCTCACCCGCCATGCAAAGGAGCGCGCCCATGTTCTCGCTTTCGGATCGCCCCTCCGCCGAGGAGGCATCGCCCTACTTCTTCCGCTACATCCAGCTGGTCCCCGACGGCGACATCCTGCACACGCTGCGCACGCAGCACGGCGACATCCACGCCATGCTGCGCGGCATCGCCGACGACCGCGCATCCGCCGCGCCCGCCCCTGGCGAGTGGAGCATCAAAGAGGTGATCGCGCACGTGAGCGATACCGAGCGGCTGTTCGCCTTCCGCGCGCTGTGGTTTGCGCGCGGCGAGCAGGCCGCGCTGCCGGGGATGGAGCCGGACCCGTGGGTGGCGCTGGGCAACGCCAACGCGCGGTCGGTGCCCGACCTGCTGGCCGAGTTCGACCAGGTGCGGGCGGCCAGCCTCTGGCTGCTGGACAACCTGGACGCCGCAGCCTGGCAGCGCCAGGGCGTCGCAAGCAGTTCGGTGCTGAGCGTGCGCGCGCTGGCCTGGATAATCGCGGGCCACGAGCTGCACCACAACCTCTCGCTGCGCGAGGTCTACCTCTAGGCGCGCGGTATCGCAGGGCGGCGAGGATGCCGCCCGCTCCCACATGCCGAAATCCCCCTTGACTCTCACCCTACCTGAGGCGCTAGAGTACGCACATCGCAGCAAACCCGGAGAGACGCCATGATCAAGATCGGAGACTTTGCCCGCCTAGGACAGGTGTCGATCGTGACCCTTCGCCACTATGATGAGATCGGGCTGCTGAAGCCAGTCGAGGTAGATAGCTTCACCGGGTACCGCTACTACTCGGTGAGCCAGCTGCCGCGTCTCACCCGCATCCTGGCGCTCAAAGACCTAGGCTTCTCGCTCGACCAGATCGAGGCCGTGCTCGGCGGCCTGACCCTGGATCATCTCCGTGGGATGCTGCAGCTCCGCCACGCCGAGGTCGAGCAGCAGATCGCGCAGGAGCAAGGCCGGCTGCTGCGCATCGCTGCTCGGATCAGGCAGATTGAAAGCGAGGATGCTATGCCTTCCTACGATGTCGTGCTCAAGACCCTGCCCGCCCAGCTGATCGCATCGCGCCGCGTGACCATCCCGACCAACGACCAGGTGCCGCAGTACCTCGATGCGGCCTACATGGAGACCTACACCCATCTTAGGGAGCGCGGCGCGAGGGACACCGGGCCGTGCTTCGCCATCTGGCACCAGCCCGCCGAGGTTCTCACCAACGAGGATGCCGAGGCAGCCGTGCCGATCGACCGCAGCATCGCCAGCGGCGAGCGCGTGCAAGTCTACGAGCTGCCGCCGCAGCAGGTGGCAGCGGCGGTGCACTACGGCGGGTTCGATGGCCTGGGGCAGGCGCATATGGCGCTGCTCGCGTGGATCGAGGCCAACGGCTACCGATCGACCGGCACCTACCGCGAGGTCTACATCCACCACGGCGACGGCGACATGCACGAGACCGCCACCGAGGTGCAGTATCCGATAGAGCGGCCATAGCCCTCGCGCAGCGAGGAGCGCGGAGGGCGGGCCGCATGGCCCGCCCTCCTGCGATTCATCCAGTGCTATACTCTCTCTCGTCGCCGATGGCGGCTATCTGCCGCAATGAGTCGAGGTATATCGCTATGACAGCACCCGAAAGCATGCCCGACATCCGCGCCCGTATTGAGCGTGCGATCCAGCGGGTCGTCCGCGCCACCGCGCCGCTCTCGCCCGATCAGCTCCTGCTGCCCTGCCTACCCGACGGCTGGACCGTCAAAGATGTGCTGGCCCACCTCACCTGGTGGGATCAGTGGCTCCTAGCGACGCTGCCCGCCGATGAGGCGCTGGACGGCCCGCGAATCCTGCCGCCGCTCTTCGACCAGACATCCGAGACCCAGGACTCGATCGACGCGATGAACGCCAAGGTCTTCGCACACTATCGGTCGCGCAGTGTCGCGGATGTCCTAGAGGGATTCGCGGCCACCCGGCAGCGGGTCGCCGCCCGCGTGGCGCGCCTCAGCGAGGAGGATCTGTTTGCCCCCGAAGGGCTCTCAAAGCAGCTAGGCTTCCCTGCCGCTCCGCTGATCCAGGGCATCTACGAGCACTACGAGGAGCACGCAGATCAGCTGGAGCGGCTGCCCTTTGTCTCACGCTAGCAGGCACGGCATAGTGCACAGGGGGCTGTACGGTCGGCCCTGCATGGGTGCACTGCTCCTCGGCGCGCTGCAACACTCTCGCGCGGATCGGCGTAGCATGGCAGGGCTGCAGCACCCTTCGCACATCACATGATCCCGAGGAGGCATACCCTGGACGACAATAGCCTACAGCAGGCGCTCAGTGCGCTGGTTCAATCTGGATCGCGCGCCAACCCTGCCTACGACACCCTTCTGGGCGACTATACGCTGTTTCACGCCGTGCTTGCGATCGAGGGCGGCATCTTCGCCCTGCTGCTGGGGCTGCTCTGCTGGGGCTGCTGGCGGCGGCTCGGCCAGCTGCGCCGCGCCGAGGCTGGCAGGGCCGCGTTTGAGCAGTGGGTCGTCATTGGCTTTGGGCTGGCCAGCGCGGTCGCAGCGCTCGCGCTGGTGGTGGTGGTGGCGGCAAACCTCAGCAATGTGCTCGACCCCCAGGCCGGGTTTGCCCAGGCCATCCCCGAGCTGGGCACGCCCCATGCTGGCACACGCCAGGCCGCGATCCACCGCGAGGTGGCCGCGTGGGCGCGGTCGGGCGCGGCTGCCATGCCAGCCGCGCTGCGCGACGCGCTGCGCGACCGGCTGGCATGGCAGCTTCCCAAGGCCATCGTATGCAGCGGCCTGCTGGCGGTGGCTGCGGCGCTCACCGCCGCGCTCTGGCGGCGCTTGATCCGTAGGGCGGCCCAGGCCACACAGTGGGGCCCGAAAGCGTATGCGGGCATCGCAGCAGGGGTGCTGGCCGCGCCGACCACGCTGCTGCTCATGCTCATGGCCATGGCCAACACCCAGGCCTCATTCGCGCCGATCACGCTGACGCTGCTCTTCGGCTAGGCGCGGGCAGCCACACCCGCATCGAAAGGTCGCAAACCCATGGACCCGCTCGCGCTCGCACACCTATCGCTCGACGGCCTCTCGATTGGGGATGCATTCGGCCAGTGCTTCTTCCAGCTGGAGGACGCAGACGCCCAGATCGAGCGGCGGCAGCTGCCGGATGCGCCCTGGTACTACACCGACGACACCGAGATGGCGCTGTCGGTTGTGTCGGTGCTGGCCGCGCGCGGGGCTATCGACCAGGATGCGCTGGCCGCCAGCTTCGCCCGCCGCTACGACTACAACCGCGCCTACGGCCCATCCATGCACCGCGTCCTTGACCGCATCCGCCATGGCGAAAGCTGGCGAGAGGTCGCGGCCAGCAGCTTCGCGGGCCAAGGCTCGTGGGGCAACGGTGCCGCGATGCGCGCCGCACCGCTGGGGGCGTTCTTCTCCGCCGATCTCACCATGGTGGCGGCGCAGGCGGCGCGCTCGGCGGAGGTGACGCACGCCCATCCCGAGGGCGTGGCCGGGGCGGTCGCCGTGGCACTCGCCGCCGCCATAGCGGCCCAGTCCGCCGCCTCTGGCCCGCGCCCGACCCCGCAGCAGTTCCTAGCCCATGTGATCGCGCAGCTGCCGCCCAGCGAGGTGCGCTCGAAGCTGCTGCGCGCCCAGTCGATCGACGAGGCTAGCTCGCTGCCGTTTGCGGTCGCAGTGCTGGGCAACGGAACCGACATGTCGGCCCAGGACACCGCACCGTTTGCGCTGTGGTGCTGCGCCCAGCATCTGGAAAGCTACCCCGAGGCGCTCTGGCTGGCCGCGCGCGGCGGCGGCGACCGCGACACGATCTGCGCCATCGTTGGGGGCGTCGTCGCCTGCTTCGTGGGGGCAGGCGGCATCCCCGATACGTGGCAGAGCCGCCGTGAGGCGCTGCCGACATGGCACCTGGGCGGCTAGCCTCGCCCGCCGCTGTGGCGCGCAGCTTGATGGTCTGCCTACCGGCCTGGGCTCTTGACGCAGGCTCTATACTGATAAACACCCACCGTTATGATCAAAACCACCGCCATAGCAATCGGCTAGGGCACGGTAGCCTCTGCGTGGAGACACCGCATGAAAGTCGATGAGATCAAGCTGCTGTACGCGTTCAGCGACTGGGCCGACGCCCGCATCCTTGCGGCCTGCGCCAGGGTAGGCCCCGAGCAGTACGCCGCCCCGAGCGCTGGCGGCACCGGGCGCGGCGGGCTGCGCGAGACCATGGTGCATATCCTAGACAGCATGTGGCAGGACCGGATCACGCTGCAGGGCTACTACCAGCACCCGCTGGCCGATGAGGCCGCCTACGACGCCACCGAGCTGCACGAGGATGCCTTCCCGACCTTCGCCGCGCTGCAGGTGCGCTGGGCCGCAGAGCAGCGGGAGATGTGGGCCTACCTGGATGGCCTAAGCGAGGAGAGGCTGAACGGCACCATCCGCTATGTCATCCCCGGCGTGGTGCGCGAGCGGGTGGTCTGGCAGTTCCTGGTGGCCGCGCAGCTCCACATCATGCAGCACCGCAGCGAGGCCGCCGTGCTGCTGACCGCCTATGGCCAGTCGCCCGGCAATCTTGAGTTCACCCTGTTCCTAGACGAGCGCGCGTGAGAAGGGGCCTTAGTAACATCAAGCGGTGAGGGGCAAAGAGATGGTTCGCTTGTTCATCCTTTTCGCTTTTGCTGCTGCGACTCTCGTAGGCTGCAGCCCGATTGTTCAAAATGTAAGCCAAGGAACCCCAAAGCCACTACCAGACGGCACCGTGCTGCTGCTGCGTCAAGGCACCACCTATGGCGCAATCGTGCTCGATAGGCAACAAGAGATTCCTGAGCAGGTCAGCTTCACCTGGTACTATCGAAACGACGGCGGTAGCATCCTCGACCCGAATGATCCCAAGGTCACCACAGGTCAAGCTCTATCTCGTGGCCCATCTATTCCAGAAATGCGGTTTGGCACCTTTGTGGTACCGTGGTCTATCGCTGCAACAGGCTTAGGGTATGTATACTATGACCGACTGACGAGCGCGCCTGCACAGCCGAACCAGCTAGAGATAGCAATCACCGATCTCTCAGCGGTGGTTGCTGTTGATGCGGCAAACGCGCAGTGGCACTATCGCTCTGCGCCACCTGCCTACTATACCTATGGCGGCAACTGGTACTTTGATTAGGCCCCGTCGGAAACATAGCCTGTCTGCACGCGGGCAAGGTTGTGCAACACCACATGCATCCGACAAATGGAAGAAAGAGAGCAGCGCCCATGACACGAGCAGCAATCGCGGAGGCCCGCGCCTTCGCAAGCTGGCAGGACTACCAGGATGCCCTCATACGCGCCATCGCGCCGCTCAGCGACGAGCAGCTGCGCGCGCAGGTCATCCCCGGCCAGCGCACGCCGGGGCAACTCGCCGAGCACATCGTCTTCGGGCGGGCGCTGCACCTGCGCCGCACCCTGGGCGAGCAGGCGGCAGCGCTCGCGCCGCTGCTGGCCTGGGAGGAAGGCCCGCCGCGCAGCGCCGCCGAGATCATGCGCGGGCTGGAGCAGACTTGGGGCGTGATCGCGGGCCTGCTGATGCGCGGCTCGCCCGCCGACGCGCTGGGCGAAGAGGACGCGGTGGCCGTGCAGACGATCTGGGGGCTGCTCGACCACGACCTGCCCCACGCGGGCGAGCTGTCGCTGCTGCTGGGTGCGGCGGGGTGGGGCGAGGTGGAGATCTAGCGCGGCGGGGCCTGCATTCTTGACTCACTGGAGATTCTTTACCGCGAAGATGCGAAGGCTCGAAGGGCTGTATCACATTTTTCCTTGAATCTTCGTGCCTTCGCGGTGATTGGTTAGCTTTTTCTTGCTGTCTTGGCGTCTTGGTGATAAACGAATCGGCGCTCGGTCGAGAACGCCTAGACCCTGCCTAGCGCGATCGAGACGGTAGACCGAATGATGGAGGGTTGATAGTATGACAAACACTGTGCCAGCCGAGATCGCGGCTCAGATCGCCCAAACCCTCGGTGTGATCGAGCGCCATCTCGCGCCCAGCCTGCTGGCGGTGCACCTGTATGGCTCCGCGCTGGATGGCGGCCTGAGGCCCCAGAGCGACATCGACCTGCTGGTGACGCTGGGCGCGCAGCCCGACGATCGGCTGCGGCGGGCCGTGATGCGCGACCTGCTGGGCGTCTCCGCGCCGCCCGGCCAGAGCGCAGAGTACCGCGCGCTGGAGGTAACGGTTGTCCTGCGCGATGAGCTCGTGCCGTGGCGCTACCCGCCCCGGCGAGAGCTGCAGTTCGGCGAGTGGCTGCGCGGGGATATCCAGGCGGGCAACATCACGCCAGCCGTCGTCGACATCGACCTGGCCATCCTGCTCACCAAGGCGCGCCACAGCAGCATCGCCCTGGTTGGCCCGGCGGCGGCGAGCCTCTTCGAGCCTGTGCCCGAGGCCGACTTTCGCAGGGTGCTGGCCGACACGCTGGGCACGTGGAGCGCGCCGCCCGACTGGGCGGGCGATGAGCGGAATATCGTGCTCACGCTGGCGCGCATGTGGTACAGCGCGGCCACCGGAAAGATCGCGCCGAAGGACGCCGCCGCCGACTGGGCGCTCGCGCGGCTGCCCGCCGAGCACCGGCCCGTGCTCGCCGAGGCGCGGCTGGCCTACCTTGGCCTCGGCGAAGATCGGCTGGCATCGCGTGGCGATCTGGTGGCGGCGTTCATCCTCTTCGCAAAGCGCGAGATCGCCGAGGTGCTCCGATCTGCGCCAGCCACGCCGAGCGATTTGCCCACGCCGCCATCATCGCGTGGCGCGGCGTGATCAGCTATCGCTGCATGTGCGCACTGTCCTCAAGTCGCATAGGAACCATAAGCGAAACTAACCGCCCCACCCACCCGGCCCATGCGGCGAAGGTGCCGATCACGCAAGCTGGCCCTATGCACGAACACCAGCCACCTGCGGACAGCACGGGAACGCCTCAAATTGGGGGTTCAAAGGGGGCGATGCCCCTTATATGGTGTCACGTTGTACCACGTTTCAAGCCTTTTTTGGCACCCATACCCGATCGATGGCCGATGCACCGCATTGCGATCATCGTACCCGAGCCGATGATCGCAATGATTGACAACGGATGTAGGGGCGGACCTGGTGTCCGCCCCAGCGCGATGCGCCGCGTTCATCAGAACGCGACTCGATGCTCACGGCGCGTTCCGATACGCGCCGTGAGCATCGTATCATCGAACGACCCCCGATGGGCACGATGACCACGGCGTGGGCGGACACCAGGTCCGCCCCTACGGCAATGATCCCATCGTGCGCACGCCTAACCATTACTCGTAATAACCACCGATCATCCCCGGCACGCGGTCTTGCCCCGCATGCCGCATCCCAATGCCCCGCTCATGAAAGTGACACCTGTTGAGGGCATCGCCCCTTTGCGGGGCATCCACCCACCAACCACAAGGAACCGCTATCGTGCATGGCACCCCAACGCAGCAACACCGCCTTTTTGCCAAAGGCGCGCAAACACGGCGAGAACGTAACACCATCCCAAAACCACTGTGACGATAGGCTGATTTCCATCCCCAGGCCGATTCTCGCCCGCCCCACCCCTGCTATACTCCGGCATGTTCCTTCCAGGTGTTCCATCTATCTCGAAGGCGTGATGATGCCATCACAGCATCATTTCTTTAAGCGTGCCCACGCGCCGCAGCGCTCTGCGCGCAGCGCTGCTGGTGGGTTTTGATTTCGACCGTGCTAGCTGGGGCTGATGGCACAGCCGCTGGCGCGAAACACAAGGAGATTGCCTATGGTAGATAGGGATCAGGCGCTGAGCTTTCTTCAGCAGTCGCTCCAGACCCAGGCCGAAAAGTTGTATGGCATCGCGCTAGAAGACCTGCACCTGCGCCCGGCGCACCAGGGTGGCCAGAACATCGTCTACTCCTACACCAAAGATTCCCGCGAGTATATCCTGCGCATATCGTTCCGCAGCGACCGCCCGCCCGAGCAGATCCAGGCCGAGCTAGACTTTGTGCTGTTCCTCTCCGACCACGGCGCGCGCGTCAGCACCCCGGTGCGCTCGCGGCAGGGGCGCTACAGCGAAGTGCTGTGGCTGGGCGAGCGCCCGCTGTCGCTCGTTGTCTTTGAGAAAGCCCCCGGCGACCGGCTGGCGGACCGAGGCTACCAGTACCGCGATGGCGCGCCCATCGAGGAGTACTTCGCCAACTGGGGCCAGACGCTTGGCAAGATGCACCGGCTGGCGCGGCGCTACGCCCCCGACCCATCCAGCGCGCGGCGGGCGCTCCTGGTCGACACCCTGGCAGATCAGACCATCCCTCGCTATGTCCCCGCCTCGCAGCGCCGTGTGCGCGAGCGCTGCGCGCAGCTTATCGAGCGCCTGCGGCAACTGCCCCGCGACGAGGGCGCGTTTGGGCTGATCCACGGCGATTTTAGCGATGGCAACTTCTGCATCGACTACGCGGACGGCACCATCACCGCGTTCGACTTTGATGATGCGGCCTACTGCTGGTTTATGTACGACCTGGCCGACGCATGGCGGGCGGGCACGGGCTGGATCGCCCACGAGGCCGACGCCGAGAAGCGCCGCGCGTTCATGGAGCGGTACTTCGCGACCCTGCTCCAGGGCTATGCAAAAGAGCACACGCTCTCGGGCGAGTGGCTGGGGCGGCTGCCGCTGTTTGTCGAGCTGGTGGCCATAGAGGCCGTGATGAACGAGTTTCGCGCGATCGCCGAGCAGGGCGAGCCGTACGACGACGAGGGCCTGGCCTTCGCGCTGCGGTGCATCGAGGAGGGCATCCCCTTCCTGGGCTTCTTCGACCCCATCTACTCGCACGAGCACCCCTTCCAGCTGCGGTAGCGCGCGATGTCCGCTCAGAGCCTGGCGAACCAGACGCGTGCCAGATCACCAGGCTCTGAGCATCACCTTCTCGCAGCACCCCGGCGGCGCTCGCCCAGCCCGCGCCATAGTCGCCTCGCGCCGCGCCACTACCTGCGCAGGCTGCGCCACATCCTCCTCGCACCGCGCCGCAGCCTGGGTGACATGCGCCGCTACCTGCGCAGACTGCGCCACGATCTCTTCGCACCGCGCCACTACCTGCGTGACATGCATCATGTCAGAATCACGCTGCAACAGGGCATTTCTTAACATTTCTCGCACGCTATCGCGTTGCAGCAGGTTATATGCGCACTGCGGCAGGTCATTTATGAGAAACGGCGAGTCATTTTCAGGCTGCACAAGGTGCGTTCTGACATGAATCAGGTCAGGGCGCAGCGCGGCAAGTCGTGTTCAAACATATTTATGTTGTTTTCCAATTGTGCGAGGTATGTTCTGACATGTTTCATGTCAGAATCGCGGCGCGTGAGGGCCTTTTTGTCACGCGGCACGTCATCTCCTGACATGGGCAGGCATGCGCTCGGCGCGGGGGCAATGGGCGGGGCCTGCGCGCGCCCGGCCCACAGCGCGATCATCCTTTTCCACCGTAGGGGTAGCCCTGGTGGCCGCCCGACATGCGTTCTATGATGAACCCAATGCATGCAATGTGGGCGGGCATAAAGCCCGCCCCTACGGTGCCCGCCTTTTGCCTCGCGCTCGCGCCTAGAACCGGACCAGATCGCCCACGCGCACGGGCAGGCCGGTGGCGAAGGCCTGATTGGCCGCGATGCCGGTGAGGATGGACATTGCGCCATCGACGTGGTTGGCGGCGCGGCCCAGCGGGTCGCTCTGCACGCCCTTGAAGATATCATCGAGCATGCGGCGGTCGCCGCCGCCGTGGCCCGCCTCGCTGCTGTCGCCCAGCTCCACCTCCACCGGCCTGCCCCACAGCGGGCGGATGACCAGGCTGGCCGTCTCGCTCAGCTCGGTGGAGGGGCTGTCACGGATCTCGGGCAGGTTGCTGTCGTCGCTGGAGCCGCTGACGTACGAGTTCTCGTGCACATCGTACTCCAGCCGCCCCTTGGTGCCGTTGAAGGCCACGCGGAAGCCCTCCCAGGGCGCGTAGGCCGTCAGGTGGTAGCTCATCTGGGCGCGGCTGCGGTAGCGCACCAGCACGGCCATATCGTCCTCGATCGAGATGCCATCGCCGAACACGCTCTGGTCGCGCACGTAGCCATCCTCGGCCTCGGCCTCCAGGTACATGCGGCGCAGCGCCTCATCCGACTCCAGGCGGATGGCGAAGGGGTCGCGCTCGGCCACGGGGCGACCGTGGGCGCGGTCGTAGAAGGCCGTCGCGCCGCGCTCCTCGGCGTTCTCGCGCCCGTAGAACAGCAGGTCGCCCATGGCGTACACCGTCTCGGGCTGGGAGCCGAGCCACCAGTTCACCAGGTCGAAGTGGTGGGTGGCCTTGTGCACCATCAGGCCGCCCGAGTTGCGCTTGTCGCGGTGCCAGCGGCGGAAGTAGTCGGCCCCGTGGACGGTGTCGAGCAGCCACTCGAAGTGGACCGAGCGCACCGCGCCGATCGCGCCGCTCTGCAGCACCTCCTTCACCTTCGAGTTGCGCGGGGCGTAGCGGTAGTTGAAGGTGACGCGCAGCTGGCGGCCCGTGGCCTTGATCGTATCGAGGATGTCCTGGCAGCGCGGGGCCGTCATGGTCATCGGCTTCTCGCTGATCACATCGCAGCCCAGCTCCATGGCGCGGATGATATAGCGGTGGTGGGTGCGGTCGATCGACGTGACGATCACGCAGTCCACGCGCTGATCGCGCACCATCTCATCGAACTGGTCGGGCTTGTAGGTAGGCACCGGCGGCGCGGCCAGCGTGGAGGCGTAGTAGTGGTTATAGTAGTCCATGCGTGTCTGGTTGACATCGCAGAAGGCCACCAGCTCGGAGGTGTCGGCGTAGTCCTTGAGCAGGGCCGTGGTGAACATGCGCGACCGCGAGCCAAGGCCGACAACCGCATAGCGCGTGCGTACTGACATTGTGTGGAACCTCCTCCTTGCGCCAGGGGTGCGGCGGTGGGCAGCGCGCCCGCATCAGCCCTTCAGGCCGGTGGTGCTGATCCCCTGCACAAGGTAGCGCTGAAAGAACACGAACAGAATAAGCGACGGCAGCAGCGAGAGCGACGACATCGCGAAGATCGCGCCCCAGTTGGTGGCCGTCGAGGGGTCGGCAAAGTTGCGCAGGGCCAGCGAGACCGTGAACAGCCTCGGCTCATTCAGGTAGAGCAGCGGCCCAAAGAAATCCTCCCACGTCCAGTAGAACGAGAACAGCGCCGACGTGATCAGGGCGGGCAGGATGAGCGGCAGGATGATACGGAAGAAGATGCCCACCTGGCTGCAGCCATCGATCTCGGCGGCCTCATCCAGCTCGCGCGGCAGGCCGCGGATGAACTGCATCATCAGGAAGATAAAGAAGGCCTGGCCAAAGAACTTGGGGGCCACCAGCGGCAGGAAGGTGTTGACCCAGCCGATGCTGCTAAACACGATGTACTGCGGGATGATCTGCACCTGGGTGGGCAGCATCAGGGTGAGCAGCATGCACACGAACCAGAAGCGCCGCCCCGCGAAGGGGATGCGCGCGAAGCCGTAGGCCACCAGCGCCGAGGAGGCGACCACACCCACGGTGGATGCCACGGCGATAGTGAGCGAGTTGAGGAAGAACGTGCCGAAGGTGATGCCGCCGAAGCCCGCCCAGCCGGTGCGGAAGTTCTCCCATGTGAAGGGCTGGGGGATGAGCGAGCCGACATCGGTGAAGATCTCGGTGCCTTCCTTGAACGCGCTAGCCAGCATCCACAGCAGCGGGTAGAGCATCACCACGCCCAGCGCGATGATCAGCAGCTGCATGGCGGCCCGGCGCAGCATACGGCCCACGCGGCGGCGCGTGCGGGGGGCGGTGATCGCGGCGGCCATCAGCTCTCCTCCTTCGAGTCGTCGTAGTAGACCCAGCTGTTCGAGGATGTGAAGATTATAGCGGTGAAGAAGGCCACGATCAGCAGCAGCACCCAGGCCATGGCCGAGGCGTAGCCCATCTCGCGCTGGCTGAAGGCCTTCTGGTAGAGATAGACCGAGTAGAACAGCGCGCGCTGCAGCGGCCCGCCGTTGGGAGCGATGATAATACCCTGGGTGAAGACCATGAAGCCGCTGATGATCTGCATCACCAGGTTGAAGAAGATCACCGGGCTGAGCATGGGCAGCGTGATGTGCACGAAGCGGCGCACCGGGCTGGCCCCATCCATTGAGGCAGCCTCGTAGAACTCGGCGGGGATCTGCTTCAGCCCGGCCAGGAAGATCAGCATGGGCGAGCCGAACTGCCAGACCGCCAGCAGGATGAGCGGCACCAGCACGGTGCGCGGGCTGCCCAGCCAGTTGGGGCCGTCGATGCCCAGCGGGGCCAGCATGGTGTTCACCAGGCCATCGCCGCCGAAGATCAGCCGCCACATCACCGCCACCGCCACGCTGCCGCCCACCAGCGAGGGCACATAGTAGACCGCGCGGTACAGGCCGATCAGGCGGAACGAGTGGTTCATCAGCAGGGCCACGCCCAGCGCGAAGATCAGGCGCAGCGGCACCGAGAAGAACACGTAGAAGAGCGTGGCCTGGGTCGCGTTCCAGTAGCGCTTGTCGACAAACATCTGCTGGAAGTTCTCGACCCCGACCCAGCGCGGCGGCGAGAAGATGTCGTAGCTGGTGAAGGCGAGGACGAAGGAGACCACAATCGGGACAAGCGTGAACACAAAGAAACCAATCAGCCACGGAGAGATAAACAGGTAGCCCATCACATTGTTGAAGCGCGCTCGGCGACCCGCCTTGCGCCGCCCTCGCACGGCGTCGCTGGCGTGTGGGACAAGGATACTCATCTCGTGCCTCGTGTCTTCTGGCGCGCTGGGGCCGCCGGGCAGCCCCAGCGCGTCCGGCTTGCTATGGGCCTACCTACTTGCCCGCCAGGATGGCGCTGACCTGGGTGCGGAGCTGGGCCGCCGCATCCTCCGCGCTGATCTCGCCGTAGAGCAGCTGGTCGATCAGCGGGTTGTAGACCTCGGCCACGATCTTGGCGTGGGTGGGCGGGTCGGGCGGGTTGATCGGCGCGGCCACCGCCTCGACCTCGGCGATGTACTTGAACACCTGCTGCTGCATGGGCGGCAGGTCGGTCTTGATCGCCGTGCGCACGGCCGGGATGATCGGCACGCCGCGCTCGGCGGCCAGGATCTGGTTGGCCTCGGGCGAGTTGAGGAAGAAGTCGATGAACTGGGCGGCGGCGGCGGCATTCTTCGACTTGGCCGGGATGGCGAAGAACATCGACGGCTTGAGGTAGAGGCTCTCGCTGCCGCCATCGAGGCGCGGGGTCTGCACCAGGGCCAGCTCGCGACCCTTCACCGCATTGGCCACAGCCACGGCCTGGTTGCTCCAGGTGAACAGCATGGCCGACTTCTCGCTGACGATCAGCGACTCCTCAAGCGAGGGCGTGCCACGGGCGGCGTCGAACTCGCGGGTGGGCATCGCGCCGGAGGCCTGCATGTCCAGCAGCAGCTGGAAGAACGCGGCGACCTGGCTGTCGTCGGTGTAGCCAAGGCCGGTGCCCTGGTCGTTGTAGATCCACTTGCCGCGCTCTTTGAGGTAGAGCTTGAGCATCTCTATGTTGTAGAAACCCTCGACGCCATAGATGCCGAGCTTCTGGTGGATGGTGTCGGCGGACTTCTGGAAGTCGGTCCATGTCCAGTCGGCGGTGGGGGCCTCAAGGCCAGCGGCCTTGAACTTGGCGGGGTCGTAGAGCACCGTCAGGGCGTTGGTGCCCAGCGAGATGCCGTAGATCTTGCCGCCCACGCGACCGCCGGAGAGCTGCTCGTCGGCCACATCCTCCAGCTTGATCGTGCCGTCGGAGACGTAGGGGTCGAGCGGCAGCAGCAGGCTCTGCGAGACCCACTCGCCGATGCGCGAGTAGTCGTGCTGCACCACATCGGGCAGGTTGCCGCCCGCCGCCTGGGTGGACAGCTTGGTCCAGTAGTCGTCGAAGTTGCTATATTCAGAGACGATCTTGATATTGGGGTGCGATTTCTCGAACAGCTCGATCACTTTGAGCGTGCGGTCGTGGCGGTTCTGCGAGCCCCACCAGGCCACGCGCAGCTGGATCTGGTCGCCGCTGGCGGTGGTCTCGCCAGCCGAGGTGGCGGCGGCGGCGGGGGCCGCGGTGGCCTGGGTGTCGGCGGGGGCTGGCTGGGCCGAGGGCGAAGCCCCGGTGCCAGCGGTGCCGCATGCGGCCAGCAGCCCGCAGACCAGCAGCACCATGCTGTGCTTGATCAGCTTCATCAGACGCCTCCTTGCAGTATAATAGTATCTCCATTGACGATGTTGTCAGGCAGGGCCCATCCTGGCGCTCTGCTCAGCCGGGACGAGCAGGAACTGGTTCTCGCCATGCCGCGCGGGTGCGCATGCAGGAGCTTACTGCCCCAGCCGCCCCATGTCGCAGTGGGGGCGCTCGGGCAGACCGTAGAGTGGTGGCGTTGTACATGGCTACAATAGCACACCAGCGCGCGCGGTGATAAGTGCTCAAGTCCACTCCATGTCCCCTGCAAGTCCACAAACGCCTATGCCGACAAGCCCACCCCCGCCCACCCGAGAAGCCTTCGCCCGCTGGGTCCAGGAGGCGCTGCAGCGGCTCTACGACCTGCCCTACCTGCAGAAGCACCCGCTGGCCGATGTGCTGGCCGCCGCCGAGCCGGATCGGCTGCAGCGCGTGCCGCACCTGCGCCGCGCGCTGCTCGACGCCATCCACTCGCTGGCCCCGGCCCAGGGCGCGCAGGCCCAGTCGCCCGACTGGCGGGCCTACCGCATCCTAGAGCTGCGCTACATCGAGGGCCTGACGCCGCCAGAGGTGATGCAGCAGCTGGCGCTGAGCCGAAGCTACTACTTCCGCGAGCAGGCCCGCATGCTGGATGCGCTGACCACCACGCTCTGGGAGCGCTGGCAGCAGAGCGCCCAGGCGGCCCCAGCCGAGGAGGCCAGCCCCTCGCGCGAGCAGCTGGCCTACGCCGAGGCCAGCAGGCTGGCGGCCCAGACCAGCGGCGAGCATGTCGACCCGGCGGATGTGCTGCAGCAGCTCGCACCGCTGGTCGAGTCGCTGGCGCACAGCCAGGGCAAGCGGGTGCAGGTCGACATGCCCGCGCAGCTGGTGCCGCTGCGCGCCGACCGCGTGCTGCTGCGCCAGGCGCTGGTCACCGCCATCACCTACGCGCTCGACATCGCCACCGATCAGGCGGTGCGGATCACCGGCTTCAGCGAGCGGCGCGCGGCGGGCATTGCCATCCATGTGGCCGGCGCGCCCGAGGCCGCGCAGCCGGGGCGCGGGCTGGAGGTATGCGCGCAGCTGATGCAGGCGCTGGGCGGCGAGCTGCAGGTCGAGCACACATTTGGCGGGCTATGGCAGGCCCGCCTGGCCTGGCCCACCGAGGCCATCCACACCCTGCTGGTGGTCGACGACAACCAGGATTTCGCCAACCTGTTCCGGCGCTACCTGGCCAGCCACAGCTGGCGCGTGGTGGGCGCCGCCGACGGCGAGCAGGCCCGGCAGGCGATCGCCGAGCACCTGCCCACCGCGATCATCCTGGATGTGATGATGCCGCGCGAGGACGGCTGGGAGCTGCTGATGGCGCTGCGGGCCAGCGAGGCCACGCGCACCACGCCGGTGATCATCTGCTCGGTGCTGAACGAGCCTCGGCTGGCCCAGGCGCTGGGGGCCGACGGCTACCTGACCAAGCCGGTCAATCAGCAGGCGCTGCTGCGGGCGCTGGCCCCCTTGGCCCAAGCTGCTGCCAGCCAGGGGCCAGCGCGCTGAAGGCCGCGTCGATCAGCCGCACCAGCTCGCCCAGGCCAAACTCGGCCTGGCGGCGCAGCTGGATGGCCCCGCCCAGCGGCACGCTCAGGTAGTCCTGGCCCTGCCCGGCGATCGCCACCACCGGCGTGGCGGCCAGCTCGCCCGACTGCGCGATCTGCTCCAGCAGCGCGTGGCCGTCGGCCCGCTCCATGTGCAGGTCGAGCAGCACTATATCGGGGCGCTCATCGCGCAGCACGCGCATGGCCTCGGCGTGGTCGTGGGCGGCCAGGCACGACTCAGCGGGGATGTACGAGTGCAGCATGCGCTGGAGCAGCTGCACCATCTTCGGCTCGTCATCCACGATCAGCACGCGGCGGATGGGCCGCTGGATCTGCTCGATCACGCGCACCAGATCCTGGCGCGCCACCGGCTTGGTCAGCAGGGCGATCGCGCCCATAGCCAGGGCGGCGTGGCGGCTGCTGGGCAGCGTGCAGCGCAGGATCGGCAGCGCCTCGGGCGCGCCCTCAAGCTGCAGCTCCGCATCCACCACCACGCCGATCGCCTGGACATCGCGGGCCAGGGCCAGGCCCTCGGCGGCGGTGCGCGCGCCGACCACGCGGTAGCCATCCAGGTGGCGCTGCAGCAGCGCCACCACCTGGGCATCCTCGTGCACCACCACTAGGATGCGCTCGGTCGAGGCCAGCGGCACCAGCGGGTGCCAGCGGGCCTGCTCGCCCGATGGGGCGTCGTCGGCAGCGGTGGCCTGCAGCGGCAGGCTGATCCAGAAGGTGGTGCCCCGCCCCAGCTCGCTCTCCACCCCCATCTCGCCGCCGTGCAGCGCCACGAACTTGCGGCTGATCGGCAGCCCCAGGCCGCTGCCGCTGTGCCAGGCCGAGACCGGCGGCGCGCTGGTGCGGAACTCCTCGAAGATCATGGGCAGCTCGTGGGCGGGGATGCCGCGCCCGGTGTCGGACACCCGCAGCACCACGCGCTCGCCCTCGCGGGCGGCCTCGACGGCCAGGTGGCCGCGCTCGGTGAAGCGGGCCGCGTTCACCAGCAGGTTGAGCAGCACCTGGCGGATGCGCAGCCTATCGATGTGCAGCCGAGGCAGGTCGGGCGCGATCCGCACGCGCAGCCCGATGCCCTTGGCGCTGATGTAGTCGCGCATGGTGTCGACCGCATCGCCGATCAGGCCGGGCAGGTCGACATCCTCGCGCACCAGCGTGATCTTCCCCGCCTCGATCCGGGCCAGATCCAGCACATCGTCCACCAGGGCCAGCAGGTGCTGGGCGCTGCGGTAGATCGCGTTCAGGTCGCTGCGGTAGGGGCCGGGCAGCGGCATGCCGTAGCTCTCGGGCGAGGTGATGATCACCTCGCTGAAGCCGACGATCAGGTTCAGCGGGGTGCGCAGCTCGTGGCTGACATTGGCCACGAACTCGGCCTTGAAGCGCTCGGCCTCCTCGGCCTGGTTGCGGGCGGCCACCAGCGCCACGTTGGCCCGCTCTAGGCGGTAGTAGGCGTGGTCAAGCGCCTTGAGGGTCTGGGCCAGCTCGGCGCGGTGGCTCTGGGCGGCGGCGGCGTGGCCGCGCGCCTGGTCGTAGCTGGCCAGCGACCACTGGGCCACCGTGGCCAGCGAGCGCGTGGCCGTCCAGCCCAGCAGCCCGGCGATGGCCGCGCCCACCACCAGCCCCGCCACGCTGGCGGGCGGCAGCGGCGGGGCCAGCAGGCCCGCACCCGCGAGCGCGGCCAGGGCAACCACTAGCGCCAGCGCGGCCAGCCCAGCCGCCCAGCCAAACGAGATCACGGCGATTAGAGGCAGCAGGGCCGCGAGGAGGGCCACCTGGGGCTGCTGGAACAGCGCCACAGCCAGCGCCAGCAGGGCCGCGAGGCCCACCTGCCACAGCGCACACGACAGCAGCGGGCGACGCGGCAGCAGGCGCAGCGCCGCGTAGCACAGCGGCGCGAAGCCCAGGCTGAGCAGCCAGACCCTGCCCCCGATCTCTAGCGGCCAGAGCACGGTGGCGACCAGATGCCAGGCTAGGTAGATCGCGGCCAGCATCGACATCACATCGTGGGCGGTCGAGCGCAGCAGCTCGCGGGTGGAGACCGCCAGCTCGGGGCTAAGCGCCGCCGTGCGGTCTTGTGACTGCCACATAGATGCCTCGCTTCTCTGCACGCGCTGTTTGGTCCTCTGTCGGCGCTGTATCTTAGCACGCCCGCCCGATCTCGACAATCGCGGGGACGGGAGAATCGTTTACCACGAAGGCACGAAGGCACGAAGAGAACAAAAGAACCGTTTTACCACCAAGACTCCAAGACACCAAGGCAACAAAAGGTCTCGGAAAACGCGCAGCGCCAACCCTTCCCACCCGGCCCATGCGGCGAAGGTGCTACTCCTGTCAACTGGCCATATACACCAACACCAGCTGCCAGGAAACAGCGCAAAGACGCCTAAAATTGGAGTCCAGGGGCCAGCCCCTCAACAGGTGTCACGTTTTTGTGCGGGACTTCTCGATGCGGCATATGACGAAAGAACGCGTGCCAAGCTATGCACCGCATGTGAGATTGAGAATCTCATCCACCTGGCCCATACGGCGAAGGTGCCGCTGATGTTTTGCTGGCCATATGCACGAACACCAGCCGCCAGCATTCGGCATAGGAATGCTCAACATTGGGGTTCCAAGGGGGCGTAGCCCCTCAACAGGTGTCACTTTTTGTGCGGGGCTTCTCGATGTGGCATATGACGAAAGAACGCGTGCCAAGCTATGCACCGCATGTGAGATTGAGAATCTCATCCACCTGGCCCATGCGGCGAAGGTGCCGATAGTGTTTTGCTGGCCATATGCACCAACACCAGCCGCCAGCATTCGGCATAGGAATGCTTCAAATTGGGGGTTCGAAGGGGGCGACGCCCCCTCGCGGGGTTGCTAGGGGCAGGCCCCTAGCCGCCGCCCGCGTAGGGCATCCACCCACCGAACACGTACCACCGCTATCGCTGATGGGAAACACCTCGAAAAAGTGACACCATGTGAGGAACCCTCATGATCGAAGCCGCAGGAGATCAGTCCGATCTTCCGACCTGACGCAATCCCCTTCCGACCTGACGCAATCTGGCTCCGCGATGCTTTTAGTGAAAGATTTCTCATCCCCAGCCCTCCCCCAGCCCCAAAACAGCCAGTGGACTAAGAGCGGACTTTATTGAGACTTGCGCCCTTCCCCGCATTCCCCCCAACCTGCTATGATAGGCCGCACAACCTCTCTTTCAACTGAGCTATGCCGAGGGGCCAGGGCGGCTGCGACGCCGGGAGCGCCGGGGGCGTGGCACGGCCTGCGGCACAAGGAGCGCGATGATGGGCAGACCTTTGCGGGTCGCGGTGGTGGGCAGCGGCATCGGCCAGCATCACATCGACGCATACCAGCGGCTCGCGGGCGACTTCGAGGTGCTAGCGCTATGCGATCTGGATGCGCAGCGCGGGCAGGCCGTGGCCGCCAGCCATGGCATCCCCCGACTGACGGGCGACATCGCCGAGCTCTACGGCATGGAAGACATCGACGTGATCGACCTCTGCACGCCGCCCTATCTGCACTTCGAGCAGATCCGGCGCGGCCTGGCGGCGGGGAAGCACGTGATCTGCGAGAAGCCGCTGGTCGGCTCGCTGGCCGAGGTGGATGCGCTGCGCGCCGCCGAGGCCGAGTCGGGGCGGCGCATGATGCCGATCTTCCAGTACCGCTACGGGCGCGGCCTGCAGCGGCTGAAGCATCTTGTGGATGCGGGCGCGGCGGGGCAGGCCTACCTGGCCACGGTGGAGGTGGCGTGGCGGCGGCGGGCCGAGTACTACGCGGTGCCCTGGCGCGGCAGGCTGCGCACCGAGCTGGGCGGCACGCTGGTGAGCCACGCGCTGCACGCGCTCGACATCCTGCTCTACATCCTCGGGCCAGCCCGCCGCGTCTACGCCCGCACCGCCACTATGGTCAACGCGGTGGAGGTGGAGGACTGCGCGGCGCTCACCATCGAGTTTGCCAGCGGCTGCCTGGCCAGCGTGGGCGTCACCGTCGGCTCGCCCGCCGAGATCACGCGCCACCGCTTCAGCTTCAGCGGCCTCTCCGCCGAGAGCAACGACCGCTCGTACTCGAACACCGGCGAGCCGTGGGTGCTCACCCCCGACACGCCCGAGCGCGGCGCGCAGATCGAGGCCGCGCTGGCCAGCTTTGTGCCCCAGCCCGAGGGCTTCGACGGCCAGTTCGCGCGCTTCGCCCAGGCCCTGCGCGAGGGCGGCGAGCTGCCAGTGAGCCTGGCCGACGCGCGGCAGGCCCTGGAGCTGATCACCGCTATCTACACCTCGGCGCGCAGCGGCAGCCCGATCGACCTGCCTATCGACAGCGGCGACCCGGCCTACCACGGCTGGGTCGGCGGGCAGCACGAGTGATTGGAAAGGCGAGAACGATGACAACGACGACCATCGGGATCATTATGAACGGCGTGACGGGGCGCATGGGCACCAACCAGCACCTCATCCGCTCGATCGTGGCCATCCGCCAGCAGGGCGGCATCGCGCTGCCGGGCGGCGACGTGCTGTACCCCGAGCCGGTGCTGCTGGGCCGCAGCGCCCACAAGCTGCAGGCGCTGTGCGCGGCCCACGGCATCGAGCGCTGGAGCACCGACCTAGATGCGTGCCTGGCCGACCCGGCCAACACCATCTACTTCGACGCGCAGACCACCGATAGGCGCGCGGCGGCGGTGAGGGCCGCGATCGCCGCTGGCAAGCACATCTACTGCGAGAAGCCGATCGCCGCCGACCTGGGCGTGGCGCTAGAGCTGGCGCGGCTGGCCCGCGCGGCGGGCGTAAAAAACGGCGTGGTGCAGGACAAGCTGTGGCTGCCCGGCCTGCGCAAGCTGAAGCGGCTGGTGGACAGCGGCTTCTTCGGCCAGATCCTCTCGGTGCGCGGCGAGTTCGGCTACTGGGTGTTCGAGGGCGACTGGCAGACTGCCCAGCGACCCTCGTGGAACTACCGCGCCGAGGACGGCGGCGGCATCATCATCGACATGCTCTGCCACTGGCGCTACGTGCTGGACAACATGTTCGGCCCGGTGCGCGCCGTCTCGTGCCTGGGCGCAAACCACATCCCGCGCCGTGTGGACGAGCAGGGCCAGCCCTACGCCGCCACCGCCGACGATGCGGCCTACGCCACCTTCGAGCTGGATGGCGGCATCATCGCCCAGATCAACTCCTCGTGGTGCACCCGCGTGTACCGCGACGAGCTGGTGGTGTTCCAGGTGGATGGCACCGAGGGCAGCGCCGTGGCCGGGCTGCGCGACTGCAAGGCCCAGCACCGCGCCCACACCCCCAAGCCGGTCTGGAACCCCGACATCGCCAACCCGATCGACTTCCGCCAGACTTGGATGGACGTGCCCGACAACGCCAGCTTCGACAACGCCTTCCGCGTGCAGTGGGAGCTATTCCTGCGCCACGTGGCGCTGGGCGAGCCGTTCCCGTGGGACTTCCTAGAGGCGGCCAAGGGCGTGCAGCTGGCCGAGCTGGGGCTGCGCTCCTGGCAGGAGCGGCGCTGGCTGGATGTGCCCGAGCTGGCGCTGTAGGAGGCCGCAATGTCACTGACGATACAACTCCCCCGCTCCGGCGGCAGGCTGGAGCCATATACGCTGAGTCCGCCAGCCTCGTTCCCCACCCCCGGCAGCCCGCCGCGCTCGCGGGTCGCCTACGCCGCAGCCCACGTGGTCTGCGACCCGCTGGCGGACTCCAACCCCACCACCGACATCCGGATCGACTGGGATGCCACGCTGGCCTACCGCCACCATCTGTGGGGCCTGGGCTTCGGCGTGGCCGAGGCCATGGACACCGCCCAGCGCGGCATGGGCCTGGACTGGCCCGCGACCCGCGAGCTGATCCGCCGCTCGCTGGCCGAGGCCCGCGCGGCGGGCGGCCTGATCGCCTGCGGGGCTGGCACCGACCAGCTGGCCCCCGCCCCCGGCGTGACGCTGGATGCGGTGCGCGCCGCCTACGAGGAGCAGTGCGACTACGTGGAGGGCCAGGGCGGGCGGGTCATCCTGATGGCCAGCCGCGCCCTGGCCGCCTGCGCCAGAGGGCCGGAGGACTACCTGAGCGTCTACAGCCACATCCTCGGCCAGCTGCGCCAGCCCGCCATCCTGCACTGGCTGGGCGACATGTTCGACCCAGCGCTGGCGGGCTACTGGGGCGCGCGCGATCTGGACGCCGCCATGGACACCTGCCTCCAGCTCATCCGCGAGCACGCCGACAAGATCGACGGCGTGAAGATCTCGCTGCTGGATGACCAGCGCGAGGTGGCCATGCGCCGCCGCCTGCCGCCCAGCGTGAAGATGTACACCGGCGACGATTTCAACTACCCCGCGCTCATCCAGGGCGACGAGCAGGGCCACAGCCACGCGCTGCTGGGCATCTTCGACGCCATCGCGCCCGCCGCCGCCGCCGCGCTCCACGCGCTCGACGTGGGCGACACGGCGCGCTACCAGGCCATCCTCGCGCCCACGGTGCCGCTCTCGCGCCATATCTTCCAGGCCCCCACCTACTACTACAAAACCGGCGTGGTATTCATGGCCTACCTGAACGGCCACCAGTCGCACTTCCGCATGGTGGGCGGGATGGAGAGCGCGCGCTCGCTGGTGCACCTGGCCGAGCTGTTCGTGCTGGCCGACCGCGCCGGGCTGCTGCGCGCCCCCGCGCTGGCCGCCGAGCGCATGCGCCGCGTGCTGGCCGTGGCGGGGGTGGTGGAATGAGCGCGCTCACCGACCTTAGCAGGCTGAGCCTCAACCAGGCCACCACCCAGCGCTGGGGCGTGCGCGAGGCGGTGGAGGGCTGCGCCCGCGCTAGCATCCCGTGGCTGGGGCTGTGGCGCGACAAGGTGGCCGCCGCCGGGCTGGCCGAGAGCGCCCGCATGGTGCGCGACGCAGGCCTGCGCGTCTCTAGCCTGTGCCGGGGCGGCTTCTTCCCCGCGCCCGGCGCCGCCGAGCGCGCCGCGCGGCTAGATGACAACCGCCGCGCCGTGGACGAGGCCGCCGCGCTGGGCACCGACCTGCTGGTGCTGGTCTGCGGCCCCGCCCCCGACCGCGACATCGCCGCCGCGCGCGCCATGGTCGAGGAGGGCATCGCCGCGCTGCTGCCCTACGCCGCCGAGCGCGGCGTGCGCCTGGCCATCGAGCCGCTGCACCCGGTGTTCGCAGGCGACCGCTCGGTGATCGTCACCCTGGCCGAGGCCAACGCCCTGGCCGAGCGGCTGCGCTCGCCCTGGCTGGGCGTGGCCATCGATACCTACCATGTCTGGTGGGATCCCGAGCTCTACGCCCAGATCGCGCGGGCCGCGCCGCACCTGCTGGCCTTCCACGTCAACGACTGGCTGGCCCCGCCGCCCGACCCGCTGCTGGGGCGCGGCATGATGGGCGACGGCGTGATCGAGATCCGGAAGATCCGCGCCGCCGTCGAGCGGGCGGGCTACCACGGCCCGATCGAGGTCGAGATCTTCAACCAGGCCATCTGGGACACCCCCGGTGACGAGGTGCTGGCCACCATGTGCCAGCGCTATCTCGCGCACGTCTAGCAGATCGCGGCATCGCCGTGCGGAAAAGAGGGGCGGCAGCTGCCCCTCTTTTCCTATGCCCGCGAAGGCGCGAGAGATTTTTCTGCCTTCGTCATAGTGTCCCTTGGTGTCTTGGAGCCTTGGTGGTAAAGAATCTGCTGTCTGAGACAGCGCACCTCTTGACATTCGCCCCACCACGCAGTACCATGCGTGAACGATATGACCGTTTAAGCAATTTTAGTCATATCGTTCAAAAGAGGAGCTATGGACGAAGACACCACCGCCGAGCTAGGCAAGCGCAGCGAGCGCGAGCAGCGCATCCTGGATGTGGCGGCCACACTGGTGCTGCGCTGGGGCTATAACAAAACCAGCATCGACGACATTGCGCGGGCGGCAGGGGTGGCCAAGGGCACCATCTACCTGCACTGGAAGACCCGCGAGGAGCTGTTCGGCGCGCTGGTGCGCCGCGAGCGCCAGATCATGAGCGCCGACTTCCGCCGCGCCATCGCCGAGAACCCTGGCCACGCCAGCCTGCACGGCATGATCTACCACAGCGCCCTGGCCCTGCTGCGCCGGCCTCTGCTCAAGGCCATCCTGCTGGGCGACGCCGAGATCCTGGGCAAGCTGGTGCACACCGAGCAACACAGCACGCTCTACCACGAGCGCATCGAGGCGTTTGGCACCTACCTGCGCCTGCTGCGCGAGCACGGGCTGGCCCGCACCGACTTGTCGCTCACCGAGCAGATCTACACGCTCAGCGCCATCTTCATGGGGCATCTACAGATCGGCCCGCTGATGCCCCAGGGCTTCGAGCTGGGCGACGAGACACTGGCGGGCCTGATCGCCGAGGCGGTGCGCCGAACCCTTGAGCCAGCCGACCTGCCCGCCACAGCGGCGCGGGATGCGGGCGAGGCCCTGCAGGTCTACTTTCGCCAGCGCGCCGCCAGCGAGGGAGAACATCATGGATGATCGATTTATCTTTACGCTTGGGGCAGGCCCGCTCAGCATCGAGCAGGCGGGCGGCAAGGGGGCCTCGCTGGCGCGCCTGTGCGCGGCTGGCCTGCCGGTGCCCGAGGGCTTTGTGGTGGGCACGGCGGCCTACGCACAGTTTGTAGAAAAAAATGGCATCGGCGCGGCCATCCAGGCCGCCGTCGCAAGGGTAGCTGCGGGCGATCTTGCGGCGCTTGAGGCGGCTGAACGATCAATCTCAGCGCTATTTACCCAGCCGATGCCCGAAGGGATCGCCCAGCCCATCCTAGCCGCCTACGCCGCGCTGGGCGAGCACGCGCCCGTGGCGGTGCGCTCCTCGGCCACCGCCGAAGATCTGGGCGACCTCTCCTTCGCCGGGCAGCAGGAGTCCTTCCTGAACATCGGCGAGGCCGAGGCGCTGCTGGATGCCATCCGGCGCTGCTGGGCCTCGCTCTGGTCGGCCCGCGCCATCGGCTATCGCGCCCAGCACCATGTCGACCAGGCCCAGCTGCGGCTGGCCGTGGTGGTGCAGCGCATGGCCCAGGCCGATGCGGCGGGCGTGCTGTTTACCGCCAACCCGCTGAGTGGCGCGCGCGACGAGCTGGTGATCAACGCCGCATGGGGCCTGGGCGAGAGCCTGGTGAGCGGGCAGGTGACGCCCGACACGCTGGTGGTGCGGCGGGCCGACTTCACGGTGCGCGAGCGCAGATTGGCCGCCAAGCAGACCATGGTGGTGCCCGACAGCAGCGGCACGCGCCAGCAGGCCGTGCCCAGCGATCAGCAGGGCAGCGCATCCATCAGCGACGCGCAAGCGGCCCAGCTGGCGCGGCTCGGCGCACAGATCGAGCAGCTGTACGGCACACCGATGGACATCGAGTGGGCCATCGGCGGCGGCCAGATCGCGGTGGTGCAGGCCCGCCCGATCACCACGCTGCACGGCCCCGCGCCCGAGGTCTGGAACGACAGCCTCGCTATCGACGCGCTGTGGAGCAACGGCAACGTGGGCGAAGCCGTACCCGACGTGATGACGCCCGCCACATGGTCGCTGGTGCAGATCTTCATCCGCGACACCATGGCGATCTCCGACGTATCGGGCTACCGCCTGATCGGCAACATCGGCGGGCGCTTCTACATGAACATGAGCGTGCTGGCGACGCTGGCCAGCACCTTTGGCATGGGCAGCGACGCCTTCCACGAGGCCAGCGGCCAGACCTTTGGGCGCATCCCCAGCGGCGTGACCACGCCCATCCTGCCGATCGGGCGCTGGCAGATCATCCGCGAGATCCTGCCGATCGCCATCCGCATGCGCCGCCGCGTGGCCCGCAGCAAGCCGCTGCTGCCCGGCTTCTTCGCCCGCGCCCCGCAGCAGTGCGAGGCGCTGCGCCAGGCCATCGCCGCCGCCCAAAGCCCGCAGCAGCTCGGCCAGATCTGGCACCAGCGGCTGATGCCGTTCTTCCACGAGGCCAGCCGCATGCTGGAGTCGGCGGCGCGCAGCGACGGCGGCGTGCTGGTGTGGGTGCGCCGCGAGCTGGGCAAGCTGGCCAGCGAGGCCGACACCAACGCCCTGCTCTCCGGCCTGAGCGCGGGCAGCGCCGAGCTGGCCAGCCTGGGTCTGCTGGTGGGGCTTGGCAAGCTGGCGCGCGGCGAGATCGACCGCGCCAGCTTCGCCCGCCAGTACGGCCACCGTGGCCCCCACGAGCTAGAGATCAGCGCGCCGCGCCCCGGCGAAGACCCGGCGTGGGTGGATGAGCAGCTCGCGGACATGGGCCAGACCGATCTGGGCGAGCTGCTGCGCAGGCAGGAGCAGCGCCAGGCCGAGGCCTGGGCGCGGCTGGCCCAGGCCCACCCGCGCCGCGCCCGCCGCATCCGCAGGCGGCTGGCCCAGGCCACCGAGGCCTTCCGCAGCCGCGAGCTGGCGCGCAGCGAGGTGGTGCGGGTGTTCTGGGCGCTGCGCGATTTTGCGCTGCGGGCGGGCGAGCTGTGCGGGGTGGGCGAGGATATCTTCTACCTAACCATCGATGAGATCCTCGCGCTGCTGGGCGGCGACCAGGCCGCGCTGGACCGCATCCCCGCGCGCCGCGCCGCCTACCTGCACTACCGTGCGCTGCCTGCCTACCCGGCGGTCATCCGCGGGGCCTTCGACCCCGACGCCTGGGCCGCCGACCCCAGCCGCCGCAGCGATGTGTACGACGCAACCCAGCAGGCCAGCCAGCCCAGCGCCGAGGTGCGCGGCTTCCCAGGGGCGCAGGGCGTGGTGGTGGGTCGCGCCCGCGTGCTGCACCAGGCCGAGGAAGGCGGCCAGCTGCAGAGCGGCGAGATATTGGTCACCACCATCACCAACGTGGGCTGGACGCCGCTGTTCCCACGCGCCGCCGCCGTGGTGACGGACGTGGGCGCGCCGCTCTCGCACGCCGCGATTGTGGCCCGCGAGCTGGGCATACCGGCGGTGGTGGGCTGCGGCAACGCCACCATGCGGCTGCACACCGGCGACCTGCTGCGGGTGGATGGCGCGCGCGGCACCGTGGATGTGATCGAGCGCGCCGGGGCGTAGGCCAGCAGCGCCGCCATATGTTAGGCAGAGAAGGCAGATGAGAGTGTCGACGCACCTTCGCCGTTGCACGCAAACCATGCAGAAAACGAGCACCGCGCCCACAACGCACATGAGCCATAATCACTGCTCCACCTTCCCCAGTCGGCCCATACGGCGAAGGTGGCGCTCGTGCACACTGGCCATATGCACGAACATCAGCCGCCATTTCTCAGCACGGGAACACCCTAAATGGGGGTTCGAAGGGGGCATCGCCCCATCGCAGGGTTGCTCGGGGCTGGCCCCTAGCAACCCTGCGATGGGCACACACCCAGCAGCCAAAAGGAACCCTCATCATCGAAGCCGCAGCAGGCCGGGCCGACTAGGCATTGCCGACGGCCAGCTCATCCTAGCTCTCGTCCTCTTTTCACTTGGAGTCTTGGTGGTAAAGGAATATACGAGCCTCCCACTGCTCTACCCCAAGGCCGATTTCGCCCCGCCTAATCCCCCGCCGCACAAAAGCACAACACAACGATAACCCCAGCTTAATACAAGCCGCCTACACTACCTCAACAATTCTGGCCCGAAACGAACACGTATGCGGGCAGCCTATGAGGTTGGTATGCTGCAACTCTCGCGCCTGATCGGCGCACTCTTTCTGTCTATCGCTCTGATTGCCACGGTGGGCAAGGTGCTAGGTGCGCCTGTGGGAAATGGGATTGCGAATGTGCCTATCGGCCCCGCCGCCGAGCCGGTGACGATCACGATCTGGTATGGCACCGAGAAGCGCGACTGGCTGGAGGCGGCCAAGCAGCGCTTCGAGGCGAGCGGCGCGGCGGTGGGCGGCCACCCCATCCAGATCAAGCTGGTGGGCAAAGGCTCCGCCGAGATGGCCGAGCAGATCGGGCGCGAGCAGTTTGGCAGCGTCGACGGCCAGCCCACCGTAGCCAGCCCCGCCGCCAGCATGTGGCTGCCCGTGATGGATCAGGAGTGGCAGGCTAGCCACAGCGCCAGCATCCTGGCCGCTGGCGAGGCCGCGCCCAGGCCGCTGGTGCTCACGCCGCTGGTGCTGGTGGCTTGGCAGGAGCGCGCCCAGGTGCTCTGGCCCGGCGGCGCGCGCGACGGCCAGTTCTGGGATCGCATCCACCAGGCGCTCACCGCGCAGAGCTGGGCGGCCATCGGCGGCAGCCAGAGCTGGGGCCAGGTCAAATTTGGCCATACCTCGCCGCTGCTCTCCAACAGCGGCGCGCAGGCCCTAGTGCTCATGGCCTATGGCTACCACCACAAGGCCAGCGGCCTGAGCGTGGCCGATGTCACCGACCCCGCCTTCATCACATGGCTCGGCCAGATCGAGTCGACCGTACCGCAGTTTGGCGAGAGCACCGGCACCTTTATGAATGAGATGGTGCTGAAGGGGCCAGGGGCCTACGACATGGCCTTCGTCTACGAGAATCTGGCCATCGGCCAGGTGGACGCGCAGACCAGCAACGGGCGGATCGAGCAGGCCGAGGGGCGGCAGGGGCAGCCGCTGCACATCTACTACCCGCCCGCCACCATCCTGAGCGACCACCCCTACGCCGTGCTGAGCGCGCCCTGGGTCACGCCCGATCAGCAGGCGGCGGCCATCCAGTTCCGCGATTTCCTGCTGGGCCACGAGCAGCAGCAGCAGGCGCTGATCTACGGCTTCCGTCCGGCAGACCCGAACGTGGCGATCAGCAGCAGCGACCCCAGCAACCCCTTCACGCGCTACCAGAAGTACGGCGTGCAGGTGCAGATCGATCAGCAGGTCGAGTCGCCGCCGGCCCAGGTGATCAGCGAGCTGCTGGAGGTCTGGCGGCGCGGGCGATTTGAGTAGAGGGAGCACCAATATGCGAACATTGCAACACTGGCTGTGCGCCTTGCTGCTGGCCAGCCTAGCCGGGTGCGGCGGCAGCAGCGGCGGAGCGGCGGGCGATGCCCCGCCGAGCAACGCCCTAACGATCACCATGTTCTACGGCAGCGAGAAGCAGGCCTGGATGGAGGATGTCACCCAGCAGTTCAACAGCCAGCAGGTACAATCAACCAGCGGCAGGCCGATCTACGTCAGTGCCACCCCGCTTGGCTCCGCCGAGTCGATGGAGCAGATCCTCAGCGGCGCGGCCCAGCCTACGATCTGGAGCCCGGCCAGCGGTGTGCTCATCCCCGTGGCCAACGAGCGCTGGGCCGCATCGCACAGCGGCGCAAAGCTGGTGGAGGGCAGCCCCACCGCGCTGGTGCTCAGCCCCGTGGTGATCGCCATGTGGCAGCCGATGGCCAAGGCGCTGGGCTGGCCCGAGCAGCCGATCGGCTGGGCCGACATCGCGGCTATGACCAGCAGCGGCAAGAGCTGGGCCGACTACGGCCACCCCGAGTGGGGCGCGTTCCAGTTCGGCCACACCCACCCCGGCTACTCCAACAGCGGCATTGCCAGCATCCTGGCTACCGTCTACGCCGCCGCAGGCAAGACGCGCGGCCTTACCGCCGACGATGTGCGGCAGCCCGCCACCGCCGAGTTCCTAGGCAAGGTCGAGAGCGGCGTCATCCACTATGGCGAGAGCACCGGCTTCTTCGCCAACCAGATGTTCACGCGCGGCCCGGCCTACCTCTCCGCAGCGGTCATGTACGAAAATCTGGTGGTGCAGTCCTACGATACCACGCGCTACCCCAGCAAACCCATGCCCGTGGTCGCGATCTACCCCAAGGAGGGCACCTTCTGGAGCGACCACCCCTACGCCGTGCTGAGCGCGCCCTGGGTGGATGACGAGCAGCGCGCCGCCGCGCAGTCTTTCCTCCAGTTCCTGATGGAGCGGCCCCAGCAGGAGAAGGCGCTGGCCTACGGGTTCCGCCCCGGCGATGCCAACCTAGCGGTCGGCGCGCCGATCACCGCCGCCAACGGCGTCGACCCCGCCCAGCCCAAGACCCTGCTGGAGGTGCCCAGCGCCGAGGTGATCGAGGCCGTGCAGGCGGCCTGGAAGCAAAACAAGAAGCGCGTGGATGTGATGGCCGTCCTGGACACCTCGGGCAGCATGCAGGATGAAAACCGCATGGAGCTGGCCAAGACCGCGCTCAAGACCTTCATGGCCCAGCTCGACGACGAGGACGGCCTCGGCCTCACCACCTTCAGCACCGAGGCCACCGTGGTCAGCCCGATCTCGCCGCTGGGGCCGAAGCGCCAGCAACTGGCCGACACCATCGGCGGCCTGTTCGCCCAGGGCGACACGCGGCTCTACGACACGGTGGGCGAGGCCTACACCCCGCTCCAGGCCGAGCCGCCCGGCGACCGCATCCGCGCGGTGGTGGTGCTGACCGATGGGCAGGACACCCAGAGCCAGCGCTCGCTGGAGGCGCTGCTTCAGGAGTTTCGCAAGGACACCGAGGGCCGCAGCATCAAGGTCTTCACTATCGGCTTTGGCGCGGGGGCCGATATGGGCATCCTCACGCAGCTGGCCGAGGCCACCGGCGCGAAGAGCTACCACCCCGACGACACCACCACCATCGAGAAGATCTACAGCGACATCGCCACTTTCTTCTAGGCACCCAGACGCACGATGCCCCGCCCACGTCTTCGTTGGGCGGGGCATTGTGCGCTCGGCAGCGCTCAGATCTGCGGGCGCTCCAGCCAGTAGCGCGGCGGCGGGCCGTGCTCCTGCTCGGCCTCGAAATAGCCAAGCCTGCCAGCGATGCAGATCACGACGCTGGGCAGCCCATAGCCCACCACTCGCTCAAGCGCATGGGCAAGCGGCAGCTCGCGGCCATCCAGCTCGGCAATGCTCGATAGCACATAGCATGTGCGCGGTGCTCCCCTGCCGAGAAGCGCGCTTAAAGTGGCACGATGCCCCGAGATCGCCCCCTCCAGCGCTATGAGGTAGCGCGTATCCAGCACATCTGCATACTGGTGGCACAGGCGGCTCAGGAACGCCCCGCGCCTCGCGGGCGACGCCAGCTCGAAGCGGGCGCGCCCGTCGCTCGCGGCGCACAAAGGCTTGGATAAAGCTCGTCTCAATCTCGCTATTCACAAATATTTCTCGCTCACTAGCCCTTATTCTATAGATATTATCTCGATTGATCACAGTATATACAAAAAACAAGCGTATGAAATAAACCCTCTATTTTGCAGGTAAGCGTATCTCCCAACATACCACCGGTCCACGCTACCAATACAGAAAGGCTGGCAGCACATCCAGCTATCCGCTATTTCAACAGTTTTAAGTTGACAAATAGGGGATATTAGCCTATGCTAACCAGCGGCACGAACGCTCTGGTCAAGGACGCTGATTATGTCACATCAAAACGAGACAGCCACGCCGCTGGAGGCCACGCTGGCCCATATCAACAGCCTCAACCCCTACTTCCACTTCTTCGCAGGCCCCCAGCAGGGCGAGGAATGGCTGCCCGCCGCCGACCTCTTCCGCGCGGGCAGCGCCGCCAGCGCCCTGCTCGACCAGATGATCGCCGCGCGACCCGACCGCTACTACGCCGCCGCCAGCATCCTCAGCTTCTACATCACCCAGCCCATGTGCGCGGCCATCGGCGGCTACCTGAGCAGCCAGGTCATCCCCGACCTGACCCTTGAGAACATCGCGCTCTCCATCCGCCCAGCCGAGCACTACGTAGCCGTAGCGTTCCAGCGCGGCGCATTCGCCACCGTGGCGGGCGGGCAGGCCGCCGCCCACCCCCACGCCGCCGCGCTGCCCAGCCCCGAGGCGCTGCGCCAGCACTTCGTGGCCCAGCTGACCGAGAGCTACATCCCGCCCATGATCGCGCTGCTGCGCGCCCGCACATCCATCGGCGAGCGGGCGCTGTGGGCCAACGCCGCCGACCGGCTGGCCGGGCTGTTCCTGTGGATGGCCCAGATGATCGGCCGCGAGGACTGCAGCGAGCACGAGATCCCCGCGCTGGTGGGCCAGCCGCCGCTGCGCGGAAAGACCGGTGTGGCCCGTGAGCAGCACGGCGCGTACAGCGAGCTGTTTGTGCGGCGCGGCTCGTGCTGCTACAGCTACCGCCTGCCCGGCCAGGAGTACTGCCTCAACTGCCCGGTGCAGCCCAAGGAGACCCAACGCCAGCGCATGGCCGAATACATGCAGAAGACCGCGCAGGAGATGCTCGAAAAACAGGCCGTGGAGGCATAGCGCACCCAGCAGCATATGGCCCCGTTTGGCATGGGTGCGTACGCTGCAGGCGCTAACGACACCCTGTAGTATAATAGCCGCCATATGCAGATCGAGCTACTGACCACCGCCAACATCCCAGCGGTCGCCGCGCTGATGCATCGGCTGCGGCCCGACACATGGGAGGTCGATGACGCCATCGCCCACCTGGGCACTGGCATCGGCTGGGCTATCACCAATGATAGCCGCCACCCAACCGGCTGGGTGCTCTGCACCTGGCACGAGACGTACCGCATCGGCGAAATCATCGGGCTGGGGGCCGAGGAGCGCGGCCACTACACCATCGGCCCCGCGCTGGCCCCGCTGCTCAACCAGTGCGTGCTGTGGGCGCAGGAGCGCCAGGCCCGCTACCTGAGCTACATCATCGGCTCGCGCGGGTTCACCTGCCACCTGCGCCCGCTCGGCCCGATCGGCGAGGAGCTGCAGAAGCTGAAGGCCACCAACCGCCCCGAGTACCAGTGGTGGAGCGCGCAGGGCTTCAGCCCCGTGGGCATGCTGCCCGAGATCCATGGGCGCGGCTACCACGGCATCATGCTGATCCGCCCTATTAGTTAGGAAGCAAACAGCCGCCGTGGGCGTGCGACCCATGGCGGCTGTTGCTGTGCGCTAGCGCGGCAAACGCATGCCCTTGCTGCGCACCACCGGCAGCGCAAACATCACCCCATTGTCGGGCCGATCCAGATCGCCCACCTCGCGCTCGGTCGCCGCGATCAGGCGATCGATCAGATCCTCGCTGCCCACCACCGAGAACAGCGTGTAGTGGTCGAACTCATCGTTATCGAACAGATCGTGCATCGATGGGAACAGCGGCAGATCATCACGGTTGCAGCGGCTGGTCTGCTGGATCATGCTCTTGCTCTGTAGCACCGTTATGTCTTCTACCCCCACGCCGCGCCACGCGTCCAGCACCGCATCGAGCAGATCGGACTGCGGCAGCACCAGAAAGACCATATAGCTCATAGCTTCTCCTCTTCACAGTACACCACTGTATACGTATGGTTGCCGCACCAAGTCTCACTCGGCGGCGGGCACCGGCGTATCGGCGCCCTCGCTGCGTGGCGGCTGCTTGGAAGATGGCGAGGCCGCTCGACCAAACACCGCACGCAGCAGCAGCGGCGTCACCAGCGTGGTCACCAGCACGATGATCACGGTCATGGCGAAGATATCCTGGCCGATCAGGCCCGCCGAGATGCCCACCGAGGCCACAATCAGGCCCACCTCGCCGCGCGAGATCATGCCCACGCCCAGCTGCAGCGACTCGCGCGCCGGGAAGCCGCCCAGCCGCGCGCCCAGGCCGCAGCCCACCACCTTGGAGATGACCGCTACCAGGCAGGCCAGCACGGTGAACAGCACCATGGAGCCATCCAGCGCGCGGGCGTCGGTCTGCAGGCCGATGCTGGCGAAGAAGATCGGCACGAGGAAGCCGTAGGCCAGGCCCTGGATGCCACGCTCGATCTGGCCGCGCTGGGGGGTGCGCGCGAACAGCACGCCCACCAGAAAAGCGCCGGTGATCGCCGCCACGCCGCCTAGCACCTCGGCCATCCAGGCGAACAGCAGGGCCACCACGACCGCCAGCGTCACCACCGGCTGGCTGATCGGCCAGCGGGCCACACGCTGGGCCAGCCAGGGGATGAGCCGCCGACCGATCAGCAGCGTGCCGCCCAGGAACAGCACCATGCGCACAAAGGTCCACACGATGCTGATCGCCCCGCCGTCGCCGCCGACGATGGCCAGAAATACCGACAGCACCAGGATGACCAGCACATCATCCAGCACAGCAGCCCCTAGCAGCGCCACGCCCACCCGCGAGCGCAGCACGCCCAGCTCCATCAGCGTCTGCGCCGAGATGCTGACGCTGGTGGCCGTCATCAGCACGCCGATGAACAGGGCGTGCTGGGTGTCGTAGCCAAACAATGCGCCCAGGCCCCAGCCCAGCCCCAGCGGCACCAGCACGCCCAGCACCCCGGCAAACGAGGCTACCTTGCCCGATTTGCGCAGCTCATCCACCTCGATCTCCAGCCCGGCAATGAACATCAGGAAGATCACGCCAAACTCGGCCAGCTCGTGGATGGTCGTATCCAGATGGCTGCTAGTAAAAAACGGCAGATGCACCACGTTCAGCAGGCTCGGCCCCAGCAGCAGGCCCACCAGCAGCTCGCCCAGCACGGCGGGCTGGCCCATCCGCGTGCTCAGCAGGCCCGCCACCTTGGTCGCGCTGATCAGGATCGCAAGCACCAGCACCAGCTGGAGAAAATCTGACATCACCCACCTCCTCTAGCACTGCCTAACTTCTTTCCAGCAAAAAAGGCAACAAAAAAGAGGCAGCACAAATTCTGTGACAGCCTCCACCAGTGCGCGGATGTCCTTGGAGCCGCGCCTCCTCTTGGGTTGTGGTGCAACTATACTAAAAGGAGCTCAAAAATGCAAGCACGAGCATCTATCTATCGCTGAGAACGGGCACTGCACGCACATCGCCTATGATGCGTTATCGTCGCTCCACTCTACCCACCCGGCCCACCCGGCGAAGGTGCTGCCCGTGCAAACTGGCTCTATGCACGAACACCAGCGGCCAGAGAACAGCAGAGGAACGCTCAACATTGGGGGATCGAAGGGAGTGAGGCCCTCAACATGTGTCATTTTTCTATGGCATTCCTCTGCTTTTTTGGCAAAAATAGGCGGTCGACTACCGATGATCACCATTGCCGACATCGCATCCGATCCGATGATCGCAATGCCTCGCCAAGATGCAGGGGCGGGTCTGGTGCCCGCCCCATCGCAGCCCACCGCAGGCATCGAGCGCCAACCGATGATAACGGCGCGTGGCGATGCTGATCCGCTTCGCGTGCATCGGCGTCATCGAACGCCCCTGGGATGCATACGATGCAACACGGCGCGGGCGGGCACGAGACCCGCCCTTACGCCCATGATTGCATCGTGCACATGCCCAACTGCCAGCGGTATATTGCTCATTTTTGCACAATCTGCTATAACCAACCCAACATCCCTAACTGCGCTGCACCACCCGACTCTTCTAGCAGGGAGGAGCACCCATGACCGCAACCCAGCTGGATTTCTGGAGCGCCGAGGCCAAGACCCGCATCCACAGCATCTACGCCCACCTGCGCGACGAGCAGCCGATCTGCCGCGTGTCCGCGCCCGACGGGCGGCAGTTCTGGCTGATCACCCGCTACGACGATGTGCTGGCCGCCATCCACGAGCCGCGCCTGGTGAAAAACTGGCGCAGCATCCTCTCGCCCGCCGAGCTGGCCGAGCAGAAATCCTCGCCGCTGACCCGGCTGGGCCAGCACATGCTCTCGCAGGACCCGCCCGACCACACCCGCCTGCGCTCGCTGGTGAGCAAGGCCTTCACGCCGCGCATGATGGAGCAGATGCGCCCGCGCATCCAGCAGATCGCCGACGGGCTGATCGATCAGGTACAGGCGCGCGGCAGCATGGATCTGATCGAGGACTACGCCTTCCTGCTGCCAATCACGGTAATCGCCGAGCTGCTGGGCATCCCGGTCGAGGACCGCGACCGCTTCCGCGCGTGGTCGGATGTGGTGGTGGCCAACGAGCCAACCCCCGCCCGCATGGCTCTGCTCACCAAAGTCTACACCGAGTTCAGCGCCTACCTGGGCGATCTGGTCGCCAAACGACGCGCCGAGCCACAGGAAGACCTGATCAGCGCGCTGGTGCGCACCGAGGAGGCGGGCGACCGGCTGAGCGAGGACGAGCTACTCTCCATGGTCTTCCTGCTGATCGTGGCTGGGCACGAGACCACGGTCAACCTGATCGGCAACGGCGCGCTGGCCCTGCTGCTGCACCCCGACCAGCGCGAGCTACTGCGTGAGCGGCCCGAGCTGCTGCCCAGCGCCATCGAGGAGTTTCTGCGCTACGATGGCCCGGTCGAGACATCCACGCTGCGCTTCGCCAAGGAGGATATGGAGTTCCAGGGCGTGCCGATGCAGCGCGGCGATATCGTGATCGTGGTGCTCTCGTCGGCAAACCGCGACAGCAGCCGCTTCGCCGACGCCGATGCGCTAGACATCACCCGCGGCGACAACCGCCACGTGGCCTTTGGGCACGGCATCCACTACTGCCTCGGCGCACCGCTGGCCCGGATCGAGGGCCAGATCGCGATCGGCACCCTGTTCCGCCGCCTGCCCGACCTAGCGCTGGGCATCTCCATCGAGGAGCTGCGCTGGCGGCCCAGCACGCTGGTGCGTGGCCTGCAGCGACTGCCAGTCACCTTCAGCTAGCGCCCAGGCGTGCGGCCAGCGCCGATCGCACGCCCCGATCACCCCCCGACAACCATGGCCAGCAGCCTGCGGTCGATCTGCTCTAGATAGGCGCGGCCATACGGCCCCTGCTCCAGCCCATCCAGCAGCGGCGCGGGCAGGTCGCGCGTCACCTCTTCGCAGCAGGAGGCAACGCCCAGCGCGATCGCGGCCACCGTGTCGGTGTCGCCAGTGAGCGCCACACACGCGCGCAGCATGGCGCTCATGCTCTCACGCGAGAGCACCACGCCGATGGCGGCGCGCGCCGTCTCCACGCCATTGGTCGAGACCACACCAGCCCAGGGCTGGCCCCAGCCGTAGCCCGGCACGTGCGCATCCAGAAAGGCCGCCGCCTGCGCCCTCGGCCCGCGCCGATACAGAAAGTAGTGGGCCAGCAGCGCTACGGCCTGCGCCGATGCGATGCCGCCGGGCGTATCGTGCGTGACGGCGGCCTGGGTGCGGCTGTAGGCCAGGACGGCGGCCACATCGGGCAGCACGCCCAGCGGGCATGCGCGCATGGCCGCGCCGTTCTTGTCGCTGGTGGGCCGCAGCGCCGCCAGCAGCTCGCCGCCGCTGGCGCAGCCCATCAGCAGGCGGTAGAAGCCCTCGGCATAGCCCTCGCGCACATCGCGGCGGAATGCGGACAGCATGTGGTCGGCCAGCAGCTGCGGCTCCCACGCGCCACCCGCGAGCAGCGCCTCGGCGATGGCCAGACTCATCTGGGTGTCGTCGGTGTAGCTGCCGGGCGCGCTGGCGTAGCGCGGGTGCGGCAGGTAGCGCTCCAAGGTGTTCTGCGCCGCCCGCTCGGGCGCGAACTCGAACCCCGCGCCGTAGGCGTCGCCAATCGCAAGCTCCAGCAGCATCTTGTCACCCTTCTCATTCAAAGGCTCCACCCAACGAATGATAGCACAGCGCTGCCCTGCGCAGAGAGAGTGTGGTACTATCACACCCGAACGAACCCGAGCTGCCCTGTGCGGCGGCGCTGCGCAATAAGGAGAAGGCAATGGCAGACCCACGGATGGAAAAGCTTGCGGCGACGCTGGTCAACTACTGCGTCGCGGTGAAGCCAGGCGACTGGGTGGTGGTCAACGGCGACGTGATCGCGCTGCCCCTCGTGACCGAGGTGGTGCGCGAGGTGGTGAAGGCGGGCGGCAACCCCACGATCACCCTGAGCGACAGCCGCCTCACCGAGGCGCGGCTTGAGCACGCCAGCGACGAGCAGCTCAGCTGGATCTCGCCATTTGAGGATATCATCGCCGAGAAGGTCGACTGCACCATCGGCATCAGCGCGCCATCCAACACCCGCGCGCTCACCGGCATCGACCCGCGCAAGATGCAGATCTACCAGAAGGCCGCGCGGCAGGGCAGCGGCAAGCGCATGCAGCGCTCGGCGGAGGGCACCTGGCGCTGGACGATCACGCAGTACCCCTGCGAGGCCTTCGCCCAGGATGCCGACATGAGCCTGCGGGCCTACGAGGACTTTGTCTACGCCGCCACCTTCGCCGACCAGCCCGACCCGATCGCCTGCTGGACGGACATACGCCAGTCGCAGCAGCGCCTGGTGGACTGGCTCAAGGGCAAGCGCGAGGTGGTGGTGCGCGGCCCCAACATCGACATGACGCTCTCGATCGACGGCCGCAGCTTCATCAACTCCGACGGCAAGCGCAACATGCCCAGCGGCGAGATCTTCACCGGGCCGGTGGAGCAGTCGGTGAACGGCTGGGTGAACTTCACCTACCCCGCGATCCGGGGCGGGCGCGAGGTGGAGGGCGTGCAGCTAGAGTTCAAGGATGGCAAGGTGGTGAGCGCCAAGGCTAGCAAAAACGAGGACTACCTGATCAGCCAGCTGGACAGCGACGAGGGCTCGCGCTACCTGGGCGAGTTCGCCTTTGGCACCAACTACGGCATCAAACAGTTCACCAAGAGCATCCTGTTCGACGAGAAGATCGGCGGGTCGCTGCACATGGCCGTGGGGGCGGGCTACCCCGAGACGGGTAGCCGCAACCGCTCCAGCGTCCACTGGGATTTCATCTGCGACATGCGCCAGGACAGCGAGGTGCTGATCGACGGCGAGCTGTTCTACAAGAACGGCGAGTTCCAGATCTAGTTGCGCGCCGCCGCCCCGCGCTGGGCCGGGCGCAGCAGCGCAAGGCTCACGCCGGTCTGCAGGGTGCTCTGGGTTACGATCCCGCTCAGGTCGACGCCCAGGCCGATCAGGGTCTGGGCCACCTCGGGGCGGATGCCGGTGATCATCACCTGGGTGCCCAGCAGCTTGGCGGCCTGCGCGGCCCGCACCAGCGCGCTGGCCACCTGGGTGTCCACCACCGTCACGCCGGTGATGTCGAGCAGGGCGATGCTTGCGCCGTGGGTGGTGATGCCCTCCAGCAGGGTGTCCATCACCCGCTGCGCCCGCCGCGAGTCGAGCGCGCCCACCAGCGGCATCACCACCACCCGATCGTTCAGCGGGATGAGCGGGGTGGAGAGGGCCTCAAGCGCGGTCTGCTGCGCCAAGATCGTCTCCTCCTGCTGGATGTTCTGGCGCAGCATCTCCTCGGCCCGCTTGCGCTCGGTGATGGTGTCGAAGATGATGCTGACGCGGTGATCGGGCAGGGCCACCGCCTTGATGCTGACCCACTCGTGCTGGCCATGGATGACGGCGGGGAACTCGCCTACAAAGGCGCTCTTGCCCGAGGCGGCCACCTGGGCGTAGGTGGCGGCGCGGCCATTGACCACAGCATCCGGGAACACCTCGGAGAAACGAGCGCCGATCTTGTGCTGTAGATCCAGCTCGGTATAGTACGAGGCCTGCTGGTTGGCGGCGATGATCGTCAGGGACTCTGGGTTATCGGGGGCCGTAAGGTGCAGCACCACTACCCCGGTCTCCATATTCCCAATCGTCTCCTCATACACCCGAATGCGATCCTCGGCGCGCTTGCGCTCGGTCACATCCTCAAACAGGATCGCCACCTGCATCTCGCCGATCGCCACCGCCTGCACCGAGTAGAACGCATCCAGCCCCAGCTGCTCGTCATAGTAGGGCAGATCGCCCATGTCCTGCGACACACCCGTGGATGCCACCAGCGAGTACTGCCGCAGGCTCTCGGGGTAGGCGCTGATGTTGGGGAAGATCTCGGTGATGCGCTTGCCCACATGGGCCAGGATGTCGAAGCCGCCCACAAACATGCGAGCCGCCGGGTTGGCGGTGATCAGCTGCAGCGAGCTGTCATCGTTGGGGTCTTCGAGCTGGTAGATGATAATGCCCAGGTGCATGTGCTCAAACATCGCGTGCATCGTCTGGGCGCGCAGAGCGCCCTGCTGGCAATCGGCAAGCTGCCGCTCCAGGGCGGCGATCCGCTCCTGCAGCGATTCCACAGAAAGAGGGGCGGAGGATCCCGCCATGGGGGTGATGGCCATGTGGCATCTGCTTTCGTATGTGGCTCGGATAGCGATAGGCCGTTGGGGTGGCATGCAAGATGCGATGTGAAGACTAATGGGAATTATAGAGGGGAAAAGCCCGCACGCCTATAGGATGGCGGTCCTACTGACCGATGGGAATCTGATCAGGGGTGCGGGCTGGTATGCGACTAGGCGCGGTGGCCCAGCTCGGCGGGCACTGGCTCGGCGCTGCTGCTAGCGCGCACCACCAGCTCGCCGTAGACAATGCTCTTCACCGGGATCTCGGCCTCGCCGGTGATCAGGCGGTGCAGCTTCTGCATAGCCAGGATGCCCATGTCGGCGCGCGGGATGTGGAAGCAGGTGAGCGGCGGGCGCGTGTAGGCGCTCTCGGCCACATCGTCGATGCTGACGATCGCGATGTCCTCGGGGATGCGCAGGCCGGCCTCCTTGATCGCCTCCATCGCGCCGAAGGCGGTCTTGTCGCTGATCGCCACCACAGCGGTGGGGTAGGAATCCTGCTGCAGGATCGACTGCATCTGGATGTAGCCGCGCTGGAAGGGCTTGCCATCGGGGGGCGGCATCCACTCGGGCAGCGGCAGCAGGCGAGACTCGGCCAGGGCTGCCAGCGAGCCGCGCAGGCGATCGACCAGGCTGCTGTACTTGCTGGCCCCGCGCAGCACGGCGATCTTGGTGTGGCCCTGATCCATCAGATGGCGCGTGACAGTGTAGCCCGCCTGGAAGTTGTCGCCCACCACGCAGGGCACGTGCTGGCCGGGCACCGAGCTCTCGATCAGCACCAGCGGCAGGTTGGTGGCCTGCGCCTGCGTGATCAGGTCGGATGTGATATCGCCGTCGTTGGCGATCACAAAGCCCTGGATGTCATCGCCCAGGCCGCTGTACATATGCTCGAAGCGCTCGGCGGCGCGGTCGAACATGTGCAGCATCACCTGGTAGCCCATGCGCTGGGCCTCGCTCTGGAACCCACGGATGACCTCGCCATAGAAGATATCGAGGATGGCCGGCATCGAGCCGCGCTCGATCAGCAGGGCCACGGTAGGGGCGCGGGTGGTGTCGCTCGCCTCGCTGACGGTGTAGCCAAGCTCGGCGATAGCATTCCACACACGCTCGCGGGTATCGTCGGAGACACCCGGCTTCTTGCGCACAACCAGCGACACTGCTGAGACAGAGACATTTGCATGGTCGGCAACATCCCGCATGCTCGGTTTTCGTTTTTTCATAGCAACCCTATCAACAATCGCCGCTGCTGGCCGTAGCGCGCGTACCGCCAGCGCTCTCGTGCTCCGCCTTCTGAGAGGGCGATCGTAGGCTTTATTCGTATTGACTTAATGATATGAATTATTTACTAGATGTCAAGTAGGTGTTTAGTTACCGGCTCCTAGCCCGATCAGGAAACCTTGCACCATTCCATCAACAAACAGCGGGCTAGATAAGGCGCTATTCTCCCGCTTATTTCGCCGATATCGTCACCACGCTATAGAATAGATATAGAAATTCTAGTACGTATTTCACATACTACTAGTTGACAACTACTACGAAGAATCCTATACTCGGGCTATCAACCGCTGTTCAGGCACAAGGAACTCAACGATGAGCACTACCACATTAAACGTCCGCACCGATGCGCCGATCGGCGTCATCTCGCCCCGGATCTACGGGCACTTTGCCGAGCACCTGGGCCGCTGCTGCTACGATGGCCTGTGGGTCGGCCTGGGCGAGCGCGAGATCGCGCACCAGGATGGCTTCCGCGCCGACGTGGTCGCGGCGCTGAAGGCCCTGCCGGTGCCGCTGCTGCGCTGGCCGGGCGGCTGCTACGCCGACCACTACCACTGGCGCGACGGCATCGGGCCGGTGGCCCAGCGCCCGGTGCGGCTGGGCATCTCGTGCGGGCTGCAGGTGGCCGACGATAACACCCTTGGCACCCACGAGTTCATGCGCCTGTGCGCGCTGCTGGGGGCCGAGCCGTATTTGGCGGGCAACGTGGGCAGCGGCACCGCGCAGGAGCTGTGCGACTGGCTGGAGTACTGCAACACCAGCGTGCCCACCGACCTCGGCAAGCTGCGCGTGGCCAACGGCGCAGAGAAGCCGTTCGGCGTGCGCCTGTGGGGCGTGGGCAACGAGAGCTGGGGCTGCGGCGGCAACTACGACGCCCGCGTGTATGGCCGCGAGTATCTGCGCTACGCCACCATGCTGCGCCACGTGGACGCCAACACCGAGCTAGTGCTGTGCGGGTTCGAGCACGAGTGGAATGCCGCCATTCTGGATGAGGTGCGCAGCCACATCGACCTCGTCGACCACTTCTCGATCCACCGCTACTGGGTGAACGGCGGCCCCGAGCTGAACTTCACCGAGCAGGACTACTACACCCTGCTGAGTGAGGCCCAGGCCACCGAGGACTTCATCATCGACACCGCCCAGCTGATCGAGCAGGCCACCGGCGGCAGGCACAAGGTCGGCATCGCGCTGGATGAGTGGGGCGTGTGGCACCCCGAGGAGCGGGCGTGGGGGCCGGGCGAGAACATCGAGCGCCGCAGCCCCAACACCTACGAGCAGGCCAACACCCTGCGCGACGCCCTGGCCGCCGCCGTGGCGCTTGAGGCCTTCCACCGCCAGTGCAACGTGCTCTCCATGGCCAACCTCGCCCAGATCGTGAACGTGCTGCACGCGCCGGTGATGACTGAGGGCGGGGCCATGTGGCTGACGCCCACCTACCACGCGCTGCGCATGCACACCCCGCACATCGGCGCGCAGGCGCTGCCGGTGGAGCACGCCGCAGGCCACACGCTGCCCGACGGCAGCCCCGCCGTGACCGCCACCGCCTCGCGCAGCGCCGACGGCGCCGCCATCACGGTGGTCAACAGGCATTATAATCAGAGCGCAAGCGTGCGGATCGCCGGGCTGGGCCAGTGGCAGCAGGCCAACGGCGAGCTGCTGGCCGCCGACGACCCGCGCGCCCAGAACAACGCCCAGGCCCCGCAGGCCGTCGCGCCCGCCGCGCTGGCGGTGCAGGCGGTCGAGCCAGGCGTGTGGCAGATCGAACTGCCCGCGCACTCGATGGCCACGGTGGTGCTGCGCTAGGCCGCAGGGCAGCTGCAACATTATTCAGATGAGGTAGGTATGACGATCACCAGTCAGCCGTTTGGCACCGCAGCCGACGGAACACCGATCGAGCGCTACACCCTGACCAACACCAGCGGCATGGAGGCCGACATCATCACGCTTGGGGGCACGCTCACCGCGCTGCGCACCCACGACCGCAGCGGCGCGCTGGGCGACGTGCTGCTGGGCTTCGACACCCTAGAGCCGTACCTGCACAGCCACCCGTTCTTTGGGTCGCTGGTGGGGCGGTTCGGCAACCGCATCGCCAACGCCCAGTTCACCCTGGGCGGCGTAACCTACCAGCTGGCCAAGAACGATGGGCCGAACCACCTGCACGGCGGCCCCGGCGGCTTCCACCAGGTGATCTGGCAGGCCACACCCAGCGAGACGCCCAGCGGCCCCAGCCTAGCGCTGCGCTATGTGAGCGCCGACATGGAGGAGGGCTACCCCGGCACCCTGACGGTGACGGTGGTCTACACGCTCACCAACAGCAACGAGCTGCAGATCGACTACACCGCCGCCACCGATAAGCTGACGGTGGTGAACCTGACCAACCACGCCTACTTCAACCTGGCCTGCGCGGGCGATATTCTGGGCCACCAGATCGCGCTGGATGCGCCGACCTTCGTGCCGGTGGACAGCACGCTTATCCCCACGGGCGAGCTGCGCGCGGTGAAGGGCACGCCGATGGACCTGACCGGGCCGATCGCGCTGGGCGCGCAGATCGACGCCGACGACGAGCAGCTGCGCTACGCCCACGGCTACGACCACACCTGGGTATTCGCCAAGCCCGCCGGCCAGCTGGCCACCGTCTGCCGTGTCAGCGAGGCCAGCTCCGGTCGTGTGATGGAGCTGCGCACCACCGAGCCGGGCGTGCAGCTGTACACCGGCAATATGCTGGATGGCAAGCAGCCGGGCAAAGGCGGGGCCAGCTACCCGCCGCGCAGCGGCTTCTGCCTGGAGACCCAGCACTTCCCCGACTCGCCCAACCAGCCGCAGTTCCCATCCACCGAGCTGCGCCCCGGCGAGGAGTACCGCCAGACTACGATCTTCGCGTTCAGCACCCAGGGCTAGCGCGCAGCGCAGGGCCGACCATTGGCATGCCAATGGTCGGCCCTGCGCTTGGGCGCTAGAGGAGGCCTGCCCTTCGACAGTGTCACTTTTTGACGCGCATATGGCCATTCCCCGTGAGCGCCCCGCAGGGCTGGCCGTCGGCAATGCGAGGGCGGCGCACAGCGCCTACCCTGTGACCCCACCAGGGAGCATCACCCCCTTGGAACCCCCAATTTGCAGCGTTCCGATACCATTTCCCGGTAGCTGGTATTCGTGCATAGGGCCATCAAAACACAACCGGCACCATCTGCCGCATGGGCCAGGTAGCACGGTGGCGCAGCGAGCTATGATCGCAGGCGACATGGGCGCAATGCTCGTATGCAGCACTTCAACCTGCAAGTGCTGTGCTTCGCGCCGCCGTACTATTCGTTCCCTTTTGTTCCTTGGAGTGTTGGAATCTTGGTGGTAAGCCGCTCTACCGAACGAGAACGCATCGACTCTATTGATACCAGAGCGCTCTCCCCCAAAACGCTGCGTTCTGCGCTATACTGGTGCAGATGAGGTTTATCAAGCGAGGTCTATCATGTCAAAAGATCAATTCCGCGTCCCCGATATTTCGTGCCAGCACTGCGTCAACGCCATCACCAACGAGGTGAAGACTCTGCCTGGCATCCAGAAGATCGATATCAGCCTCGACGACAAGCTGGTGACGATTGAGCACGACAGCCAGGTCGACAGCGCCGCGATCGTGGCCGCCATCAACGAGGCGGGCTACGACGAGGTGCAGCCTGTGGCAGCCTAACTTGCAGGCCAACCCAGCAAAAACGGGCGGGGGAGCGCTTCCCCCGCCCGTTTTCTGCGCCCCGCCGCGCTAGGCAACGCCGCCGGGGTCGGGCGCAGGGTCATCGGCGGCGACGCGGCCCAGCAGCCGCCCGGCCAGGGCCAGGCTGCCCACCAGCGCCACCACCAGCGCCGTGGCCAGCAGCGGCGAGCGCGTGACCAGATCGCCAGCGAAGACCAGCAGGGCCAGCGCCGGAAACACCCCGGCGAACGACGCGGCGGTGTAGGCCCAGAAGCCCAGCGGCGAGAAGCCAGCCGCGAAGGAGACCAGCGGGTAGGCCGGGCCGGGCAGCAGCCGCAGCAGCATCACCATGCGCCAGCTGGTGCGGCGGGTGAGCCGCTCGATCTGGGCCTGGCTGGCGGGCGAGAGCCTGCGGGTGATCTGGCCGCCCCAGCGGCGGGCCAGCCAGAAGCCCAGGCTCGCGCCCAGCACATCGGCCAGCGACACGGCCAGCAGCCCCAGCCACGGGCCGAAGGCCAGCCCCGCCGCGATCTGGAAGGCGCTGGCGGGGATGACCGGCACCACCAGCACGGCGGCCAGCGCCGCCACCAGCGCCAGCGGCCCCCACGGCCCCAGGCCCGCCAGCAGCTGCCGCACCGCCGCCACATCGAAGCTGGCCCCGGCCAGCCGCAGCGCCACCAGCCCGCCCAGCACCACTGCGGCGGCGACAGCGATCACAACATATTTTTTCACCCGAACACTCCTCGATCTATCGCCGCTAGCCCGCGTAGGGCAGCACATAGCGCAGCATCACCACAAAAAACAGCGCGTTGCCTGCCAGCACGGCAATATGCCACAGCTCGTGGTTGCCGAAGTGCGGCGGGAATGGGTTGGGCTTGCCCAGCCCAAAGCTGATCGCGCCGATGGTGTAGGACACGCCCCCAGCGGCCATCAGCAGGATCGCGCCCAGGCCCAGCTGCTGGTAGATAGGCACCAGGAAGAACACCACCAGCCAGCCCATCAGCAGGTAGGTCGCATTCGAGAAATGCACCGGCAGCTTGGCGAAGAAGATCGCCTTGATCGTGATAAAGAAGACCGTCAGGCTCCAGATGATGCCGAACAGCCACCAGCCCGCCGCGCCGCGCACCACCGCAAGGCAGAAGGGCGTATACGTCCCGGCGATCAGCAGGTAGATCGCGCAGTGGTCGAGCACGCCAAACACCCGGCGGTAGCGGCCAAACAGCACAAAGAAGTGCAGCAGCGTGCTGGCCAGAAACGAGAGAAACATGCCCGTGCCGTAGATGGCGAAGCCGACCAGATGCGCCCACTTATGCTCCAGAGCAGACAGGGTGACCAGCACGGCCAGCGCCGAGATCGACAGGATCGCCCCGATCAGGTGGCTGATGGCGTTAAAATACTCGCTGCTATTGGGCGAGCTTATCATCGGGTCAAGTCTAGCATTCTGCTCGGTCACGGCGGCTCCTGGCGCTTTGTAAACGGTATGTGGTTGTCATCATCGGCAACGGCGCAGCAAGTATACCATAGCCGCCAGCGCCCCACGGAGTGCGCAGATTACTTTGCACGATTGACTATTTCACCCCCTAACGAATATACTACGAGCACGTCTTTCTTTGCTCTACCGGATTCATCGCAGCACAGCAAAGACCGCCACAATCAGAGGAGAGCAGGACATGCCCACCGAGATCTTCACGATCGCCAAGCGTCATCGCCAGATGCCCGCCATGATCGCAAGCCTCGCGGATTTCACGCTCGCGCCCGCCGAGAACATCGACTCCGCCAGCATTCTCTCGCAGCCAAACCTGAGCCTTTACTGCTTTGACGAGCCGCGCCAGCGCGCGATCTTCGTCGAGCTGCCGCCGCAGGTCGATCTGAGCAAGGTGCCCTTCGTCTACCAGACACAGTACGAGCAGGCCCTGCGGCTGCTGGCGGTGCCCTACGAGGACTTTCTCGCGCTGGCCCAGGATCTGCCGCCGGTGCGCGGGCTGACGGTCATCTACATGACCGGGCGCAGCGGCTCGACCCTGCTGCACCACGCGCTCAACACGCTCGACCACGTGCTCAGCCTCTCCGAGCCAGATGCGGCCACCCAGTTCGTGCACCTGCGCCACACGTTCGCCGGGCGCGAGGCCGAGCTGCGACAGATGCTCGACGCCTGCATGCGCTTCCTGTTCCGCCCAACGCCGATCAAGCAGGCCAGCCACTTCGTGGTGAAGCTGCGCAACGAGGGCACGCAGGTGATGGACGTATACCAGCAGACCTTCCCGCAGGCCAGCAACCTCTTCCTCTACCGCGAGATGGATGGATGGATCGAGTCGTTCTACCGCATCGCCAAGAATCGCGGCGACCCCGAGGTGATGCCGCTGGACATGATGCTGATGCTGTTCGAGCAGATTTTCCACGATGATCTCCAGCCGCGCGAGCACTATTTTGCCCCAGGGAGCACCAGCGTGACGCTGATGGAGCAGCTGGGGGTGTGGTGGGAGGCGGTGATCGAGTGGTACCTGGCCAAGTACGCGGCGGGCCTGCCCGTGCTGGCGGTGGACTATGCCGACCTCGTGGGCAGGCCCGCGCAGGCGCTGGCCGCGATCTTCGCGCACTGCGGGCTGCCGGTGGCGGCGGTGGCGGACGCGATCGCGGTGTACGCGCATGACTCGCAGGCCAACACTGCGCTGGCGCGCGACACCCCCGAGCGTGGCAACGGCCTGCGGCTCACGCCCGCGCAGCGCGCCGAGGTGGCGGCGGTGCGGGCGCGGCACCCGATCTTCAGCAGGCCCTTCGAGCTGCCAGGGAAGCTGCGGCTATAGACGAGGCAGCGCGGCGCGGGGGCGCGGCCCTGCGCCGCGCTGCCACCTAACAGCCACCCGCAACCGCTCGCACCACCTGATAGTGCCACGCATACATGGCATCCGGCCCGATCTGCCGCAGCAGGTCGCGGTCGAGGGTGACCATATCGACCTCGACCCGCACCAGGCTATGGAACGGCTCGCTGCTGAGCAGCGACAGATCAGCGTGCTGCTGCCACTCGGCTAGCGGCAGCGCGCCGCGCTCGGCCAGCATCAGCAGCAGGCGGTAGAACGTGCGCTGCATCATGGGCACTGGCAGCGCCCCGCGCGCGAAGGCGTCCACCTCTTCCCAGAGCGACTGGATGGCAGCCTGGCGCTGGCGCAGGCCCGCAAGCCCCATGTCGCCCGTGGCCATCGCTGCGGCCAGCCGCTCCGGCCAGCGCGCGGGCAGCCAGGGCAGGCTGCGGCTCATGTGCAGCAGCCACTTCTCGTGCGGCACCCGCTCGCCGTTGGCCAAGAAGAGCGCCTTGGCAAGCGCCACAACCGCCTGGCCGAGCATGTGGTGGCCCTGCGGCACATCGCTGCGGTGCAGCCAGATGTCCCCCGCAAGCCGAAAGTACCACCAGCAGCTGAACAGCGGCCCCTCGGCATCCTCGGGGCGGGGGCGCACGGCCAGTTTGGAGGCCAGCAGCTGCGCCACTAGGCCCTGCGGGTCGTGCAGCACCTCGGCGTAGGAGGCATCCCACAGCGCATCATCCGACCACTCGGCGGCGCGCTCGGCATCCAGATCGGCAAAGCGAATGTCGTACAGCGCGCCGGAGCGCACCGCGATGCCCTGCGGCAAGGGCGCGTGCCCACTCACCCAGCGCCGATAGGCATCCGACGTGAGGTAGAGCGTGAGGTCGATCTCGGACAGGTGGTCGGCGTAGCCACGCGACATCCCGCCGCCGAGCACGATGCCGAGCACGCCGGGCAGAGCCACAAGCTCGGGCAGCAGCGCGGCGAGGCGCGTGCGCAGCGCGGCGATCTGGTTCTGCGACTGAACCTGGACAGAGGGGCGAGTCATACAGATCCTCCTTTGTGGATCACGTACTGCTGATCATTTTTGCATAGGGAAAAGCGGCGACCGCGTGGGGGTGCGGTCGGGCGACGATTCAGGGCACGGCAAAGCGGCAAGTAAGGTCGCCGAACCTTCAAGCCAAACGTGTGCCAGATCGCCTATGGTGTGGGTGAATTAGCGCATGCGCCGATTATCGGCCTCGCCGCCGCGCCGCGCATCGGCACAGCGGCGGATCTGGCGGGAGACACAAACGCGCCCAGGCGTGGGGAAACCCACACCCGGGCGCGTTTGCATCGCTGGCTACTTGGCCGGGTCGATGCTGATGGTGGCGGTCATGTTCCAGTGCAGGCGGGCATCCTGCTCATCGGGGGCAACCACCACGGTGTAGGTCATGTCGCCCTGCTTGTTCTCACCAAAGGTGCGGATGCGCGTCACCTTGCCGGTGAGCGTGACGCCGGGCAGCGCGTCGAAGGTGATGCTGGCGGGCATGCCCACCTGGACATTCACCACATCCAGCTCGGTCAGGTCGGTGCTCTCGATCTCCCAGACCGAGGTATCGGCGATGCGCACCACGGGCGAGCCAGCGCTGGCAAACTCGCTCTGGCGCAGATCGATGGCCGAGACCACCCCGGCGAAGGGGGCCTTCAGCTGGGTCTCGTCGAGGTCGAGCTGGGACTGGGCCAGATCGGCCTTGGCGGTCTCGACCTGGGCGCGGGCCAGGATCAGCTCGCTCTCGGAGGAGCCAGCCTTGAGCAGGTCGAGGTTGGCCTGGGCGGCGTCCACGGCGGCCTGGGCCACATCCAGCGCGGCGCGGCGCTGCTCGCCGGTCAGCTTCTCGCCGCTGGCGCGGGCGCTGGCCAGCTGGGCGCGGGCGCTGGCCAGCGCGTCGGCGTCGGCACCGGCGCGCACCTTGTCGAGGCTGGCCTGGTAGGCGGCCACCACCTCTTCTGCCGATCGGTTGCCGCTCACCTCGTTCTGGGCCGCCGTCTCGTAGGCCACCTGGGCCTGGGCCACGGCCTGCTCGGCGTTGTGCAGCGCCGTCTCGGTCTGGGTGAGCGTGTCGCGGTACTGCTGCTTCTGCACGTCGTTCAGCTTGTTGCTCTTGGTCTTGCCGCTGGCGTCGGTGGTGCTGGGGCTGACGGGGTCGGTGCCGTGGGCCTCCACGTGCTCCCAGTTCCACTTGGCGGTGGAGTAGGCGGCCTGGGCCTGCACCAGCGAGCTGGCGGCCTGATCGAGCTGGCTCTTGGCCCTGGTCTTGGCCGACGAGAGCTGGTCGCGCTGGGTGGTCTGGTCGGCCTGGGCCTGGGCTAGCTGGGCCTGGGCGGCGCGCAGGTCGGTGTCCTTCGCGCCCGCGCTGAGCCGGGCCAGCTGCTCCTGGGCCTGGGTCACCTGCTCCTCGGCGGCCTTCAGATCGTTGGCGGAGACGCTAGAGCGCGCCTGACGGAGCTGGGCCTGGGCCTGGCGCAGCTGGGCCTCGGCGGCGGCGATCTCCTGGGGGCGCGCGCCCGCCAGCAGCTTGTCGTAGCTGGCCTGGGCCTGGGCCAGCTGGGCCTGGGCGGTGGCCAGCTTGGCCTTCTGGTGCTGGTCATCCAGCTTCACCAGCACCTGCCCGGCCTTCACGGTGTCGCCCTCGTTCACCAGCACGGCGGCCACCACCCCGGCGTTTGTGAGGCTGAGCGAGGCGCTGCGCACCGGCACAACCTTGGACTCGGCCACGATCTGGCCCCCGGCCTTGACGGCCAGGCTGCTGGGGGCGGCGGTGGCCGCCGCGCCAGTGTCGGCGCTGCCGCAGGCGCTGAGCGCGCCCCCGGCCAGCAGCGCGGCGCACAGGGCGGCGGCTGCCTTACGCTGCGCATATGTCGAACGTCGCATAGAAAACCTCTCTGTGAAGCGGCAGAGCGCTACTCATAGGCCAGCACATCGCGCACCGTGATCGATGCGGCGTGCCATGCGGGCAAGAAGCTGGAGAGCGCGGCCAGCGCGATGGCGATCACGCCCCACAGCGCCGCCCCCTCGATCGAATAGTTGTAGGCCAGCGGCATGCTCAAAAAGCCCGCCCCGACGCCGTAGCCAAAGCCCCAGCTGAGCGGGATGGCCACCACCACCGAGAGCACCCAGCTCACCACGCCGATGGCCATGCCCTCGGCCATGACGATGCCCAGCATCGCGGCGGTGTCCGCGCCCACGGCCCGCAGCACGCCGATCTCGCGCTGGCGCTCCATCACGTTCAGGCTCATCAGGCCCATCAGGCCCAGGCCGCCGACCACCGCCAGCAGCAGGGCCGTGACCACGGTCGAGAGCACGAAGATGTCGAAGATGCTGGCCATGCTCATGCGGATGTCGGAGCTGGCGGTGATGGTCTGCACGTAGAGATGCTGGGCTTTAAGCTGCTGCTCAAGCGCCTGGCGCACCTGGGCGTGGGTGGCCGCATCGTGGGCCTCGGTCTCGATCACGATCCGGCTGGTGCGGCCCATCTGGTCGGTCAGGCGGGCCAGATAGTCGCGGTTCACATAGGCGATCGGGCCAGCGCCCTGGATCTGGCCGCTGGCGATGCCGATCACGCGCCAGTCGCTCTCCTTCCCGCCGATCTTCAGATCGATGATGTCACCCACCTTCACATCCGGCTCGGAGAGCAGGAAGGCGCTGTTCACCACCACCGCGTTCTCGTCCTCGGGGATGAGCCAGCGGCCATCCTGGATGATCGGCACGATCAGCGACGAGCTGGCGGCGGGCGCGCTCAGCGTGATCTGGTCGTGCTCGCTACCATCGGGGCGCACGCGGAAGGCCCCGGCGCTGCCCCAGACCTCGGCGGAGCGCACCCCCGGCACGGCCAGCGCCGCCTGCAGCACCTGCGCGTTCGAGTAGGGCTGCTGGAAGGCCACATCCAGGTCGAACTTCCAGTACTGCAGCACCTGGTCGAGCGTAAGGTACAGCGCGCCGCGCACGCTCACCACCGAGATAAAGGTGGCCCCACCCAGCGTCAGCGTGATCAGCGTGAGCGCCAGCCGCCCCTTGCGGCGGAAGGTGTTGCGCAGCGCCAGCACCCACTGCGGCGAGCGCAGCCCAATGCGCCAGGCCCGCCCCGCGCGCGGCTCCTCGCCCGCGCCGCCGATGGCCTCGCGCACGGTGACGCGCGCGCCGCGCAGCACCGGCAGCAGCGCGGCCAGCACCGGCACCACCAGCGCCACCACCACCTGCAGCGCCAGCGCCCCCGGCGGGAAGCTGAAGCTGACCAGATCGAAGTTGAACATGGTGAGCACGAAGCCCGAGAACCAGCGCGCCCCGGCCATGCCTAGCGGCAGCGCCACCGCCAGCGCCAGCACGCCGTAGCAGGCCACCAGCCCTAGGTACAGCCCCACCACCTGCGCGGTGCTCGCGCCAAACGTCTTGAGCACGCCGATCTGCCGCAGCTGCTGGGTGAGCAGGGCCGACACCGTGTTCACCACCAAAAAGCCGCTGAGCGCCAGCGCCACCCCGCCGATGATGCCCAGCATCATGGCCAGCGACTGCACCAGGCCGTAGGCGTTGTGCTTACCGGGGTCGCGGATGTTGATGGCGTGGACGGTGTGGCCGTTTTTCTCCAGCTGGTCCTTCACCAGCGTGGCCACGGCGTGGGCGTGATCTTTGTCGTAGGGCTGCTGGGCGGCCACGATGGCGATCTGGTTGTAGGCGCGGTCGATGCCCAGCCAGCTCAGGGTGTCGAAGGTGGCGTAGCCATAGGCCGTGACGCCGAAGTTGGCGGGCCACTGGTGCAGATCGTGGGCAACACCGGCCACGCGGGCCTGGCGCTGCTTGCGGCTGGCGGTCTCGATAGTGATGGTGTCGCCCTCGTTGCTGCCCAGCATGCCCAGCGCGGCCCGCTCGATCAGCAGCTCGCGCTTGGGCGGCGGCCACGCGCCACTCTCGGAGACGACCGTGTTGATGGCGATATCATCGAAGTTCGGCAGGATGAAGAGCTGGAGGTCGTGCCACGCGCCGTCGCCGCCCTTGGCGCGCACGATCAGCTGATAGCGCGCATCCACGGCGGCCACCTCGCGCATGTTGCCCACGGCGCGCACGGCGTCGTCATCGAGATCGGTGGTGGTGAGCTGGGCGCTGGATGGGTTGATGGCCAGGAAGCTGGCGTCCATGTTGCTGGCCATCACCGACTGCGAGGCGGCCATCATGCCCACGGCGAACACGCCCACAGCGATGGAGAGCACCACCAGCGCGGTGCGGGCCTTGCTGCCCCACAGGTCGCGCAGCACCTTGCTCGCGAACGGGTTATGCACGAGCCACCCCCAGCGCGCCCGCCATCCCCAGAGCGCGGGCATCATCCTGCACAATCGCGCCGTCGGCCACCACCACCGCGCGCGAGGAGCGCTTGGCCAGATCCTGATCGTGCGTCACCATCAGGATGGTCTTGCCGCCCGCCACCAGCTGGGCAAACAGCGTGAAGATCGCATCGGCGGTGCGCGAGTCGAGGTTGCCGGTCGGCTCGTCGGCCACGATGATCGGCGGGTCGTTGGCCAGGGCGCGGGCGATGGCCACGCGCTGCTGCTGGCCGCCCGAGAGCGCGCCGGGCAGCTTGGATGCGTGGTCGGCCAGCTCCATCTGGTCCAGCAGGTGCATGGCGCGGGCCTGGCGCTCGCGCGGCATCCACAGCTTGCACAGGTACATGGGCAGCAGCACGTTCTCCAGCACGGTGAGCACCGGCAGCAGCTGGAAGAACTGGAAAACCACGCCGATGGTGCGCCCGCGCCACTGGGCTATCTGGTTTTCGCTCAGAGTGTGCACGGCGGTGCCCGCCACCAGCACCTCGCCGGATGTGGGGCGGTCGATACCGGTGATCATGTTGCTGAGCGTGGATTTGCCGCTGCCCGACTTGCCCACCACCGCGACAAACTCGCCGTGGCGCACCTGCAGGTCGATGCCGCGCAGCGCGGTGAAACCGCCAGCGGCGCTCTGGTAAGTCTTGGTGACGGCGCGCAGCTCGATCAGGGGCGCGCTCCCATGGGGCTGGGGCGGGGCGGGGGAGCGGCCTAACCAGCGTGTGAACACGACTTCCTCCTGGGGCTATCTGGGCCGCGCGACATGTCGCACGGGGGTATACCATTCCTATCCAAATCTACAAACGCGCGAAGCGCAAAGCGGGGGAACTGGGGGCGCAGCCCCCAAGAAAAACCAATCCCACTTGTAGCAATGAGATAGATCTGCCCTCTTTTCCACAAAGAATGGTTCATTTTTGATTATAGCGGGCCAATTTTCATTCTCTGATAAGATCCGACAATTCTTGAAGGTAACATCACAATGAAAGCGATTATTATTTTTCATCGCAAATTATTTCATGAACCGCATGCCCGTTTATTTTAAAAATGACCGATGCGGGCCTGCGAGGAAATAGGTGCTTTCCCCGCAGACCCGCGCGGGCGCTAGGCGGGCTTGCGCAGCCGCAGGATGCGGTAGTTCAGGCGGCGCTCGGCCAACTCCTGGTACGGCCCCGACCCCGGCGCGGCCAGGAAGGCGTTGAGCCGCTCGCTGCCGCCCTCCTGGGTGGTGTAGGCCCGCATGTTGCGGCGGGCCGCCTCGTCGCACGAGAGCAGCACGTTGGCGGTGATGTCGCGGTCGTGCTCGACCACAAAGCCTAGCTCGCGCAGCATGGGCAGGTTGGTGCTCTGGTAGCGGGCATCGAGCAGATCGGTGTAGAGGAAGCAGCCGCCGGGGCGCAGCACCCGCCAGACCTCGCTGTAGAAGCGGTAGATGCTGGGGTAGAGGTGCGAGGCCTCGACGTTGATCAGCACGTCGAACGAGCCGTCGGCGAACGACAGGTGGTCGGCGTCCTCAAGCTGGAAGGTGATGCCCTTGCCCGCATACTGGCGCTGGCAGAAGGCGATGTTGGCGGTCGAGAGGTCGCCGCCGACCATGCGGCGGGGCCGGAAGTAGTGGGCCACCGCCGCCAGCGTGCCGCCGCGCCCCGAGCTTATGTCGAGCACGTCCTTGCCGTTCAGGTCGCACTGGCCGATCACCTCAAGGATGAGCTTGAGGCTGTTGCGGTTGACGGTGTTGACTGGCAGCTCGACGGGGGCGTACTCGGGGCTGCCATCGGCCACGTAGCCGTAGTTGAGGAAGGTGGCGAACTCGCCAAACACGCTGGTGGAAAGATGCTCGCTGATGCTGTTGTAGAACTGGCGCGTGCGATCTTTGATCACCTCGCCATGCGGATTAGCGGCGGTGAGATTGTTCTGGATCAGGTCGGGCAGCGAGAGGCCCGCCGTGTCCACCTCGAAGCGGGCGTGGTCGGCGGTATCCGCCGCCACGGGCGCGGCCAGCGCCACCGCAGGCTCGGCCTCGATCTCATCCAGCAGCGCGGCAATCTGGCCGCCGCCGTCGTCGTCACCCTCTAGATCGGCCAGCAGCGCGGCCAGCTCGGCGTCGTCGCCACCCTCCAGCTCGGAGAGCAGGCCCGCCAGGGCGTCGCCATCCACCTGATCGGCCATGGCCTGGGCCAGCGCCACCGTAAAATCGGCGATGGTCTGGGCGTTGAACACGCTGCCCAGCGAGACCTCGATGGCCAGCGACTGGCGCACCCGCGAGACCACCTGGGTGGCCAGCAGCGAGTGGCCGCCCAGCTCGAAGAAGTTGTCGTACACGCCGATGGGCGCGATGCCCAGCAGCTCCTGCCAGATCTCGGCCACAGCCTGCTCGATCTCGTTGCGGGGGGCCACGTAGGGCGTGGGCAGGCTGGGGCGTTCGTGCAGGGCGGGCGCGGCGGCCTGCGGCTGCGGCGCGGCGGCCTGCGGCGCGCTGGCGGTGGCCCGCTCGCCCAGGCCGCGCTCAAGCACGGGCTGGGCCTCGCGCGGGGCCTCGATCCAGTAGCGCTGGCGCTCGAAGGGATAGGTGGGCAGCGGCACGCGCCGCCGCAGCTCGCCCGCGTAGAACTGCGCCCACACCGGGGCGATGCCGACCAGCCACAGGCGGGCCAGCGCGCCCAGCAGCGCGGCCTGGTCGGGCGCGGCATCCTGCGGGTGGCGCAGCGAGGTGATGGCCACCACCGGAGCGCCGCCCGCGCGGTTCTGCTGCGCCAGCGTGCTGAGCACGCGGCCAGGGCCAAGCTCCAGCAGCACCACCCCCGGCTCGGCCAGCACCGCCGCGATGCCATCGGCGAAGCGCACGGTCTGGCGCAGGTGGCGCACCCAGTAGGCCGGGTCGGTGGCCTCAGCGGCGGTCAGGGGCTGGCCGGTGAGGTTGGAGATCAGCTTGAGCGTGGGGGCGCTCAGGCGCACGCCGCGCACCACCTGGGCGAACTCCTCCAGCACCGGCTCCATCATGGCCGAGTGGAAGGCGTGCGAGGTGTGCAGTGGCCGCGTCTCCACGCCCTGGGCGGCCAGCCGCTGGGCCAGCGCCGCCACCTGGGCCTGCGGGCCGGAGACCACGCACAGGCTGGGGGCGTTGACCGCCGCCAGATCCAGCCCTTCGCCTAACAGGGGAAGCAGATCGGCCTCGGCCAGCGGCACGGAGAGCATCGCGCCGGGGGCCACGCGCTGCATCAGGTGGCCACGGGCGGCCACCAGCGCCAGCGCATCTTCCAATGAGAACACGCCCGCGAGGCAGGCGGCCACATACTCCCCGATGCTATGACCGATCATCACGCGGGGCTTGAGGCCCCACGACATCCACAGCTTGGCCAGCGCGTACTCCACCGCGAAGAGCGCGGGCTGGGTGTGCTGGGTCTGGCCCAGCAGCTCGGCGTGCGCGGCGGCATCGTCGGCGGGGAAGAGCAGCTCGCGCAGGTCGCGGCCCAGGGCGGGGCGCAGCAGCTCGGCGCAGGCATCTATCGCCTCGCGGAACACCGGCTCGCTCTCGTAGAGGCCGCGCCCCATCTGCACATACTGCGCGCCCTGGCCGGGGAACAGGAAGGCCAGCGGGCGCTCGGCGTGGTCGTGGCTGCCGCCCAGCGTGCGCTCGGGCAGGCCGCCCTCCAGCGCGGCGATGGCCTCCTCGCGGGTGGCGCACAGCACCGCGCGGCGCTGCCCGAAGGCGCGACGGCCCGCCTGGAGCGTGAAGGCCACATCGGCCAGATCGGCCTCGGGGTGGGCGCGCAGGTGCGCCGCCAGGTTGCGGCTGGCCGCCTCCAGCGCGCTGGGGGTGCGGGCCGAGAGCAGCAGCAGCTGCCAGGGGCGCGAGGGGCTGGTGGGCGGCAGCTCAGGGGCCTCCTCCAGCACCACGTGGGCGTTGGTGCCGCCGATGCCCAGCGAGCTGACGCCAGCGCGGCGCGGTTCGGCACCTGAACGCCATGGCGAGAGCGCCGCATTCACATAGAACGGGCTGTTGGCAAAATCGATCTTGGGGTTGGGAGCGATGTAGTGCACCAGCGGCGGCAGCAGCTCGTGCTTCAGCGCCAGCGCGGTCTTGATCAGGCCGGTCACGCCGCTGGCGCGGTCGAGGTGGCCCACGTTGGCCTTCAGCGAGCCGATGGCGCAGAACTGGCGCTTGGATGTGGGGCCAAAGGCCTTGGTCAGCGCCGCGATCTCAATCGGGTCGCCCATGGCCGTGCCGGTGCCGTGGGCCTCCACATAGCCGATGGTCTCGGCGGGCACACCCGCCACGGCCAGCGCCTCGCTGACCACCTTGGACTGGCCAGCCACGCTGGGCGCGGTGAAGCCGCCCTTGACCGCGCCATCGTTGTTGATGGCCGAGCCACGGATCACCGCGTAGATCTGGTCGCCGTCGGCCTGGGCGTCGGCCAGGCGCTTGAGCACCACCAGGGCCACCGCGTTGCCGAAAACCGTGCCCTGCGACTGCGCGTCGAACACGCGGCAGTGGCCATCGGGCGAAAGGATGCCGCCCTCGTGGTACTGGTAGCCTCGCTGCGGCACCTGAACGGAAGCGCCGCCCGCCAGCGCCATGTCGCACTCGCCATTCAGCAGGCTCTGCGCGGCCAGGTGAACCGCCACCAGCGAGGTCGAGCAGGCGGTCTGGACGCTGAGGCTGGGGCCTGTTAGGTTGAGCTTGTACGAGACGCGGGTGGCCAGGAAATCCTTGTCATTAGCGATAATCACCTGCTCCAAGCCCAGCGACTCGGCCATGGCGCGGTTGGCCAGCAGGTTGTTCAGCAGGTAGGTGTTCATCCCCGAGCCGCCGTAGACACCAATCGCGCCCGGGTAGCTCTCGGGGTCGTAGCCCGCGTTCTCAAGCGCCTGCCAGGCGCATTCCAAAAACAGGCGCTGCTGCGGGTCGGTGATCTCGGCCTCGCGCGGCACGAAGCCGAAGAACGAGGCGTCGAAATCCTCGATCCCATCCAGCTCGGCCCCGGCGCGGATGAAGTTGGGGTCGGCCAGGCGCTGCTGGCTCACGCCCGCCTCGGCCAGCTGCTCCTCGGTGTAGAAGGAGACCGACTCGGTGCCGTCGCAGAGATTTTTCCAAAACGTGTCTACATCGCCAGCGCCTGGGAAGCGACCGGCCATGCCGACGATGGCGATGTCGTTGCTATACTCAAAAGAGTCGTTGTCGCTCATAGTATTCCTCGCAGTTGGTTAGGCTGCCCGCGCAGGCGCACCCCGCGCGGGCGGAACAGGTCGCTACTCCTCGCCACGGCGGGCTGCGGCGCGGCGGCGGGCCATCTCGGCGCGGGATGTGGCGCGGCCCTCGCGCACGGGCGCGGCTGGCTCGGCGGCCTCGGGCGCGGGCAGATCGGCGGGCTGCGGCGCGAGGTGCGGCATCAGCGCGCTGATCGTGGGCGACTCGAACAGGGTGACGGGCGAGAGCTGCACGCCAAACGCCTGCTTGAGCTGGGCGATGAACTGGATGGCGATCAGCGAGTCGCAGCCCAGCTCGAAGAAGTTGTCGTGGATGCCCACATCCTCGATGCCCAGCACCGCCTTGCAGATCGCCACCACCTGCTGCTCCTGCGGGCTGCGCGGCGCGGCGTAGGGCGTGGCCAGCGCGGGGCGCGGGTGCGCGGCGCGGGCCGGGGCGGCGGGCAGATCCGGCGCGGGCGCGGCGGCGGCGGTGGTGCGGGCGATCCTGGCCGCGAGATCGCGGGTCGAGATCAGCACCTGGCCGAGGCGACGGTGCAGCAGCCGCGCGAACACCTCGGCACCCTCTTCCGGCAGGATGCCCTTGCGCAGCTCCTCCTCGCGCCACTCGCGCTGGGCGGCGGGCAGCTCGGGGCCTGCGGCGGCCATACCCACGCCCTGCCAGTTGTCCCAGTTGGCCGAGATGACCAGCCGACCCTGGGCCAGCGTGCTGCGGGCGAAGGCATCCAAGAAGGCGTTCGCGGCGCTGTAGTCCGCCGTCTGGATCGCGCCGATGGCGGATGTGAGCGACGAACAGAGCAGCATCCAGTCGAGCTGGACATCCTGGAGCGCGGCGTGCAGCGCCAGCGTGCCCTGAACCTTGGGCAGCAGCACGCTCTCGGCGGCCTCGATGCTCTTGGACTGGATCGGCTCGTTGCGCAGCAGGCCGGCGGCGTGGATGACGCCATTCAGCGACCCGAAGCGCTGGAGCGTGGCCTGGACAGCGGCCTGCATCTGGGCGGGGTCGGCGGCATCGGCGCGCAGCACCAGCACCTCGGCCCCCTGCTCCTCCAGATGCTGGAGCTGGCGGATGCGCTGGCTGGTCTCATCCTGCGCGCTGTGGGACAGCAGCCAGCGGCCCCACTCCTCGCGGGCGGGGAAGCCCGCGCGGCTGGTGAGCGCCAGCCGGGCGCGCGCGGCCGTGGCGAGGTAGCCGCCCAGCGTGAGGCCAATACCGCCCAGTCCGCCGGTGATGAGGTAGACGCCGCGCTCGCGCAGGCGGCGCGGGGCGGCGGCGCTCGGCTCCAGGCGGGCGGGCGCGAAGCGCAGCACCATGCGCTGACCATCGCGGTAGGCCACCTGGCGCTCGACGGGGGCCGTGGCCAGCTCGGCGATCAGCGCGTCGACCAGCTCGGCGCGGGCCGCGCCCTCAAGCTCGGCTGCGCCCAGGTCGACGCTGGCCGTGGCGATGTGGGGGTACTCCTGCGGCACCACCAGGCAGGGGCCAAGCACCGTGGCCTGCTCGGGGAAGCTGGCCCGCCCGCCCGCCACGGCCTGCATCTGCCGCGTGACAGCGGCCAGCGACACGGGCGCGAGCACCTGCCGCCCGAGGGCCTGCGACAGCAGCAGCAGGCTGTAGAAGCCCAGATCCTGGGCCTGCTCGACGCGGGCCGCCAGCGGCAGCGCATCGGCGGGCTGGATGCTCCACAGGTGGGCGATGGCACGCGGCACGCGGCCCGACGCAGCCATATCGGACAGCAGCGCGGCGTAGTCCTCGGCGGCGCGGGGGCGCAGCGTGTAGGCACCGCCGGGCAGCTTGGCGTAGGCCGCGCCGGGGCTGGCCAGCACCACATCCTGCCCCAGGGCGCGCAGCCGCGCCGCCAGCGCCGGGGCCAGGCCCAGGCCGTCGGCGAAGATCAGCCAGCAGGCGGGCTGGGCCAGCAGGCTCGCGGGGTCGAAGCTGTCGGCCTCGGCGGAGGGCTGCCAGACCGGCGTGGCGAACCAGTCGGCCATGTCGGCCAGCTTGGCGTCGCTGGCCAGCTTGGGCGCGGCGGCCACACCCTGCCGGGCCTCGATCCAGTAGCGCTGGCGCTCGAAGGGGTAGGTGGGCAGCAGCACGCGCTGGCGGCGCTCGCCAGCGTAGAGCGCGGCGGCGTCCACCTTCGCGCCAGCCAGCCAAAGCCGCCCGAGCGAGCCGAGCGCAAAGGCGCGGTCGTCGGTCTTCTCATTGGGGTGGCGCAGCGAGCCGAGGGTAAGCGCGGCCCGCTGGGGCTGCTGGCGGGCGAACGAGGCCAGCGTCTGGCCGGGGCCGACCTCCAGCAGCGCGCAGGCCGGGTCGGCCAGCAGCGCGGCCAGGCCATCCGCGAAGCGCACCGTGCCGCGCAGGTGGCGCACCCAGTAGGCCGGGTCGGTGGCCTGCTCGGCGGTGATCCAGCCGCCGGTCACGTTCGAGATGTAGGGCAGCTGCGGGGCGTGAAGGGCGACCCCGCGCACCACCTCGGCGAAGGCGTCGAGGATGGGGTCCATCATCGCGGAGTGGAAGGCGTGCGAGGTGTGCAGCCGCCGCGTGTGGATGTCGCGGGCGGCGAGCGCCTGGGCCAGCGCATCCACCGCCTCGGCGGGGCCAGAGACCACCGCCATGCCGGGGCTGTTGACGGCGGCCAGATCCAGCCCTTCGCCTAACATCGGCAGCAGCTCGGCCTCGGGCAGGGCCACGGCCAGCATCGCCCCTGCGGGCAGCGTGGCCATCAGGCGGCCACGGGCGGCCACCAGCGCCAGCGCATCCTCCAGCCCGAGCACGCCCGCCACGCAGGCGGCCACATACTCGCCGATGCTATGGCCGATCAGCGCATTGGGACGCACGCCCCAGGCCATCCACATCTGGGCTAGGCTGTACTCCACCGCGAAGAGCGCGGGCTGGGTGTACTGGGTCTGGTCCAGCAGGCCGTTGCCCTCCAGCGGCTCGGCGGGGAAGAGCAGCTCGCGCAGGTCGCGGCCCAGCGCGGGGCGCAGCAGCTCGGCGCAGCGGTCGAGCGCGGCGCGGAACACCGGCTCGCTGGCGTAGAGGCCGCTGGCCATGTGGGCGTACTGCGCACCCTGGCCGGAGAACATGAAGGCCACCGGCAGCTCGTGCTGGGGCGCGAGGCCCGCCTGCAGCCGCGCGGGGTCGGCCTGGGCCAGCGCCTCGGCGGCGTCGGCGGCATCGCGGGCCACCAGGGTGCGGCGGTGGGCGAAGATGCGGCGGCCCGTGTGCAGCGTGTAGGCCACATCGGCCAGGTTGGCCTCGGGGTTGGCGCGCAGGTGCGCGGCCAGGTTGGCCACCTGGGCATCCAGCGCGCTGGGCGTGTTGGCCGAGAGCTCCAGCAGCTGCCAGGGCCGCGCCGCGTCGGAGTCGTCCAGGAGCGGGGCCTGCTCGATCACCACGTGGGCGTTGGTGCCGCCGATGCCAAACGAGCTGACGCCCGCCCGCCGCAGCTCATCGCCATCGCGCCAGGGTGCGAGCGCCGCGCTCACGTAGAACGGGCTGCTGGCGAAATCGATGCTGGGGTTAGGCGCGCTGTAGTGCAGGCTGGGCGGGATCTGGCCGTGGCGCACCGCCAGCGCAGCCTTGATCAGGCCCGCCACGCCCGCCGCCGTGTCGAGGTGGCCGATATTGGTCTTCACCGAGCCGACCGCGCAGAAGCCAGCACGCTGGGTCTGGGCGCGGTAGGCCTGGGTCAGCGCGGCGATCTCGATCGGGTCGCCCATCGGCGTACCAGTGCCGTGGGCCTCGACATAGCCGATGCTCTCGGGGTGGACGCCCGCCACCGCCAGGGCCTCGGCGATCACCTCGGCCTGGCCGCTGACGCTGGGCGCGGTGTAGCCCACCTTGTCCGCGCCATCGTTGTTGATGGCCGAGCCTTTGATCACCGCGTAGATCTGGTCGCCGTCGGCCAGGGCGTCCTCAAGCCGCCGCAGGGCCACCAGACCCACGCCGTCGCCCCGCGTGGTGCCGCTGGCCGCCGCGTCGAAGGCGCGGCAGTGGCCGTCGGGCGAGGCGATGCCGCCCTGCTGGTACAGATAGCCCTCGGCCTGCGGCACCTTCACCATCGCGCCGCCCGCCAGCGCCATGTCGCACTCGCCGCGCAGCAGGCTCTGGCTGGCCTCGTGCACCGCCACCAGCGAGGTGGAGCAGGCGGTCTGGATGGTAACGCTGGGACCGCGCAGGTTCAGCTTGTAGGATGCGCGGGTGGCGGCAAAATCCTTGTCGTTGCCGACGAAGAGCTGGTGGAACCCGGCGTACTGGAGCAGATCGTCCCAGTTCGACGAGATGTTTTTCAGCAGATAGGTGTTCAGGCTGACCCCGGCGAACACGCCGATCCGGCCCGCGTAGCGCTCGGAGTCGTACCCGGCGCGCTCCAGCACCTCCCAGGCGCACTCCAGCAGCAGGCGCTGCTGGGGGTCCATAATCTCGACCTCCTTGGGCGTCATCCCGAACACGCCCGCGTCGAACAGGTCGGCCCCGTCGATCGGCGCGTTGGCCCGCACGTAGCTGGGGTCGCGCAGCAGCTCGGGCGCGACGCCCGCCGCCAGCAGCTCCTCCTCGCTGTAGAAGCGGATCGACTCGACGCCCTGCGTCAGGTTCTGCCAGAAATCCTCGACGCTGGCCGCGCCGGGGAAGCGCCCGGTCATACCCACGATGGCCACATCCGCCGCGCGGGCCTGGCCAAGCTGGCGGCGCAGCTCGGCGCGGGCCTGCCCTGGCTGGGCGGGCGCGGCCTGCTCGCCCTGGCCCAGGAAGCGGGCCAGCGCGCCGACGGTGGGGAAGCGGAACAGGTCGAGCATCGCGACCTCGCGGCCAAGCTGCTCGCGCAGGCGGGCGTGCACCTGGGCCATCAACAGCGAGTGGCCGCCCAGGTCGAAGAAGCTATCGTCGACGCCCACCCGCTCTATGCGCAGCACGTCCTGCCAGATCGCGGCGATCTGCTGCTCTAGCCCTGTGCTGGGCGCGACATAGGCCGTGCTCGGCTCCAGCCGCAGCGACTCGGGCGCGGGCAGGGCCTTGCGGTCGATCTTGCCGTTTGGCGTCAGCGGGAACGTGTCCAGCGGCACGAAGGCGGCGGGCACCATGTAGTCGGGCAGCTGCTCCTTCAGGAAGCGGCGCAGCTCCTCCGGCTCTAGCGCGGCGGCGGGGTCGGGCAGCAGGTAGGCCACCAGCGCCAGGTCGGCCCCGGCGGCGCGGCCCATGTCGCGGGCCACCACCACGGCCTGCCGCACGCCAGGGTGCTTGGCCAGCACGGCCTCGATCTCGCCGATCTCGATGCGGAAGCCGCGGATCTTGATCTGGAAGTCGACCCGGCTGAGGAATTCGAGCTGGCCGTCGGCGCGGTAGCGCACTAGGTCGCCCGTGCGGTAGAGCCGCGCGCCCTCGGGGCCGAACGGGTCGCGCACGAACTTCTCCGCCGTCAGCTCGGGGCGGCCCAGGTAGCCGCGCGCCAGGCCGTCGCCGCCGATCAGCAGCTCGCCGGGAACGCCCAGCGGCGCGGGCTGGCCCTGCGGGTCGAGCACGTAGAGCTGGGTGTTGGCGATCGGGTGGCCGATCGAGATGGTCGAGCCGGGCAGCACGCGGTCCACCGCCGACCAGATCGTGGTCTCGGTGGGGCCGTACATGTTCCACAGCGACTCGCCGCATTCCAGCAGCCTATCGGCCAGCTCGCGGGGCAGCGCCTCGCCGCCGCACAGGATCTTCAGCCCCGGCGTGCCGCGCCAGCCCGCCCCCAGCATCAGCCGCCAGGTGGCCGGGGTGGCCTGCATCACCGTCACGCCGCGCCGCTCGATCAGGCCCAGCAGCGCCGCGCCGTCGGCGGCGTCGGCCCGCGTGGCCAGCACCACCCGCGCGCCCACGATCAGCGGCAGGTACAGCTCTAGCCCGGCGATGTCGAAGGACAGCGTGGTGACGGCCAGCAGCGCGTCGTCGGCGCGGATGCCCGGCTCCTCGCGCATCGACCAGAGGAAGTTGGTGAGCGCGCGGTGCGGGATCTGCACGCCCTTCGGCCTGCCGGTGGAGCCGGATGTGTAGAGCACGTAGGCCAGAGCATCGGGCGTGGCCAGCGGCTCCAGCGCGGCGCTGCTGTGGCCCACCACCGCGCCCCAGTCAGCATCCAGGCACAGCACCTGCGCGGCGTGGCCCGGGATGTGGTCGCGCAGGGCGTGCTCGGTCAGCAGCACGGGGGCCTGCGAGTCGTGCAGCATGTAGGCCAGCCGCTCGGGCGGGAAGGCCGGGTCGAGCGGCACATAGGCCCCGCCCGCCTTCAGGATGCCCAGCAGCGCCACCAGCATCTCGGGCGAGCGCTCGGAGCACAGGCCCACCAGCACCTCGGGGCCGACGCCCAGCCCGCGCAGGTGGCGGGCCAGCTGGTTCGAGCGCTCATCCAGCTCGCGGTAGCTCAGGGCGCGGTCGCCGCACTGCACGGCCACGGCCTGGGGCGTGCGGGCGGCCTGGGCGGCCACCAGCTCGTGGGTGCACTGGCCGCTGGGGTAGGCGCTGGGCGCGGCGCGGCCCTGGGCCAGCGCGGCCTCGCGCTCGGCCTCGGCCAGCAGCGGCAGGTCGAGCAGGCGGGCCGCCGGGTCGGCCAGGGCTGCGCCCAGCAGGCGGGCGAAGTGGCCGTGCAGGCGCTCCACTGTGGCCGCGTCGAACAGGTCGGTGTTGTACTCCCACCAGCCGGTCATACCCTGCTCGCCCTCGGTGATGGAGAGCGTCAGGTCGTAGAGCGCGGTCTCGTTTGGCAGCTCTACCGGCGCGAGCGCCAGCCCTGGCAGGGCCAGCGGCGCGGCGGGGGCGTTGTGCAGCACAAACATCACCTGGAAGATTGGCGAGCGGCTGAGGTCGCGCTGGGGCTGTAGCTCCTCGACCAGTCGCTCGAAGGGCAGATCCTGGTGGGCGTAGGCCCCCAGGGTCACCTCGCGCACCTGCTCGACCAGCGCGCGGAAGCTGGCCGCCTGGGCCAGATCAGTGCGCAGCGCCAGCGTGTTCAGGAAGAAGCCGATCAGGTGCTCGATCTCCACGTGGTTGCGGCCCGCGATAGGCGTGCCCACCACCACATCGGCCTGGCCGGTGTAGCGGTAGAGCAGGGTTTTAAATGCGGCCAGCAGCGTCATGAAGGGCGTGGCCCCCAGGCTGCGGCTCAGGTCGGCCACGGCGGCGCTGAGCGGCAGGCCCAGTGTGAAAGGCAGCCGCGCGCCTCGGTAGGTCTGCACCGGCGGGCGCACGCGGTCGGCGGGCATGTCCAGCACGGGCAGCGATCCGCCCAGCTGGCGCTTCCAATAGCCCAGCTGCTCATCCAGCACATCGCCCTGGAGCCAGCCGCGCTGCCAGATCGCATAGTCGGCGTACTGGATGGGCAGCGGCGGCAGATCGGGCTGCTGGCCTGCGGCGAAGGCGGCGTAGAGCGCGCCGATCTCGCGCACCAGCGCGCCGGTCGACCAGTCGTCGGAGACGATGTGGTGCATGTTCAGCAGGAAGATGTGGCGCTGATCGGCCAGCCGCAGCAGCGTGGTGCGCAGCAGCGGCCCACGCGCCAGGTCGAAGGGGCGGCGAGCCTCCTCGGCCATCAGGGCGCGCAGCTGGCGCTCCTGCTCCTCGCCCGCCAGCGCCGCGAGGTCGTGGCGGCGCAGCTCCACGGCGGCGGGCTGGCCCACCACCTGGGCGGGCTGGCCATCCACCAGCTGGAAGGTGGTGCGCAGCGCCTCGTGGCGGCGCACGATCTCGCCCAGCGCTCGCTCCAGCGCATCCACAGCCAGCGCGCCATCTAGGCGCACGGCGGCGGGCGTGTTGTAGAACGGGCTGTCTGGCTCAAGCTGGGCCAGGAACCACAGCCGCTGCTGCGCGAACGACAGCGGCAGCGGGCCGCAGCGCTCGGCGGGGGCGATGGCGGGCGCGGCGGGCGCGGCGGGCGCATCCAGATGCGCCGCCAGGGCCTCGACCGTCGGCCCCTCGAACAGCAGCCGCAGCGGCAGATCCACGCCGAAGGCCTCGCGCACGCGCGACATCACCTGCGTGGCCAGCAGCGAGTGGCCGCCCAGCTCGAAGAAGTTGGCGTCCACGCCCACCTGGGCCAGGCCCAGCACCTCGGCCCAGATCTGGGCGAGCGCGCGCTCGGCGGGGGTGCGCGGGGCCAGCGCCGGGGCCGCGCCGTCGTCGGCGCTGGCGTCGGGGGCGGGCAGGGCGCGCTCATCCAGCTTGCCGTTGGGCGTCAGCGGCAGCGCATCCAGCGCCACGTAGGCGCTGGGCAGCATGTGGGCGGGCAGCACCTGGCGCAGCGCGGCCCGCAGCTCGGCGGCGGCGGGGGCATAGCCCTGCGGCACCACATAGGCCACCAGCCGCTTGTCGCCGCCCTGGCCGCGCACCACCACCGCCGCCTCGCGCACCTGCGGGTGCTGGCGCAGCGCGCTCTCGATCTCGCCCAGCTCGATGCGGAAGCCGCGAATCTTCACCTGCTGGTCGGCGCGGCCCACAAACTCGATGTTGCCATCCGGCAGGTAGCGGGCCAAATCGCCCGTGCGGTAGAGCCGCGCGCCCTCGGGGCCGAACGGGTCGCGCACGAACTTCTGCGCCGTCAGCTCGGGCTGGCCCAGGTAGCCGCGCGCCAGCCCGATGCCGCCCACGTAGACCTCGCCGGGGACGCCCACGGGCACGGGCTGCATGTGCTGGTCGAGCAGGTAGATCTTCTTGTTCTGCACTGGGCGGCCCGTGGGGATGCGGGTCAGCGCAGCCACCGTGGCCTCGTCGCAGCGGGTCTTGTAAAGCGTGGTGGTGATCACGGCCTCGGTCGGGCCGTAGGCGTTCAGGAAGATCATGGGCCGCTTGGTCAGCGCCGCCCAGGCCCGCAGCTTCTCCAGCGATGGGGCCTCGCCGCCCGTCAGGATCACGTGCAGCGGCACGCGGAACGGCTCGCCCCGCGCCGCCAGCACATCCACCCACTGGTGCCACACCGAGGCGGGCAGGTGCATCACCGTCACCTGCTGGCGCTCGCAGAACTGGGTCAGCGCCGCGCCCGTCAGCTCGGCGCTGGGGATCTCGGGGATCACAAACGTCGCGCCGATCACCAGGGGCGGGAACAGCACCGCCGCCGCCGCGTCGAAGCTGAGCGACACGAACAGCATCACGCGGTCGGCCTCGCTCAGCTCGTGGCTCTCCACAAAGCCCAGCGTGTGGTGCACCAGCTCGCGGTGCTCGACCATCACGCCCTTGGGCCTGCCGGTGGAGCCGGATGTGTAGATGACGTAGGCCAGGCTGCTGGCGCTGGCGCTGGGCGCGGGGTTGGTGCGCGGCTGCGCGGCCAGCGTGGCCACGTCGGCGCGCAGGTCGATGCGCGCCCAGCCGCCCTGCTCGCCCAGTGCGGCCTCGCCGCAGGTGACGACCGCCGCCACGCTGGCGTCGTCGATCATGAAAGCCAGCCGCTCGGGCGGGTAGGCCGGGTCGAGCGGCACGTAGGCCCCGCCCGCCTTCAGGATGCCCAGGATGCCCACCACGGCCTCGGGCGAGCGCTCGACACACAGGCCCACCAGCACCTCCGGCCCCACGCCCAGACCGCGCAGCGCGTGGGCCAGCTGGTTGGCCCGCTCGTTCAGCTCGCGGTAGCTGGTGGTGGCCTCACCGTAGGCCAGCGCCACCGCGTCGGGCGTGCGCTCGGCCTGGCGCTCGAACAGCTGGTGGATGCACACATCCTGCGGGTAGTCGGCCTCGGTGGCGTTCCAGTCCACCAGCAGCAGGCGCTGCTCTTCCTCACTCAGCAGGGGCAGCTCGGCCACGGGCGCATCGGGCTGGGCGGCGGCGCTGGCCAGCAGCGTCACCAGGTGGCCCGCCATGCGCTCGGCGGTGGCGTGGTCGAACAGGTCGGCGCTGTACTCCAGCCAGCCGTCGATCTGGGAGGGCTGGTCGAGGGCGCGGGTCTCGTTCAGCTCTAGGCCCAGGTCGAGCTTGGCGGTGCCGGTGTCGATCTCCTCGAACTGCATGCGCAGGCGGTCGATCTGAAGCGCCCCCGCCGGGTTCTCCTCGAAGCTGAAGGCCACCTGGCACAGCGGCGCGTGGCTGAGCGTGCGCTCAAGCTGCAGCTCATCCACCAGCTTCTCGAAGGGCAGCTCCTGGTGGGCGTAGGCCGCCAGCGCGGTGCGCTGGGTGCGCCGCAGCAGCTCGCGGAAGCTGGGCTGGCCGCCTAGGTCGGCGCGCAGCGGCAGGGTGTTCAGCAGGCAGCCGATCAGGCCGGCGGCCTCGGGCTGGCTGCGCTCGGCCACCGGCACGCCCACCACCAAATCGCTCTGGCCGCTGTAGCGCGAGAGCAGCGCGGTGTAGCCCGCCAGCAGCGTCATGAACAGCGTCACGCCCTCGGCGCGGCTCAGGTCGGCCAGGGCCTGGGCCAGGGCGGGCGGCAGCGCCACCGGCACGCGCCCGCCCCGGAAGCTGGGCGCGGCGGGGCGCGGCCTGTCGGTGGGCATGTCGAGCACGGGCGGGCAGCCCGCCAGCTGCTGCGCCCAGTAGGCCAGCTGCTCCTCCAGCAGCGGTCCGGCCAGGCGCGCGCGCTGCCAGGCGGCGTAGTCGGGGTACTGGATGGCCAGCGGCGGCAGCGGGTCGGGCTGGCCTGCGGCGAAGGCCTGGTAGATGGCCACAAACTCGCGGAACAGCACGCCGGTGGACCAGCCGTCGGAGATGATGTGGTGCATGGTCAGCAGCCCCAGGGTCTCCTCGTCGGCCAGCCGCAGCAGGGTCAGGCGGATGAGCGGGCCAGTGGCCAGGTCGAAGGGGCGGCGCACCTCCTCGGCCATCAGGCGCTGGGCCTGGGCGGGGCGCTCGGCCTCGGGCAGGCCGCGCAGGTCGTGGCGCAGCGGCTCCATGCCTAGCGCGGGGGCCACCACGGCTATGGGCGCGCCGCCCTGCTCGCGGAAGGTGGTGCGCAGCACCTCGTGGCGCAGCGCGATCTGCTCCATGCTGCGCACCAGCACGGCCTCATCCAGCGGGCCGACCATGCGCACCACACCCGCCATGGTGTAGAGCGCGCTGCCCGGCATCAGCTGGTCCATGAACCACATGCGCTCCTGCGCGAACGAGAGCGGGGTGGATGCCAGCTCGGCCCGCCGTGGGATGGCGCGGGCGCTGTCGCCGCGCTTCTGGGCCAGCCGCCGCGCCAGCAGCTCGCGCTTGGCGGGGGACAGCTCGGCGATACGGTCTCGTGATTCGGTCACGGGTTTCTCCTCGCTGATATCACATCCACTGGAGCAGGCGCATGGTCTGCCCCGCCAGATCGTCACCCTGGAACACGCCCTGCACCACGCCGCCACGGTCGATCACCACCACGGCGGCCTGCTTCTCGACACCGCCGATGCCGTAGGCCTTGCAGGCCTGGCCGCTCCAGTCCGGCAGGATCATCACGTAGTCGGCGGGGTCGAAGCCCGCTGGCACGCCCTGCGCCGACTCCTTGTAGGCGCGCTTGAGCATAAAGGTGATCATGCCGTGGAACAGGGCGGGCACGTTGCCGAAGTCGAAGATGCTGGCCACGGTGGCCTGCCCCGGCAGCGGCAGCGCGGCCCGCACGGCGGCATTGATCTCGCCCACCGCCGCCGTGGTGCCCTGGCTGGCGAACACCAGCACCAGCGGGCGGCCCAGGCTGCTGGCCAGGCTCACCTCGCGGCCCGAGCCGACGGCGGTGATGCGGAACTCGGGGGCCTGCTGGCCCACGGCCACCGCACCCTGCGGCGCGCCCAGCGCCCGCTCCAGCGAGGCCTGCTCGGCCTGGGGCACGTGCGGGTCGCCCGCCAGATAGCCCAGCGTGTGCTTGGCCGCATCCATGCCCGAGAGCAGCGCCGCCGACTGGCCGCCGCCCGGCACTGTCCACGCGCCCGCCAGAAACAGGTTGGCAATCGGCGTGGCCTCGGTCAGGCGGCACAGGTACATGCCCTCCACCGACTGCTCGTAGCCGAACACCGCGCCGCTGCGGTTGAGCGTGTACTGCGCGTTGGTCAGCGGGGTGGCGATCTCGATCACGCGGGCGGCGGCGCGCAGGCCGGGCACATGCTGCTCGGCGCGGCGCAGCAGCACGTCGGCCACCTCCTGCTTGATCCGCTGGTACTCGGAGCTAGTGCTGTAGCTGGCCAGATCGCCCTTGGTGCCCCAGGTGTCGGCGTAGGCCCAGGGGGCCAGCGCCATGATCGTCATCACCGCGCCGCCCTTGGGGGCCGCGTCGGGGTTGGCGTGGGTGTAGTGGGCGATCACCAGCGGCACGCGCTCCCAGTCGCCGCGCTGGATGGCCTCGTACTGCCCGTCGAGGTCGTAGTCCTCGGAGATAAACAGCTCGTGGGGCGGCCAGCCCTCGGCGGCGAAGTCGCGGTCGAGGCCGATGAAGATGTTGAAGGTCGAGAGCGAGTCGGGCGTGGTGTCGACGCGGGTCAGGTAGCCTGCGGGCAGGTGCTCGCCGCCCACCATCTTCAGCAACGTGCTGGGCGCGCTGGCGTTGGAGATCACCACCTGGGCGGGCAGCTCCTCGCCGCCTGCGGTGCGCACGCCGCACACCAGGCCGTCGCGCACCAGCACCTTCTCGACCCGCTGGCCGTAGCGCAGCTCGCCGCCGCCCAGCGCGATCACGCGCTCCAGAGCGTGGTTCAGGGCCATGGAGCCGCCGCGCGGGTAGTAGGCCCCGTAGTGGTGGGCGCTGCCCCACACCAGCGCCAGCGCCGGGGCACTCAGGCGCGCGGGCGGCAGGCCGCAGTAGGTCCACAGCGTGCCGATGATCGCCTGCAGCTTGGGGTCGCGGATGTGGCGGGCCACCAGCTGGCCCCAGCTCTCGGTGATGGCGTGGATGAGGTGGGGGTAGCGCTTGGGCATGGCGTCGGGGCCGCCGGGCAGGTCCATGTCGCCGTCGGCGCGCATGCGGTGGGTCTCGCGGTAGATCGCGAACATCTCGTCGAACAGCGAGCGGATGCTGTCGGCCTCGTCGGGGAACTGGCGGATCAGCTCGGCCTCGTAGGCCACCGGGTCGGCGTGGGCCGTCACCTCGTGCTCGGGGAAGCGCGTGACGTAGTAGGGGTCGAGCCGCGTGAACTGCACCTCATCCAGCACGCCCAGGTCGCGCAGGGCGGCGTGCGCCCAGCCGCCCGGGCTGATGCCGTCCATGCTGTGCAGGCTGAAGTCGAAGTAGTAGTCGCCGCGCTGGGTGCCGTGGGCGTAGCCGCCCGGCCCGCTGCCCTGCTCTAGCACCAGCACGCGCTTGCCTGCCTTGGCAAGGTGCGCCGCCGCCGAGAGGCCGCCTAGTCCCGCGCCAATAATAATTGCATCCCAGGGTATTTCCACGGTCTGCTCCTTATCGTCAATTGTTCAGTGATGATGGGCCATCTATCGCTTGCAATCCGATGCGTGCTCTTCTTTTCCCCACTGCGCTGCCCCAATAGTGCTGGGCTGGCTCTTTGCTCTGCTCATAGATCTGACCTTCTGCCAGTTCCCCCTGGCCTTCTGCCAGTTCCCCCTGACCTTCTGCCAGTTCCCCCTGACCTTCTGCCAGTTCCCCCTGACCTTCTGCCAGTTCCCCCTGGCCTTCTGCCAGTTCCCCCTGACCTTCTGCCAGTTCCCCCTGACCTTCTGCCAGTTCCCCCTGACCTTCTGCCAATCTACCAACCATTCTCTCAATCTACCAGCTATTTACTCACTCATCAGGCTCAAAACAGCGCATCCGCACTTTTTCTTTATGAAAACAATCTCTTGACGTATGCTCACTTTTACTACCTTTTCAGGCGCATTCATGTCATCTGCGCCCTGGGCATAATCCCAGGGCGCAGAGAAAGCCTACTAATCCGCCGCAACAGGCGCGATGGTAGCCGCAGTCTGGGGCTGGGCGGTGCGGCGCAGCAGCACCACGCCAAGCCAGATGTGGAAGCCAGGGGCCAGGATGGTGCCGCCCAGCATGGCCAGCAGCGCCATCATCGCGATCTGGGTGCCGGGGATGAACCAGTCGGTCAGGCCGAAGATCAGGGTCAGCACATAGTCCACGCCCGTGGCGATGGCGAACCAGGCCAGGCCGGGGTGCAGATCCTTGCGGCGCAGCAGCAGCAGGCCCACCAGCGTATACCACAGGCCCACGCCGCCGTACTGGAACACGCCGTTCACATCGGTGCCGCCGCCCACCGCCACCTTGGCCGCCAGCATAAAGGACTGCTCGCCGGTCTGATAGGCGCTCAGAAGCTGATCCTTCACCAGAAACACGCCACGGAAGCAGTCAATGGCCAGCGAGGCCGAGCCGAGGTAGGCGATGATCGTGAACCAGTTGAGCGCGCCAGCGCCCTTGCCGTCGTCGGGGCGGGCCAGCCGCACCGCCGCCGGGATGACGGCCAGCGCGAGCAGGCCCACAAAGCCGAAGGCGATGCGCCAGGTGTAGGTGTAGTAGGGAATCTGTGCCAGGGTTGTCCAGTAGCGCTCGTCGCGGTACTGCTCCACCGGGTCGAGCATCAGCGCGATGCCCATCACCGCGTAGGCCACCGGGAGAAGCAGCGAGGCGTAGGCCCCGAACCGTAGGATGCTGCGATCTTCACTGTTCATTGCACGCTCCTTAAACCTGTTTGATACGGGTAGACTTGTTTTGCTTGGGGCCGCGCCCCTCACCAGATCTCACTATTTTGGGCATTTCGACGTCGAGCCGACCAGCGTGCGCCTTCGTCGATGGCGATTTCTGTTGATTGCTGGGTGGATGCCCTGCGCGGGCGGCGACTAGGGGCCAGCCCCTAGTAACCCCGCCAGGGGGTGTAACCCCCTTGGAACCCCCAATTTGAGGCGTTCCTATGCCATGTTTCTGGCGGCTGGTGTTCGTGCATATGGCCATCAAAACCCTAGCGACACCTTCGCCGCATGGGACAAGTGGGATGGGGCAGCAGGCTCTCCCCATTCCCTCTTTCGTCCCCTTCGTGCCTTCGCGCCTTCATGGTATTCGTTCCCTTGGTGTCTTGGTGTCTTGGTGGTAAACGAACCCCTCGTCGAACGAACCCCTAGTCGGCGGGCACTAGCTGCGGCTCGCCCAGCGGCTGGGCCGGGGCCACATCGGGCAGCTCGCGCTCCACGTTGCGCATGTGGGGGTTGGCGTAGCCCAGCCCAGTGACCACCAGCGCCAGCACGCCGAAGACGATAAACAGCAGCGCGATGCCGCGCCCTGGGCCTGCGCCGATCAGCGCGCCCACGCTGGGGGCCAGGCTGCCGCCCTGGGCCATCATCGGCTGGAACACATACTCGCTCAGCGGCCCGGCCAGCACATAGGCGGCCACGGCGGCGAACTGGATGACCCCGCTGGAGACCGCGAACATGCGGCCCTGCAGGTCGGCCTCGACCTTGCTGCGGATGATCGTGTCGTAGCAGCCCTGCACGAACGGCATGGAGAAGAAGAACACGAAGCAGGCGGCGGTGATCAGCACCGCATCCTGGCGCACGCCCATGAACACCATGCCCAGCGAGCCAGCCGCCATCGCCGCCGTCATGCCCCGGATCAGCCGCTTGGGGCCGCCCGTCACGCCCAGCACGATGCTGCCGATCAGCATGCCCGTGCCCGCGATCGACATGGTGAGGCCCAGCACCGCCGTGTCGGCAAACGAGAGCATCAGCGGCGCGGCCAGCACCGAGATAAAGGCCGTCATAAAGTTGCCGAAGGTCAGCACCGCGATCACGCTCAGCAGGCCGCTGCGCTGGCGCAGGTAGTGCCAGCACTGCGCGATCTCGCCCCAAATCGAGCCGCGCCCGGCGCTGCCCGCCTCGGTGGCGGCGGGGCGCGGGATGCGCACCGCCAGCAGGGCGAACATGGCGCAGAAGTAGGTGGCGAAATCCACCAGCACCACGCCCTTGATGCCCACCACGCCCACCAGCAGGCCCGCGATCACAGGCGAGATGATGTACTGCGCGCCGTTGCCGATCTGCATCAGGCCGCTGGCCTGCCCGAAGCGCTCGCGCGGCACCAGCAGCGTGGCCGCCACCTTGTAGGCGGGCTGCTGGAAGGCCCCGCACAGCGAGGCGATGCCCATAGCGATGTAGATATGCCAGACCTCCAGCGCGCTGCTCCAGAGCAGCGTGGCGATGGCCAGGGTGCAGAGCGCCGCGCCGGTGTCGGCCACGAACATCACCATCCGCCGATCCCAGCGGTCCACCAAGGCCCCGGCCAGCGGCGCGACCAGGATGCCCGGCAGCGTGGTGAACAGCGAGATCAGCGCGAACAAGGTGGCCGAGCCGGTGCTCTGGTAGACCCACACACCCAGCGCGAAGCCGGTGAGGCCGCTGCCGATGATCGAGACCAGCTCGCCCAGCCAGATGGTCATGAAGGCCCGCATGCCCTGGGCCGTCTTCTCCTGTGTCATTGTTGCCCCCCGCCCAAGACCTGCTTGGGCTGCGGCGCGAGCGCATCTGGCCCGTACCGCCGCAGAATCACGATAGCGCCCGCGATCACGCAGGCGTTCACCGCACCGGCCACCATCCCATCGGCCCCGGCCACCGCCGTGTCGAACGCGCCGTGCCACAGCGCGGGGATGAGGATGCTGCCGCCGGTGCTGTTGTAGAGCCACGTCATCACCACCGACCCGGCCAGGATGCTGATCAGGAAGGCGACCCACACCATGGGGTTGGCGGGCATGTTGTAGAAGAACGAGGGCACGTGCCAGAAGGCCCAGAGCAGGCCCAGCAGCAGCGTGGCGTGGTAGGCCCCGCGCCCCTGCTGCAGGCGGGGCAGCATGAAGCCGCGCCAGCCCAGCTCCTCGCACAGACCGAAGGTCAGCGTCCACAGCAGCCAGGTGCCCAGCCAGCCAAGCTGGGGCAGCTCGGTGGCGTAGCCGAAGCCCGCCAGCGCGGTGGTGTCGCCCCGGAACAGCGAGATGGCCGCGCCCGCCGCCAAGAAGCACGCGCCGGGGCTGAGCAGCGCGAAGGCCAGCCAGCCCCAGCCGCCCTGCCAGCTGGTGGCCCGCCGCGCCAGGTCGCGCAGCCCGGTGGGGCCGCGCGTGGCCCAGGTGACGCCTAGCGAGGCCGTGACCGGGCCAAGCGCGCCCAGCACATGCGCCCAGGCTGGCAGCTTCCAGCCCACCGCGCCCACGGCGGCCAGCGCCAGCGGGATGTGGAAGGCCCAGGTGACGGCGCAGGCCACCACGTAGAAGGCCAGCAGCGGATGCTTTTTGAGCATCTCCATAGTGCTGCCGCCCCACAGCGTTTGGTACCATGCGGGCGCACCCGCGTCAGACATTCGGCGCATAGCGTTCCTCTTTTCCCGTGGCGGCTAGGCCACCCCGGCCTCCTCCAGCACCGCCCCAACCTCCTGGGGCGTGCGCAGGAACCCGCTCTGGGTGAAGTAGTCTAGGTAGACGTGGAAGCGGGTCTCGTCGATCAGCGGGCAGGCGATGCCCGAGCCAGCCAGCCCGGCCAGCGTGTTGCTGGCGTCAAAGGGCAGGTCGCCCAGCTGCTGGCGGCTCAGATCCTGCGGCAGGAAGGGCACCAGCGCGAACGAGGCGTTCTGGTTCGAGCGCTCGGCGGCCACCTTCAGCCGCGCGCGCCAGGTCTCGTATGGCTCGCGGCGGATGGGGTAGCCGTAGCTCTGCGACCACTCGACGATCTCATCCAGGCGCGGCACCTTGGGGTTGGTCAGGTGGAAGACCTGGTTGAGCGACTCGGGCCGCAGCGAGAGGTGCACGATGGCCTCGCTCACGTAGTCCACCGGCACCATATCCATGGTCATGTCCTGGTTGAACACGCTCGACGCGTCGATGCAGGCGCGGATCATGCGCCACACGAAGTCGTTGGTCTGGCACGCGCCGGTGTGGCTGTGCCCGGCGATGCGGCTGGGGCGGTAGATCGCCACCGGGATGCCGCGCTCGCGGGCCAGCAGCAGCAGCCGCTCGGCCACCCACTTGCTCTGGCGGTAGCCGATGTGCATGGTCTCCACGTGCTCGGGGATATCGTCCTCGCGCATGGGGCCGCCGTCCTCGTGCTTGTCGCCAGGGCCAAAGACATAGAGCGTGGAGGTGAGGTGCACGGGCTTGAGCCGGATGCGGCTGGCCAGGCGCAGCACCTCCTGGGTGCCCAGCACGTTGGTGGGCTTGAGCGTGGTGTAGGGGTAGATGAAGCTGGTGATCGCACCGGCGTGGTAGATCACGTCGATCAGGTCGGCCAGCTCTAGGAAGCGCTCCTCGCTGAGGCCGAGCAGCGGCTGGGCCAGGTCGCCCACCACCGGAACGAGGCGGTGGCGCTGGGCCTCATCCCACAGGCCGTAGTGCTGAAGATTGGCAGCGATGCGGGCCAGGGCGTCCTGCTCGTCGCGGGCGCGGGCGTGGCAGTAGATGGTGGCGCTGGTGCGGCGCAGCAGCTCGGCCAGCAGGAACGCGCCCAGGTAGCCGGTGCCGCCGGTCAGGAAGATCCGGCGCGGGTCGCTGGTGTGCTCGGCGGGGCGCGCGCCCTCGGCGGTGATGCTGGGGTCGAGCACGGCCTCGGCCTTCACATACTCGGGGGCCTCGGCGATAAACGCGGTGTCGTCGCCGGTGCGCCGCACGATGTCGATGGCCTGCGCCATGCTCTCGATGGTGGGCGTCTCGAAGAAGATCCGCACCGGTAGCTCGATGCCCAGCACGTCGTACAGGCGCATCACCAGCTGGGTGGCCAGGATGGAGTGCCCGCCCAGGTGAAAGAAGTTGTCGCGCACGCCGATGCGGTCGAGTCCCAGCACCTCGCCCCACACGTCGGCCAGCTGGCCCTCCAGCGGGGTGCGCGGGGCCACATAGGCCACATCCATATCGGGGCGCGAACGGCGGCGGTAGGCCTGCACGGCCTCTAGCAGCTGCTCGCCGCGCTGGAAGCTGGCGAAGCGCTCGGCCACGGCCCGCGCGCCATCCTCGCCCAGCCGCGCGACGCGGGCCGCCAGGAAGCGGGCGGCGGGCGAGACCGCGCTGGGGCTAGGCGCGGGCAGATCCGCGCCGCAGCTGGATGGGGCCTGGCCCTGGGGGGCCAGCGCGGCCAGCTGGGCCGGGGTCAGCGTGGCGCTCGCGCCGCCCTCGGGGGCGGGCTGGCCGCCCACGGCCCGCACAAAGGCCCCGGCCACCGCGTTGCGCTCGGTGGGGCGGTGGAGCAGGCGCACCTGGGCGCAGCCGCGCTCGCTGGCGATCGTGGCCAGCCGTCGCAGCACCTCGTACTCCACATTGCGGCCCAGAACGCGGCAGTTCAGCAGGAAGGTCGCCACCTCCAGGGTGCCGCTCTCGGCCCGCAGCAGCAGCGCGCCCGCGTCGCCGTAGTCGCCCAGGCGGTCGCTGACGCGGATGAGCCAGCACTCGGCCCCCGGCTGGGCCAGGAAGGCATCGAGCGCGGGCTGGTCGTACTGCTCGCCAGTCAGGTGGAACTCGGATGTGTGGTGGGTCAGATGGACCACGTGGGCCAGCTCGTGTGGCTCGGCGGGGGCCACCTCCACCTTCAGCGCCAGCCGCGCCAGGAAGTCGGCCAGGCTGGGCTTGGCCGCGCGGGGCTGGGCGGCGGGGCTGGGCGCGGGCGCGGCGACGCGGGGCGGCATGTCCAGCACGGGGCTGGCCTGAAACGCGGCGAGCCACTCGGCGGCGTCCTCGGGCAGCTGCACCAGCGCCACCTCGGGGAACTGCGCGGCCACGGCGGTGGCGCAGGCCGCGCTGGCGGTGATCAGCACCACATCGGCCAGGGCCGTGCGGGTGTCCTCGGCCAGCGCGCGCAGCGCGGCGCAGGGGCGCGGGTCGGTCTGCCAGCCCACCAGGTGCTCGCGGCGCAGCAGCATCTCGCGGCGGGCCAGCACCTCGCGCAGCGAGGCCTTGGCGTAGTCGCCGCAGATCGCCAGGCGGTTGCCCGCCCGCCGCTGCTCCAGCAGGAAGGCCTGGATCTGGCGGTGCAGCTCGCCGGGGCCGCCCTCGGCCACATCCACGCCGCTGGGGCCAAGCTCGGCCAGCGAGCCGCCCCACAGCACATCGTCAGGCACGATCACCAGCAGGCGCGGGGCGGCGCGCTGGCTCAGGGCCAGCAGGCGGGCCATGCGCTGCCCGGCTAGGTGGAACACCTCTTCCGAGAAGGGGATGCGGGCCACCGCCTGCATGCGGCGGTTGTAGGCGCGGGCCGCGCCCACGGTGCGCACCAGATCCTCGGCATCCAGCAGCGCCACACCCTGCCGCCCGGCCAGCTGGCCGCGCAGCGACTCGCGCACGGCGGCGGCGGTGGCGGACACGGCGCGCGGGCTACCCGCGTCGCCCAGGCCCAGCGGGCGCAGCTCGGGCACGGCGGGCAGCACGAACAGCAGCCGCGCGCCCAGGCGGCTGGCCGCGCCCAGGCAGGCCTCCGCCAGCGCGGCGGCATCGTCGATCTGGGCCGCCGGGTCGCCATCCAGCGGCAGCTCGCCGCCCCACAGCTCCTCCAGGCGCGGCCACACCACCAGCAGGTCGGGGCCGAAGTGGGCCAGCTCGCTCTCGGCGCTCAGGCACTGCGGCACGATCTGGTTGTACGGGCCGACCCAGATCTCCGCCGGGGCCGCGTCCTCCAGCGCCACGCCCAGGTAGGGCGCGAGCGGCTGAGCGGTGAAGCTGGCCAGCACCGCCACGCGTAGCTGGGCGGGCCGCCCCGACCCCACGATCTGATCCCAGCGCATGCGCAGCCGCAGCCGCGCCGCCCCATCGGGCAAAGGTGTCGCACTCATTGTGCCGCTCCTACATCTGCCAGGCGAGCCTGCTCGACCTGGGCCTTCAGGGCCTTCATCCACTGCGCGGCCTCGTAGCCGTTGATCACCCGATGGTCGTAGGCTAGGCCCAGCGTCACAAAGCGCCGCCGCGCCACCGCGCCACCCTCGGCTAGGTACAGCTCCTCCTGCTCGGCCCCCAGCGACAGCATGGCCGCCTGATCGGGCAGGATGATCGGCAGCACAAACAGCGTGTCCGGCTCCACATTCAGCGAGATCGTGACCGCGCCGCCCGCCAGATCCTCGGGCTGGAAGGAGTTGCGCAGCGCCTTGATGCGGAAGTCCATCAGCGTGTCGGCGATCTCGGGCAGGCTGCGGGCGGCGGCGTCGCGCACCACGGGGATGAATAGGCCGCGCCCGCCGTCCATCGTCACGCCCACGTGCGCGCCCTCGGCGGGCAGGAAGCGGCCCGGCTCGGCCAGCCCGCCGTAGAGCAGCGGGAACTGTGGCTGGAGCAGGGCCACCTGCTGCACCAGCAGCTCGGTCAGGCCGATCATACAGTCGCTGCTGGCCGAGAGCTCGGCCAGGGCCGCTAGGGCGGCGTCGACGTAGACCTTCATGGCCAGAAAGGCGCGCGGGATGCTGTGGTACGAGCGGCTGACCACCTCGCCAATGCCGATCTGGCGCTTCGAGAGCGCGATGCCGCCCGCTGGCTGCGCGTCCTGCGCGCCGATCAGCGGCTCCACATCGGCCTTGGTCACGATCTTCTTGCCCAGCGCCAGCACCTGCGCCTCGGCGATGCCGTGCTGGTCCATCAGCTCGCGGGCGGCCTTGGTGATAGTGCAGGATGTAGCGGCCTGGGGCGCGGCGGGCTGGCCCTGGGCCAGGAAGGCGGCGCGCTCGGCCTCGTCGGCAAAGATATAGGCCGCCACATCGCCAAACGCCACCGCCGCGCCCTGCGCCACCGCCTGGTGCACGATGCCAGCCTGATCGGCGGCCAGCTCCACCGTGGCCTTGGTCGACTCGACCGAGGCGATCAGGTCGTCGGCGGCCACCTGCTGGCCATCTTTCACCAGCCAGCGCGAGAGCGTGTAGGTATCCTCGTTGTTGTTCACCAGCGGAACAAGCACCTTATACATGCAGAACCTCCGCCTTGATTGCGGCATAGATATCTTCGGCCTGGATGAGCACCTGGCGCTCCAGATGCGGCGCGCAGGGGATGATGCTGTCGTGCGAGCTGAGCTGCACCACGCGGTGCCGCAGCGCGCCCCACAGCCGCGCGTAGAGCTGGCTGGCCACCTCGCCGCCCCAGGTGCCGCCTGCGGTGCCCTCCTCGGCCACCAGCACCAGGCCGCTCGCGGCGGCCAGCGCCTCCAGCGGCGCGGGGTCGAAGGGGTAGAGCTGCAGCGGCACCACGATCTGGGCGATGATCTCATCCTCGATCAGCAGGGTCTTGGCGGCGCTGAGGCAGCGGGCCAGCATCCCGCCGGGGGCGATCATCAGCACGTCGCAGCTGTCGAAGCCATCGGGCGCGACCCGCACAAACGCGCCGCCCGGGCCGAATTTCTCGTAGGTGAACAGGTCGTCGACCGCGCCGCCCTGGTGCATCGGCTGGCTGTAGAGCACCTTGTCCTCGAACAAAATGCTGGGCGTGCCGAGCGAGAGCATGTGGCCCAGCAGCTCGCCGCAGTCGTGGAAGGGCGTCAGCTCGAACAGACGCAGGCCGGGCACGCCCAGAAAGTGCTTCTGCAGGTTCTGGCTGTGGGTGGGGCCGTAGGAGCGCCCGCCGCCCACCGGGCAGCGCACCACCATATTCATGGGCACGGGCCTGCCGTACATCGTGGCCGACTTGGTGGCGAAGTTGACGATCTGGTCGAAGCCCAGCGTGATGAAGTCGCCAAACATCATCTCGGCGATCGGCCTGTGGCCCGCCAGCGCCAGGCCCGCCGCCACGCCCACGATCGCGTTCTCGGCGATCGGCGTGTTCAGCACGCGGTCGGGGAAGCGGGTGGAGAGACCCCGGCTGGCCTTGAACGCGCCGCCGTAGGGGTCGCACACATCCTCGCCCAGCAGAAACACCTCGGGGTCGGCGGCCAGCAGCGTGTGCAGGCCACGGTTCAGGTTCTCGATCACGCGCTCGCTCATGCCTGCCTCCACACGCTGGGGCCGCGCGACTCGACATCGCGCACGGCCTGAGCGATCCGCTCGCGCTCCTGGGCGTCCAGCGCCGCGAACTGCGCGGGGAACTGCTCGCGGTAGGCGGCGGTCCAGTCGCGCTCGCGCAGGGCGTCTAGCTCGTGCGCGGGGCGGGTGTCGTCGCCCTTGCTGTGCGGCCCCAGCCGGTCGGTCTCGAACTCCACCACCAGCGGCTCGCTGTCGCGGCGCGCCGCGTCGACCAGCGGGGCCAGCTGGGCGCGGATGGCGCACACATCCTTGCTGGCCACGTGGGCGTAGGCCACGCCAAACGCCCTGGCCCGCCCGGCGATAGTGCCAGCCAGCTCGCACTCCAGCGGGGTGGAAAGCGCGATGCCGTTGTTCTCGGTCAGCACCACCAGCGGCAGGTGCCACAGCTTGGCGATATTCAGCGCCTCGTAGACGCCGCCCGCGCTCCAGCTGCCATCGCCGATGTAGACGGCGGCCAGATCGCCCTGGCCCGCCCGCTTGAGGTGCAGCGCCACCCCGGCGGCCACCGGCATGCTCTCGCCCTGCACCCCGCTGGAGAGGAAGCGGTCGCGGTAGATGTGCTGGCTGCCGCCCACGCCGCCGCACACCGCACCCTCGCGCCCCATGATCTCGGCCAGCAGCCCGGTCGGCTCCTCGAAGCGGGCCAGGTAGTGTCCGTGCCCACGGTGGTGGCTGAACACGTAGTCGCTGGGGCGCAGCAGGGTGCGCATGGCCACGGGCACGTATTCCTGGCCCAGGCAGGTGTGGGTGGTGCCGCTCAGCTTCCCGCGCGAGAACAGGTCGAGCAGGGCCTGCTCGAAGTGGCGGATGCGCAGCATCAAGGCCAGATCCTCGTCGGGCAGCTGCCCGAGGGCGGTCTGCGGCTCCCATAGCTCAAGCGTCGTGGTGAGGGTCATAGTGATTGCGCTCCTCTACAGCGCGCCCTTGGCCTGCAGCAGCGCGCGCGCGCCGCCCAGCGTCTTCAGCCCACGGATCTCGGCGCTGCTGAACGCGATGCCGAAGATCTCCTCCATCGCGCTGATCAGCTTCAGGTGGCCCAGGCTGTTCCAGGCCCGCACCGTGGCCGGGCACGAGTCGTCGCTCAGCGTCTCGGCGGGCACATTCAGCACGCTCGCGAATAGCTCCTCAAGGTTCATAGTTCGTTTCCCCTAGCCCTGCTGGGCGTCCTCGCGCAGCGCCCATAGCTCGCGGGCGATGCAGGTGCCCAGCACGGCGAAAAACTCGGTGGTGTACGGGATATGGCCCAGCTCGTCGCCGCGCGGGTCGTGGATGGCCTCCAGTGGGTAGCGCGCCAGCATCTGCTGGTGGTGCAGGTGGCGCACGCCCGGCAGCTGGCCGCACTGCGCGGCGATCTGGGCATCCAGCCGCGCCAGCAGCTCGGCCCGGCCCGGCTGGGCCGCGAAGGCCTCGGAGGGCGGGCAGACGCACACCAGGCATGGCGCGTCGGCGGCCTCGCGGGCAGCGGCCAGCGCATCCACAAAGTCGGCCACGTTCTGGGCCAGCTGGGCCTGCAGCTCGGCCTCGCCGCCCTGGATGTGCTGCACCCAGTCCTCTAGCCGCAGCACCACGACGCCCACGCCCTCGCGGCTGGCGGCCAGCATGCCCTGCGGGTCGAGCAGCTGCTGGAACACCTGGCTGTAGGGCGCGAAGCGGATGCGCGCGGGCACGTGCAGCTCGTCCATCCAGAACTCCAGCGAGTCGGCCAGCGGCTCGGCGGTGAAGGCCGAGACCACCACCACATCCAGCTTCTGGGCGGGGATGGCGGCCATCAGCGCCGAGATCGGCTGGTCGGGCGCGGCGGCGGCCTGGGCGATCAGCTCCTGCAGGTGGGCGGCCAGCTGGGCCACGGTGGCCTCGTCGAACAGGTCGGTGTTGTACTCGAAGTAGCCCTGCACGCCGTCCTCTAGCTCGCTCAGGTACAGCGAGAGATCGAACTGGGCGGTGCCGCTGTGCAGCGGCAGCGGGCGCAGCGTCAGGCCTGGCAGCTCAACCTGAGCGGCGGCGGCCTCGGTGTAGACCAGCAGGGCCTGGAACAGCGGCGAGAAGCTGGGGCTGCGCTCCGGCTCGACGGCTTCGACCACGCGCTCGAAGGGCACATCCTGGTTGGCGTAGGCCGCCAGCGCGGTGGCGCGCACCTGGCCCAGCAGCGCGCGGAAGCTGGGGTCGCCCGCCAGGCGCACGCGCAGCACCAGCGTGTTGATGAACAAGCCCACCAGGCCCTCTAGCTCGGGCAGCGTGCGGTTGGCGATCGGCGTGCCCACGCAGATATCGTCCTGCCCGCTGTAGCGGGCCAGGGCCAGATCGAGCGCGGCCAGCACCGCCATGAACATGGTCGCGCCCTCGGCGTCGCACACGGCGCGCAGCGCGTCGGCGGCGGCGCGGGGCAGGCGGAAGGGCGCCGTCGCGCCGGTGTAGGTCTGGGCGGCGGGGCGCGGCCGGTCGTAGGGCAGCGCTAGCAGCGCGGGGGCATCGGCCAGCTGCTCGCGCCAGTAGGCCAGCTGCCGCTGCACGGGCGAGCCGCCCGCCGCGTCGGCATCCAGCCAGGCCCGCTGCCACACCGCGAAGTCGACGTACTGGATGGGCAGCTCGGGCAGGCTGGCCTCGCGGCCCTGGGTGAAGGCGGTGTAGAGCGCGGCCAGCTCGCGCATGGCCACGCCGATCGACCAGCCGTCGGAGATGATGTGGTGCATGGTGATGATCAGGGTGTGCTCCTGATCGCCCGTTTGCAGCAGCAGGGTGCGCCACAGCGGCCCCGCGCCCAGGTCGAAGTGGTGCGCGGCCTCCTCGGCGGCCACCCGCGCGGTCTCGGCGGCGCGCTGCGCGGCGGGCAGGCCGCGCAGGTCGATGGTGGGCAGGGCGGCCCCGCCCACCGGCGCGTCGGCCACCACCTGGGCGGGCTGGCCATCCACCACGCGGAAGGTGGTGCGCAGCGCCTCGTGCCGCTGGGCGATGGCGGCCAGCGCGCGCTCGAACGCGGCCACATCCAGCGCGCCCGTGATCTGGATGGCCTGCGGGACGTTGTAGATCGCCCCCGGCATCAGCTGCTCCATAAACCACTGGCGCTGCTGCGTGAACGAGAGCGGGAAGCTCGCCGCCTCGCGGGCGATGCGCGGGATGCTGGTGCTCGGTGCCTTCTGCTTCTTCAGGCGCTGGAGCAGCAGCGCCAGCTTCTCCGGCGGCAGCTCGGCGATCCGGTCTGCGACTGTGGTCATTGCGCGCCCCCTAGCGTATGCGCGGTCGTCGGTGTTCGGTAGACAGAGAATGAGACTGCTAGCCCCTCACGCCCGCTGGAATCTTTCGTTGTGCCATACATAGATGTGTGAAGATGACACATAGCTCGCTCTTCCCATCGTTATTCTGCATATACCGACATCTTCTAGGCCGAATGAATGAGTCAAGCAATTCTTTCATGAAAACAGACAAAGACGAATACTATTGGCGATCATGAAAGAATCTGACGGACCGCTCATATTCTCAGCAAGATGCCTTTTTTCTGGCATAGTGGAGCTAGCAGGTTGAATATATCAGTCCTACTTCTCGGCGATGATCATCATGTCCTCGGACTCGTCGGTCAGCGGCGTACGGTCCCACGAGCCGTAGGCTGTGACGGTGCGGAAGCCGACCTCGTGGCACCAGCCGGTGAACTCCTCGTTGGTGTAGACCCGCACCGAGTAGGGCGTCAGATCCTGGATGCTGTTGTCGGGGCGGATGATCGTCCAGGTGCCCTCGATGCGCTTGGTGGTCGGCTCGTAGCGGTCGATGATCTCAAGCACGTTGCCGTTGGGCAGGTTGCGGCGCTCCTGCGACTTGTACTTACCGCTGATGATGCGCGGGATGTTCACGTCGGTGTGCATCAGGAACTTGCCGCCCGGCTTCAGGGCGTTGTAGAAGTTGCGCAGCACCTGGATGTTCTCCTCGTCGGTGTCGAAGAAGCCGAACGAGTAGAACATGTTGATCACGGCGTCGAAGTGGTTCTGGAAGTAGAGGAAGCGCATGTCGTTCTTGATGAACTGCACGTTCGAGAGATCGCCGCGCTTCTGGGTGGCCACAAACAGCTCCTCGCCGTTGATGTCCGCGCCGATCACATTCATGCCGTGGCGGCCCAGGCCGATCGAGTGGCGGCCATAGCCGCTGGGGCAATCCAGCACGTGCTGGCCGGGCTGCAGCTGCAGCAGGTTGATGATGCCGCGCACCTCGCTCTCGGTGCGCTCCTCCAGGGTCATCGGCGCATCCAGGTAGCCCTCCACCGAGTTATCGCCCTCCATGTAGCCGCGCCCGAAAAAGCCCGCGCCCTCTTCCCACCACTGCTTCTCGTAGGTTGTTGTCGCCGTCATTGCTGTGTTCTCCCTTGATGATGCTGATACACGTATGCCGATCCGCGCTTCAAGGCGCGGGAAGAAAACCCACGCGTCATCCTGGGGCCGCGCGCGGCGGCCCCGGCCAACCAAGGCCTACGCCCCCTCGCGCCCAGCGAGCAGCAGCTCGGCCTCCTCATCGGAAAGATTCTCCAGCTCGCTCAGCAGCTCGTCGAGCGTGGCACCATCCACCTGCTCGGCGATCTGCTGGGCGGCCTCCTCGCTCAGCGCCCCGGCGGATGCCAGCGCCACCTGGGCCTCGATCTGCGGCAGCAGGCGGGCGGCCAGCTGCGCCACCCCGAAGCCCTGCAGCAGCTCCACCACCGCGACCGTCACATTCAGCGTGAGGTCGATGCGGTTCTTCAGCTCGATGGCCATCATCGAGTTCATCCCCAGCGCGCTCAGCGGCTGCTGCACATCCAGCTTGGCGCGGTCGAGCCGCAGCACCCTGGCGGCCAAATCGCGCAGCTGCTCCTCCACCAGGGCCAGCCGCTCCGGCCCCTCGGCCTGGGCGATGCGCTGGGCCAGGCTCTGCTCGCCAGCGTCGTCAGCCTCGGCATTGGCCTGCTGGGCCAGGTGGGCGAACAGCGGCGGGTGCTGCGGGTAGTATTCCAGCACCGTCGGCCAGGTAGCCATCAGCACCGAGGCCTGGGCCACGGGCTGTCCCAGCAGGCGACCCAGCGCGCTCATGCCATCCTCGGGGGCGATCGGGGCCATGCCGCGCCGCTCGTAGTGCTCGATCAGGTTGAGGTCGCGCACCATACCCACGGCCCACGGCCCCCAGTTGATGCTGAGCGCCGGAAGGCCCTGCGCCCGCCGGTGCTGGGCCAGCGAGTCGAGGAAGGCGTTGCCCGCCGCGTAGTTGGCCTGCCCGGTCGAGACCACCTGCGAGGCCACCGACGAGAACAGCACGAAGAAGTCGAGCGGGGTGTCGCGCAGGCAGCGGTGCAGCGCCCAGCCGCCCAGCACCTTGGGCCGCAGCACATCGGTGAATGAGGCCGCGTCCATCTGCATCAGGATCTGGTCGCGCACGATGCCCGCCGAGTGGATGACGCCGCGCACGGCGGGCCAGCCCTCGCGGCGGAACTGGGCCAGGTAGCCCGCCAGCTCGGCCTCGTCGGCCACATCCACCTGGGCCAGGTGCACGCTGGCCCCGCCCGCCTCCAGCGAGCGGATGAGCGCCACGCGCTCGGCGGCGGGGCTGCTGGGGGCAAGGTCGGCCCACTCGGCGCGGGGAGGCAGCGCGCTGCGCCCGGCCAGGATGAGCCGCCGCGCGCCGCGCTCGACCATCCAGCGCGCCACCAGCTGGCCCAGCGCGCCAAACGCGCCGGTGATCAGGTAGCTGGCGTCGGGCCGGAAGTGGGCGGGCAGCGCGGGGGTGAGCGCCGCGCTGTGCTCCAGCCGGGCCACGTAGCGCTGGCCAGCCCGGAAGGCGATCTGGTCCTCGCCTGCCGGGGTCAGCAGCTCGTCGGCCAGCGCGGCGGCCTCGCCTGCGGGTGTCGCGGGGTCGAGATCCACCGCGCCGCCCCAGAAGCCCACCAGCTCCTGGTAGCCGATCACGCGCCCGATGCCCCAGAGCGGGGCCTGGGCCACGGCTAGCTGGGGCTCGCCGCGCACCGCCTGCGCGCCGCGCGTCACCACCCAGATCTTGGGGGCCACGCCCGCCTCGATCAGGGCCTGGGTCAGCAGCAGCAGCGCCAGGCTGCCGCGCCGCTGCGCCGCATCCAGCTCGGCGGGGGCCAGCTCCTCGCCCTGCTGGTCGGCCAGCGCCCACATATGGGCCACGCCGCCCAGCAGCGGCAGCCCGGCGGCCCGCAGGTCGCCCAGCAGGCGGCTGAACTCTGCCTTCTCACTTGGGTTCAGCACATACCGCGCGCCCGGCTCGATCTCCTGGTAGGCCGCGCCATCGGCCACCAGCACGCAGCGCTGACCGCGCTCGGCCAGCTCGGCGGCCAGCGCCTCGGCCTCGGGGCGGTTGGCCAGCACCAGCCACGCGCCCGCCTGGGCGGCGGCGGCCTGTCCGCGCTCCTGGGGCAGCCACACCGGCTCGTAGAAGGTGCGCTCCAGCGCGTCGGCGGCCATCCCGCCCTGCGCTCGATCCAGCGCCTGGGCGCGGAACCCGCTGATCTCGGCGATCAGCTCGCCCGCCGCATCCACCAGCACGATGTCGCCGCGCAGCAGCTGCGGCGTGCGCTCGACCACCCTGGCGTAGCCCCACAGCTCGCCCTCGGCGGGCCGCGCCACGCGGATGCGGTCGATGCCCACCGGCAGGTACACGCCCGAGCGGTCCGCGCCCGCGTCGGGGTTGACCGCAATCAGCACCTGGAAGCAGGCATCGAGGATGACCGGGTGCAGGTGGTAGCCGCCCAGCGCGTCCGCATCTACCGTTGGGCAGATCTCGGCCAGCGCCTCGCCCTGGCCGCGCCACAGCCGCGCGATGCCCTGGAACTTCGGCCCGTAGGTGAAGCCCTGGGCCGCGAACTGCGCGTAGCAGGCCTCGCCCGCCAGCGCCTCGGCGCAGCGCGCCCGGATGCCATCCAGGGCCAGCGCCGCGCTCGGCAGCTCCTGGCGCTGGCGCAACCGCCCCTCGGCGTGCAGCGTCCAGCCCTGGGCGGGCTGCTGGCGACTGAACACGCTAAAACGCGCCGTGGCCGCATCCAGCTGCACCTGCACCTGCGGCGTCGCGCCATCGGGCAGGAACAGCGCCTTGCGGAAGGCCACATCCTCAACCGCCAGATCCGACGCGCCAAACGCCAGCCGACCAGCGGCCAGACCCATCTCCACATAGCCAGCGCCGGGGTAGAGCACCGCGCCCTGGATGCAGTGGTCATCGAGATACGCCAGCGCGCGGCGGTTGATCTCCTGCTCCCATGTGGGGGTGGGCAGCGCCAGTGGGCGGCCCAGCAGCGGGTGATCCTGGTAGCCCAGGCGGATCTGCGCCGCCGCCTCAGACTCGTTCCAGTAGCGCTCGCGCTGCCAGGCGTAGGCCGGCAGCGTGGTATAGGCAGCGCCGGGGTAGAGCGCATCCCAGGCCACCGGAAGGCCCAGCGTGTACAGCGCGCCCAGCGAGCCAAGCATCACCGCCTGCTCCTCTTCGTTGCGGCGGATGGATGGCAGCACGCTGCCGGTGGCCTGCCGATGCGCCAGGCACTCCATGATCGACCCGGCCAGCACGGGGTGCGGGCTAAGCTCAAGGAACAGGTCGTAGCCCTCGCCGATCAGCACATCGGCGGCGGCGGCGAAGCGCACCGACTCGCGCACGTTGTGCCACCAGTACTCGGCGTTCAGCTCGCGGCCATCGGCGCGCTGGCCGGTGGCGGTAGAGTAAAGCGGCACGCGGGCCTGGCTCAGCGCGATATCGCCCAGCGCGGCCAGCAGATCCTCGCGGATGACCTCCATGTAGTGGCTGTGGTAGGGCACCTCCACCCGCAGGTAGCGGCAGAACACCTGGCGCGCCTGCAGCGGGGCGATAAACTCCTCCAGCGTGGCCGTGTCGCCCACCAGCGTCACCGCCGAGGGGCTATTCACCGCCGCGATCGAGATACGATTCTCGTAGCCCTTCAGCAGCTCCAGCGCCTCCTGGTGCGAGATGCCGACAGCCACCATCTTGCCCTGGCCGGTGGTGCGGTGCTGCAGGCGGCTGCGGTGGTAGATCACGCGCACCGCCTCCTCAAGGCTCATCACGCCCGCCGCGTAGAAGGCCGCCGCCTCACCAGCGCTATGGCCCACGATCGCATCCGGCTCGACGCCCCACGAGCGCCATAGCTCGAACAGGCCGACCTGCAGGGCGAAGTTGGCGGGCTGGGCAATCTGGGTCTCGTTCATCCGCGATGCGGACTCGTCCGCCGCCAGCTCGGCCAGCAGCGACCAGTCGGCGTGCTGGCTCAGCAGCGCGTCGCAGCGCTCGACCGCCGCGCGGAACACCGGCTCCTGGGCCAGCAGCTGGCGGCCCATCGCCCACCACTGCGGCCCCATCCCCGAGAACACGAAGGCCAGCCGAGGCCGCCTGCCCGCCAGGGCGCGGCCCGCCGTCAGCCCCGGGCGCGACTCGCCCGCCGCAAAGGCCCGCAGGTGCTCGGCCAGCTCGGCGGGGCTGTGGCCCACCGCCGTCACACGGTGGTCGTGCTGGCCACGCCGCAGCGCCGTGGTGGCGCACACCGCGTCGAGCGCGGCCTCGGGCTGCTGCTCAAGCATGTCGGCGTAGGCCAGCGCGGTGGCCTCCAGCGCATCCTGGCCGCGCGCCGAGAGCGCCAGCAGGTGCGGGCGCTGCTGGCCCGCACCCGTGGCGAAGGCGTGGCGCACCGCGCCCTCGGGGGCCTCCTCTAGCACGGCGTGGCCGTTGGTGCCACCGAAGCCAAACGAGTTCACGCCCGCCAGCGCGGGGCCGCTGTGCGCGGGCCACGGCTCAAGCGCCTGGGGAACCCGCAGCCGCAGCGCGTCGAAGGCGATGGCAGGGTTGGGGCTGATCAGGTGCAGATGCGGCGGGATGGCCCGGTGGTGCAGGGCCAGCGCGGCCTTGATCAGGCCCGCCACGCCCGCCGCCGCCTCCAGGTGGCCGATGTTGGTCTTCACCGAGCCGATCACACAGCACTCACCCTCGGGCCGATCCTCGGCCAGCGCCGTGCCCAGCGCGTTGGCCTCAATCGGGTCGCCCACCGGCGTGCCGGTGCCGTGCGCCTCGACGTACTGCAGCTGCCAGGGGGCCACGCCCGCCTGGCGGCAGGCCTCGCGCAGCAGGGCCTGCTGGGCATCGCCGTTGGGCACCGTGATGCCCTGGGTGTGGCCATCCTGGTTCACCGCCGTGCCGCGAATAAGCGCGTAGATCGGGTCGCCGTCGGCCAGGGCCTGGGCCAGCGGCTTCAGCACCAGCACGCCCGCACCCTCGCCGCGCGCGTAGCCATTGGCCCGCGAGTCAAAGGTCTTGCAGCGGCCATCGGGCGAGAGGAAGCCGCCCTTCGACTCGGCGATGGTGTACTCGGGCGTGGTCATCACATTCACGCCGCCTGCAAGCGCCAGCGAGCACTCGCCGCGCCAGAGGCTCTGGCAGGCCAGGTGCACCGCCACCATCGAGGACGAGCAGGCCGTGTCCACCGACATGCTCGGGCCGCGCAGGTCGTAGGCATAGGAGAGCCGATTGGAGACCATGGTCATCATGCTGCCGGTCGCAGTGTGCGAGTCGATCAGGTCGCGGCTGCCCGCACTGAACTGGATGACCTTGTAGTCGAGCGTGAAGGCTCCTACAAACACGCCGGTGTTGCTGCCCGCCAGCCGCTCGGGCGCGAGGCCCGCATCCTCCAGCGCCTCCCACGAGACCTCCAGCAGCAGGCGCTGCTGCGGGTCGAGGCAGTCGGCCTCGCGCGGCGAGATGCCGAAGAACGGCGCGTCGAAGCGATCCACTTGGTCGAGAAAGCCGCCGTGAAAGGTCTTCAGCTTCCCTGGCTTGGCCGGATCGGGGTCGTAAAACGAACGAATGTCCCAGCGGTCGGCTGGGACATCCGAGGTTGCGTCTTGGCCACTGGCTAGTAGGTCCCAAAACGATAGCGGCCCAACAACACCACCCGGTAGGCGGCAGCCAATGCCGATGATCGCGATCGGCTCGCGGCGCAGGGGCATAGCTTCGCTGGCGCTCGCACCAGAAGCGACGGTTGGCAGTTGTTGCGCGCTCGAAAGATCTGGATGTTCGCCATGTACGGCCATACATTCCTCGCTCAACAGTGTTAGATACGTTCGTATCGCTGGTATCAAAACAGCAAAAAGCTAGACCCAGGGTCATTTCTATGGGTAATGAAAGAGAAATCTTAATTTTAGAATGGTCTATTGCAGTTGCGTTATTAGCTCATCTCTATGCTGCTTGAAGATATCTCTCTTAACCGGTATGAATCTATATGCGTGTGTGCTACGAAATGCGAATCACACCTCATATTCAAAGAATCACGCACTTACCCGATTAATTTATTATTCTTCTAAAAACTACACCGTTTTACCTACCGTATTGCCTCCAATGACGCGGTAATTTGTAGTTTTTCGCACAATCATCTGTATCTGAACTTAGTTGCTTGCGGGACACAGGAAGCATACCACCCCACCTGACATTTAAAAAGGGAAAACTAACAACTATCGGTTAATTCAAAGCAACTTATAATGCTTTCATGAAACCTATTATCAAAAAATTCTAATAAGAATGCGAGGTTGGATTCATATTCATGGATAGAAACCTCAGCTTATTTATTCCTTTTGACATGATATTTCAATGGTTAGAGCCAATACACACCCGCTATGCAATGAATACCATACTATAAATATGACCTCATATCTCATATTTTTTCAGAAAATAAAGCGGGTATAGATAACAAAACCTTTTGAAAATTACGAGTATCAAAGTATTACGCTTTTCTAATGGCTACTATCACCTATCTCATGCTTTCTACCGCATCTAACGAGCCTGCCATGCATTCATCGAGGTGCTAGGCGGAAAATCACCCATATCAGGCCCACTGATTATCGCCCAGCATGCGCAGCACCAGGGCAGCCGTGCGCGCTAAAAGTAAAGAACCCGTTATAGTTACACGCCATCGGTAACGGCAGCCGTGACGCTTTCGTGACGAACAGTCACTAAACTAGCCCCACTGTCTAGTAATCGCGTGGCACCATCACTCTGGCACCAGCGCAGATGGCTCGACACGTTCCGCATTTATTAAGGAGTAGCTATGGGATCGCAGCGACTTCGATGGCGAGCTGTGGGTGCCGTGCTGGCACTGTCCATGCTCAACATTGGCGCTTCTACTAGCGCGCTGGCGCAATCGTCAGTCAGCTGTAGCGTCAGTTACACCCTCACCAACCAGTGGAACACCGGGTTCCAGGCCGACGTCAAGATCACCAACACCGGCACCAGCTCGATCAGCGGCTGGACGCTCGGCTGGAGCTTTGCCAACGGGCAGACCGTCACCCAGGCGTGGAACGCCACGGTGGTGCAGAGCGGCGCGAACGTCAGCGCCAAGAGCGTCGGCTGGAACGATGTTATCGCAGCAAACGGCTCGCAGAGCTTTGGCTTTACCGGTGGCTGGAGCGGCAGCAACAGCATCCCCACCAGCTTCACCGTGAACGGCGTCACCTGCGGCGGCGGCACCACGCCAACCAGCACGCCAACCACCGCGCCGACCAACACGCCCGTGACCAGCACGCCCGTGACGCCGACGGCGACCAGGACCGCCACGCCTGTCACCAGCACGCCCGTGACGCCCACCGCGACCAGGACCGCCACGCCCGTGACCAGCACGCCCGTGACCAGCACGCCCGTGACCAGCACGCCCGTGACCAGCACGCCCGTGACGCCGACGGCGATCCCCGGCGCGCATGTGGACAACCCCTTCGTGGGCGTGGAGTGGTACATCAACCCCGACTACGCCGCCGAGGTCCAGGCCGAGGCCGCCGCAACCGGCGGCACGCTGGGCAGCCAGATGGCGCAGGTGGCCAACTACCAGACCGCGATCTGGCTTGACCGCATCGCCGCCGTCACCGGTGGCCCAGGCGTCAACCGCACCCTTGAGCAGTTCCTCGACGATGCCGCCGCCAAGCAGTCCGGCTCCACGCCCATGCTCGTCACCATCGTCGTCTACGACCTGCCCAACCGCGACTGCTCCGCCCTCGCCTCCAACGGCGAGCTCCTGATCAGCGCCGACGGCCTCAACCGCTACAAGACCGAGTACATCGACCGCATCGCCTCCATCCTCAACCAGTCGAAGTACCAGAACCTGCGCATCGCCGCCATCATCGAGCCCGACTCCCTGCCCAACCTCATCACCAACCTTGGCATCGCCAAGTGCGCTGAGGCCAACAGCTCGGGCGCCTATGTCCAGGGCGTCCAGTATGCCCTCAACAAGCTCCACGCCATCAGCAACGTCTACACCTACATCGACGTCGCCCACTCCGGCTGGCTTGGCTGGGACAGCAACTTCGGCCCCTTCGTCACCCTGATGCAGACCGTCGCCCAGGGCACCACCGCTGGCTACAGCAGCATCGACGGCTTCATCTCCAACACCGCCAACTACACCCCGGCCACCGAGCCGCTCATGACCGCCACCCAGCAGGTCGGCAACCAGCCTGTCCGCTCGGCCAACTTCTACCAGTGGAACAACTACATCGACGAGATCTCTTACAACCAGGCCCTCTACAGCGCCCTGGTCGCCAAGGGCTTCCCGTCCACCATCGGTATGATCGTCGACACCTCCCGCAACGGCTGGGGTGGCGCCGCCCGACCCACCGCCGCCTCGACCTCGAGCGCGCTTGAGACCTTTGTCAACGCCACCAAGATCGACCGCCGCGTCCACCGTGGCAACTGGTGCAACCAGAACGGCGCGGGCATCGGCGCGCGGCCCCAGGCCGCACCCCTCGCCCACTTCGACGCCTTCCTCTGGATCAAGCCTCCGGGCGAGTCCGACGGCGCCAGCCAGGCCATCGACAACAACGAAGGCAAGGGCTTCGACCGCATGTGCGACCCGACCTACACCGGCAACTCGCTCAACGGCAACAACCTCACCAACGCCCTGCCCAACGCCCCGCTCGCCGGCAAGTGGTTCGCCGCCCAGTTCAAGATGCTGGTCGAGAACGCCTACCCTGCCCTGCCGACCACGCCCGTGACCAGCACGCCCGTGACCGCCACCCCGGTGACGCCGACGGCGACCAGGACCGCCACGCCTGTCACCAGCACCCCGGTGACGCCGACGGCGACCAGGACCGCAACGCCCGTGACCAGCACGCCCGTGACCAGCACGCCCGTGACCAGCACGCCCGTGACCGCCACCCCGGTGACACCGACGGCGATCCCCGGCGCGCATGTGGACAACCCCTTCGTAGGCGTAGAGTGGTACATCAACCCCGACTACGCCGCCGAGGTCCAGGCCGAGGCCGCCGCAACTGGCGGCACCCTTGGCTCAAAGATGGCGCAGGTAGCGAACTACCAGACCGCGATCTGGCTTGACCGCATCGCCGCCGTCACCGGTGGCCCAGGCGTCAACCGCACCCTTGAGCAGTTCCTCGACGATGCCGCCGCCAAGCAGTCCGGCTCCACGCCCATGCTCGTCACCATCGTCGTCTACGACCTGCCCAACCGCGACTGCTCCGCCCTCGCCTCCAACGGCGAGCTCCTGATCAGCGCCGACGGCCTCAACCGCTACAAGACCGAGTACATCGACCGCATCGCCTCCATCCTCAACCAGTCGAAGTACCAGAACCTGCGCATCGCCGCCATCATCGAGCCCGACTCCCTGCCCAACCTCATCACCAACCTTGGCATCGCCAAGTGCGCTGAGGCCAACAGCTCGGGCGCCTATGTCCAGGGCGTCCAGTATGCCCTCAACAAGCTCCACGCCATCAGCAACGTCTACACCTACATCGACGTCGCCCACTCCGGCTGGCTTGGCTGGGACAGCAACTTCGGCCCCTTCGTCACCCTGATGCAGACCGTCGCCCAGGGCACCACCGCTGGCTACAGCAGCATCGACGGCTTCATCTCCAACACCGCCAACTACACCCCGGCCACCGAGCCGCTCATGACCGCCACCCAGCAGGTCGGCAACCAGCCTGTCCGCTCGGCCAACTTCTACCAGTGGAACAACTACATCGACGAGATCTCTTACAACCAGGCCCTCTACAGCGCCCTGGTCGCCAAGGGCTTCCCGTCCACCATCGGTATGATCGTCGACACCTCCCGCAACGGCTGGGGTGGCGCCGCCCGACCCACCGCCGCCTCGACCTCGAGCGCGCTTGAGACCTTTGTCAACGCCACCAAGATCGACCGCCGCGTCCACCGTGGCAACTGGTGCAACCAGAACGGCGCGGGCATCGGCGCGCGGCCCCAGGCCGCACCCCTCGCCCACTTCGACGCCTTCCTCTGGATCAAGCCTCCGGGCGAGTCCGACGGCGCCAGCCAGGCCATCGACAACAACGAAGGCAAGGGCTTCGACCGCATGTGCGACCCGACCTACACCGGCAACTCGCTCAACGGCAACAACCTCACCAACGCCCTGCCCAACGCCCCGCTCGCCGGCAAGTGGTTCGCCGCCCAGTTCAAGATGCTGGTCGAGAACGCCTACCCTGCCCTGCCATAGCACTAGCTAGGCAAACGTAGCACAAGGGCTGGCTCCCGATGGGAGCCAGCCCTTACTTTTGCCCGCCAGCACCGCCCGAAGCATATACCCCAACGGTGTATCAGACCGCAGATAGCCGATAGACCCACACCAGCGCATCGGCAATTCACTTCCCTTGCCATACTGGCCTCACAGCACGCAAAAGGCTGCGGGGAAATGCCCCGCAGCCTTGGTCCCTACGACACCGCGCGCTAGTTTCGCCGATCCTGCGTATAGCGCTTCACCGCCTGAGCAACCGAGCTGACATCCGCGTTCGCGGCACGCTCTTTCCGCTGAAGAAACTGCTCAAGCGCCACCTGCGGCGTCCGCGCGGTCTGCACCATCTCATCAAGCATAACCCCCATCTGGATCAGCGAGAGCGCGATATCTGCCGATATACCGCTGATCGTCACCTCGCAGCCCAGCAGGCGTAGCGACTGCGCCGTCTTCATCAGCCGATGCACCACCGTGGTGTCCATCATCGACACGCCGGTCACGTCAAGGATGACCAGCTGCACATGGCGCTCATAGGCCATCGCCAGCAGACGCTGCGTGATCTCTTTCGAGCGGCGGGTGTCAATATTGCCGATCAAGGGGGCGATCAGCACGCCATCGGCAATCGTGATCGCCGGGGTCTCCAGCTGCGACACCAGCGCCAGCAGCGTCTCTTGCTCCTCGTTGATCTTGGCCAGCTCATCGCGGCGACCCACCGCAAGCTGCTGCTCGTGCTCGGCCAGCGTGCGCGCCTCCTCCGCATTTTTGGCGTTGATCTCGGCGCGGTGCGCATTCGACTCAGCGATCTTCCACAGCAGGCCGATCGAGAACATCAGCACGGCGTACAGCAGCATCGTGCTCGGATCGGTATAGATACCCGTCCAGTTCGCCCGAAACAGCAGGATGCCGATCATGGTGAAGATGCTGCCGAGCGCCCAGCGCCAGTCGGCCATGATCAGAATGATCACCGGCACAATCTGCACCTGCATGGCAAACCGCTCGGTCAAAAATGGCTCGCTGATTGCGGTGGTGACCGTCAGGGTCATGATCACCGCATTGACGTAGCGCGCTGGATCCCAGCCCTTGTAGTAGGCCACAAACAGCACGACATACAGCACCAACGCCCCAAGCAGCGTTCCCAGCTGGTTTAGGTTGACCGGCCCCAAAAACTGCAGGCCAAACAGCACCACAGTCGCCGCCACCTGCAGACCCAGCATGCCCACCACAGCCTGACGTCTCGTGATCACCATAGGTTCAAACCCTCAGCATGTGCCCACCTGCCGCGAATCGTGCTGAACCGACAACGACCAGGCCGCCTGGACTGCGAGCTGCAGCGCCTGCGTGACCCGATAGGGGCTATAGAGCTCTTTGCCGATCCAGCAATGGGCGAGTGGTTCTGATTCCAGCGTCGTGTGCGCGTCTAGCCAGGCCAGCGCACGCTCACATGCATGATACGATTCGGCGTCAAGCCTCCCACTACGGCCATACATACAAAAGAGCAGCAAAGCGTAAGCGGTTTCTTCTCCATTTGAGCGATCCACCCCCCAGCCGCCATCGGCGTGCTGGTGGCGCAGCAGGTAGCGCACCGCCCGCTGCCGCGCTGGCTCGGGCAGCAGGCCGTCGCTGGCGATCAAGATCCGCGAGGTGGTGTAGATCCAGCTGCGGTTCCACTTATCGCTCAGCCAGTGGCCGTCGGGCTGCTGCTGCGCAAGCAGGTAGGCCAGCAGCGGCTGCACATCCTGGCCGCGCATGTGCAGCGCGTGCAGCGCGTGCGCCGTCACCGAGATCGAGGCGTGCAGCTCGCCGTGGTAGGCGCAGAAGTGATCGCCATCGGCAAAATAGTACAGCGGGTCAAGATCGGGAAAGTGGCCAGCGGCGGCGAGCACGGCGTAAGTGGCAGCGGTATCATCGCCATCGGTACGAAAATGATCGTTGAGGCCGATGCCCTGGGGCCGAATAGCGCTGGCCAGATCGGCGATCTGCCGGGCCGCCGCCTGGGCGATCTGCGGGTGGTCGAGCAGCCCGGCGACGAAAATGCCATAGAGCGCAAAGGCCTGCTCGAAGCGCGGGATGGGCCACACGCCCGGCAGAACGCCCGGTACGCCCACGCCGGTGGCGTGTGAGGTAGCCTGCAGGTAGCGCGCGGCGCGCTGGCGCTGCTCGTGCAGATCGCCCCGCTCGGCGGTGGCAAACAGCCATGCCGCAGTCGCCGCTGGGTTGTGGGCCACGCTGCCGATCGCATCCAGCAGCGAGGCATCGGCGCTGGCAAAATCGCCCCACACCTCCCAGGAGTGCAGGGCGGTCTGCGGGGCATTGCTGCCCATCATGCGCAGCTTGTTGCGCCGCTTGCTGCCATGGGCCGCCAGCACCTGGTAGGGGGCCAGATCTAGTCCAAAGCCGTAGCTGTTCAGCTGCTCAAGCAGCATCGGAATGATCAGCTCCCCGCCCACCGAGATATCGTCGCGCAGCGGCCCCTGCCAGGTGTGCGCATGCCCGCGCAGGAAGGCCACACCGCGCGCCACCGCCTCGGCGTAGCGCTCGCCATGCTCGTGCAGCGCCAGCACGGCGGCCAGGGTTGGGGCGGTGCGCACATGGGGCACCGCCGGGTCGTTCCAGCCGCCATCCGGCTGCTGCTGATCGCACAGCCAGGCCAGCACCGCCTGAGGGTCGCCCAGCGGCCAGAAGCGCAGCGCCTGCGCAGTATCATAGACCGACGGGCTGACAAGCCCGCCATCTCTTGTTAGGTTCTGCACCACGTCTTGAAGATGGGTGATCGTTTGTAGCTCTGGCATACTTCTTCCCTTATGCGACGAACATTCATATGCAGTCATGATGAGAGCGCTCTCATTATGACGATCCAAGCGAGCTAGCAAACAGCGCTATACCATCAGTTAGAACAACATTGTCTCTTGATTATTAGTTAAAAGTGGTAAAATCCTGGGGCAACATAGCCTATCAGCTTTGTTCTATCGACAACTATCTGAGGAGCAGGCCGCTACACCACATGCCCATGGCGCACAAGCCCTACCGCACGCGCAATAAACCCATCGAGCGCGCTCCACTGAGATGATCCGCCAAGCTGTGCATCAAACATGTGCAGTGCGGCATCGCAATCAGCCTGAACAATCCCTCTGGCCGATACCAGATCGAGCACACCGCCCTGCCGCGCAGCCAGCCCCATCAGCACCCCCAGCGCATTTGCCGTGGCGGCAGTGCCCTCGGCCAGCTCGCGATCGTAGGAGTGTAGATCGTTGGCGAGGCTGGTGAAGATCCCGCCCCAGCGGACAAGATTCGCAGTCCGCGCCGTATCAAGCGCCCCTAGCTCACCCTGCAGCAGCGCCGCCAGCGCCGCCAGCGACGGCAGCCCATTCGCGATCACCCGTACATCAAGGTAGTCGAGGTAGCTCTGCGGTGGCGTATGCTCGCGCAGCTGGGCCGATAAAAATACCTCCAGCGCCTGCTGCCAGCGCTCACAGCCTTGCGGCGTGCCCAATGAGCGCACATGCGACCACATGGCTGCAAAAAGCCTATGTTCAGCATCATCTGGGTTGGGCTCCAGCGGGTGCTCCAGCCACCGCCGGAAGCGGGTATCGAGATCAGGGGCAAAGCCATCCACCAGCGCGTCGACCGCATAGACCCACATCGACTGCAGCACCAGCGCAGCTATCGCCTCTGGGCGAACGGTAGGCAGTAACATGGCCATAAGCCGAAGCACTTGAGCTAGGCGTCGCGGCTGATAGCCATATTGCCTCAGCACATCCTGAAGAATGCGATCAACGGCTTCAAGAGCTTCCGACGGTGGAGAATGGAGCGAGGGGAGATTATCAGCCATGGTGCTCTCCTCACCTACATTTGACGGCTTTTAGTAAAATTAAATCCTAACATTACCCTAACAAAGAACTAGATCTAAATGGTTAGAGTCTAGGATTATTCTTGTGTCAAACTGTACGACCGATTGTAGCACAATTACCCCTCTTGTCAATCCACAGATCGGACTAGCAATAGATCCGCCTAAGGGCGAATTATACCGGTCCCAAACCCAGCAAGTGACACGAGAAAGCAGCGCTCTTATGCTATTAAACAATCTAGCGATCAATCTTCATTTTTCGCCGAGTAACCCATGCTAGCTCTCGCTTCAACACGGTACTTTTCATTTATCTCTCATCCATCCTATTCATATCTTTACAGCAATAGCATCATTATGTTCTGATAGCTGCGCGCAAAGATTCTCTACCCCTCAATAGCGCTAGAATACGCATAGATACCGCATTCCAACCTCTTAAAACAATACAAAAAGCAGTGCGCCCTCTCGCTTGAGGAAACGCACTGCTTCTTGTCGAAAAAACCGATCCTACAGCGCTACGATCACGCCCTCGGCAGGGCGCAAGCTGATGGTGCCATCGGTGGCCTCACCCTCGCGATCCAGGTGCGTCGAAAGCAGCACCCGGCCAGCCGCGCCCAGTGGCACCACCTGCGCTTGGTTGCCCAGGTTGAGCGCCACCGCCAGCCGCACGCCATCGGCCTCGCGCACATAGGCCAGCACATCGCCGCTGCCCACCAGCGGCGCATAGCTGCCCACCGACAGGGCCGGGCTCGCCCGCCGCAGCGCGATCAGTCGCCGCACCAGGGTGAGCATGGAGCGCGGGTCGCCCTGCTCGGCGGCCACACTGTGGGCGGCATAGTCGGCGGGCAGAGGCAGCCACGGGGCCACCGCCGAAAAGCCCGCGTTCGGGCTGGCATCCCACTGCATGGGCGAGCGCTCGGGGTCGCGGCTAGTGCCGGGCATGTTGATGCCCTGCGGGTCCTGCACCAGATGCTGCGGGATCTCCACATTGCGCATGCCCAGCTCGTCGCCATAGTACATGGTGGGCGTGCCGCGCAGCGTCAGCAGCAGCATCTGGGCCACCCGCGCCTGGGCATCGCCCACTCGGCTGGCGATGCGCGGCTGATCGTGGTTGCCAAGCACCCAGTTCGGCCAGCCGTGGGCGGGCAGCGCGGCCTCGTAGTCGGCCACCGTACGCCCGATCACCTCTGCATCCCAGGGCAGCTGGATGAGCTGGAAGTTGTAGGGCATGTGGCACCCGCCGCGCGCGCTACCATAGTAGGCCATCAGCCGGTGGATCGGCAGGTAGATCTCGCCCACCAACACCCGCTCGCTATAGCCATCTAGGATGTCGCGGATGTCGCCAACCAGATCGAACACCTCGGGCTGGTCGGATGTGTAGATCTGCAGCTGCGATGCGCTGGATGTCTCCATCCCAGCGGGCACATCCGGGTTGGGCGGGTTGTCGCGGAACTGCGCATCTTTGATCATCAGCCAGATCACATCGACGCGGAAGCCATCCACGCCGCGCTCCATCCAGAACCGCATGGAGTCGTAGATCGCCTGCTTGAGCGCGGGGTTGCGCCAGTTTAGGTCGGGCTGCTTCTTGTGGAACAGATGCAGGTAGTACTGCCCGCTGGCCTCATCGTACTCCCAGGCCGACCCGCCGAAGTAGCTCAGCCAGTTGTTGGGCGCGCTACCATCGGGCTTGGGGTCGCGCCAGATATACCAGTCGCGCTTGGCGCTCGTGCGCGAGGAGCGCGCGTCGAGGAACCAGGGGTGCTCGTCCGAGCTGTGGTTTGGCACAAAATCAAGGATGATCTTCAGGCCGCGCGCATGGGCCTCGGCCAGCAGCCGATCCAGATCGGCCAGCGAGCCAAACAGCGGGTGCACATCGGTGTAGTCGGCCACGTCGTAGCCGAAGTCGGCCATGGGCGAGGGGTAGATCGGCGAGAGCCAGATCGCATCGACCCCCAGCTGCTGCAGGTAGTCGAGCCGTTGGATAATGCCGTTCAGATCGCCCACGCCGTCGCCGTTGCTGTCCTGATAGGATCGCGGGTAGATCTGGTAGATGATGCCTCTTTGCCACCAAAGGTGTGTTTCGTTGCCCATAGCAATCCCTTCCGTATGCTCACAGCCATGCGTCATCGCATCACAAGATCTCGATGCTCATAGTATAGCGCGTTTTTTCAAAATCGTTTCAGAACAACCCACGATCAACCATTGCCCAGCGCAAGCGCGCACACCTTTTGCACAGATACCCCTTGGCAAGTACAATAGCCCCAGTGCGGCATAAAGAAACAACGCTATCGATCGCCCACACCAGAGCCATGGGCTGACGCGCCGCTGCATCACCCGGCAGGAGAAGATGCCACCATGTCCCAACCGAACGATCCCGAACACCAGGCACTCCAGCGCCGCATCCACGAGCTTGAGCAGCAGCTTGCCCACCTTGAGCACGCCCTCCGCGCCGAGCAGACCCACACCGTCGCCCTGCGCACCATCCTGGATGCTATCCCCGCGCCGATTTTCTACAAAGATGCGCAGGGCACCTACCTGGGCTGCAACCGCGCCTTCGAGGACTACCTGGGCAAGGCAAAAAACGAGATCGTGGGCGCTGGGGTCTACGATCTCTCGCCGCCCGATCTGGCCCAGGTCTACCAGAAGGCCGACAACGACCTGATGGAGAGCCGCACCACCCAGCGCTACGAGGCGCTGGTGCGCTACGCCGACGGGTCGAACCACGAGGTGCTGTTCACCAAGTCGGTCTTCTTCAACGAAGATGGCCAGCTGGGCGGCCTGGTGGGCGTGATGCTCGACATCACCGAGCGCAAGAAGGCCGAGCAGGCAATCGAGCAGCAGCGCGAGCAGGCCGAGATCATCCAGGCGCAGGAGATGCTGCTGGAGGAGCTGTCGACCCCGCTCATCCCGATCAGCGATGATGTGGTGATCATGCCGCTGATCGGCAGGCTGGACAGCCGACGAAGCCAGCAGGTGATCAGCACGCTGCTGGAGGGCGTGGGCCAGCACCAGGCGCGGCTGGCGATTATCGACATCACCGGCGTGCTCGTGGTGGACACCCAGGTGGCGCACGCGCTGGTGCAGTCGGCGCAGGCCGTGGGGCTGCTGGGGGCGCGCGTAGTGCTCACTGGCATCCGCCCCGAGGTGGCGCAGACGCTCGTTGGGCTAGGCGTCGATCTGGGCAGCATCATCACCAAGAGCAGCCTGCAGGATGGGATCGGCTATGCGCTCAGCACGGGCGGCTAGCAAAAGCGGGACAACACGCGGGGAAACCAGGGGAGGGCTGTCATGCCAAACCCATGCCAGCAGCGGCAAGAGCGGAAGTACAGCCAGGCCTACCCGGCACTCCATATGCGTACAAAGAGATACAGCAGCCCAAAAAGCGCGATGACGAGCAGCGCGATGTAATGAACAGTCATGCGAGATGGGTCGAACATGCGCCCCCTTTTCTTTCAGCCAGCCCATCCAGCATATGACCTAACCACATCCCGCACAATAGCACCATCCTCCCAATTGCCTGACGATTTGCACAGGTTCAAAAAAGGCGACACGCATGATCACTGCGTATCGCCCAACGCGCTATCGCTCACGCGCAACCCGCCCTACCGAAACCGAGGCCGCGACACCAAAAGCCTGCGCAGCATCACATCGAGCGGCAGCACGCAGAGCGCCAGCAGCACAAGCCAGCGGCTGATCTCCATAGCGCGCGCTGCCCCCTGGCGCGGCGCAAATGCCTGCGCGGGGGCTTCTAGCGCGGCACCGCCGGTGGTAGTGGCCAGCGCGCTGAGCAGCGCGGGGTTGTGCTGGGCCAAGCCATACTCTGCCGAGTAGGGCACCGCCACGCCTGCCGTCGCCGGGGCCAAGGCCCGCCCGCCCTGCTCCGCGCTGATGGTGATCATGTAGGTGCCCTGCTGCGGCAGGGGCTGCGTGGCCTCATAGCGCCCCGGGGAAGACTGGGCCAGCGCCACCTGCTGGCTGCTGCCATCCGGGCCGCTCAGCGTCGCGATGACTGTAGCCGGATCGCCCGCAACGGTCGCGCCGATCTGTAGCGCGCCGCTCTCCACCCGCACATCTGGCGTCACCGCCCCACCCAGCGTCGCGGGGAGAGTCCACCCCACCATCTGCGCCGCAAAGGCGGGAAAGCCAGCCCAGCCCAGCCAGTCCTTGGCCCACTGCCCCTTGGCATCGCTGGTCCACGCCACGGCGCGGCCAAGGCCATACTGCCAGTGGGCCAGCAGCGGCTCATCATTCAGGCCATACAGCGCAACCGTGGCCGTCTGCTTGGGGGTGGTGGCATCATAGCCATAGAGCTGGGGCATGCTCGTGATACCGCTCAGGATCGGACTCTGCGCGCCCAGCTTGGGCACAAAGGGCGTCTCGACCATATAGTTGCCGATCGTCTGGTTGGTCTCACCCACAAACAAGCGCGGGATGTCCTCGGGGTCTGTCGCGGGCAGGTAGCGCCCGCCGCCTGCATCGGCCAGCTGCTGCAGCGCGGGCGAGGAGCCCTGGCCATCGGCCACCACCGAGAGCGTAATCCCCTCGGCGCGCATGCTAGTGGCCACCTGCACCGGATCGATGCCCTCGCCCCAGCCATCAGTCATCAGCACGGCATGCTTGATCTTGGCATCGCTGGCCCGCAGGATGTCTTGGGCCTGCTGCAGCCCGCTGCCGATGTTAGTATCGATACCATCGGGCTGGATCGGCGAGAGGATCTGCAGCACCTTCTCGGCGGTCACGCCGGACTGCGGCTCCATGCGCACCTTGGCCTCACCGTCGAAGGTGACAATCCCAACGCTATCGTTTGGCGAGAGCACCGCAACCGACTGCAGCACCGCATCCTTGCCTATGTCAAGTTTCATCCGGCCCGTCTTAAAGTAGCTGCGGTCGGTATCGGTCTCGCGATTTGGCCCTTTGCAGTGGCAGTTCTGCATGCTGCGCGACTTGTCGAGGATGTAGACAATCGCCACCTTGGGGTGCTCGATCTGGCTGCGCACATCGGTCTCCACCGGCAGCGCATCGGCCAACGGTGTGCCAGCATACCCGCCGATGCCATAGGCCTGATCGCCGCCCACCACCACCAGCCCGCGCCCGAGGTCGCGCACATAGCTGGCGATCTGCTGCTGGCTGCCCGCAGGCAGGGCGCTCGCGGGAACATTCACCAGCACCAGCCCGGCATAGCTTGAGAGACTGGCCAGATCGGCAGGAAAGTGGCTTGGGTCGGCGCGGTCGGTGGCGATACCGCTAGCCGCCAGCGCCGCCTGGATGGGCTTACCCTCATCAAGGCTGCCTTCCACAATCAGCACTTTGGGCGGGCCAGCCAGCTGCACCAGCGCCTCGGCGGCGTTGTTCTTGGGCTGCGTATCCTGCGGCGCAGTCAGCTCGGCGCGCAGCCGCTGGGTGCCCACTGCCCCTGCCGCCACCTCCACGCGGATCACGGTGGTGCCCGCCGCAAGCTGCGCATCCTGCTCAGCCACCACCTGATCGCCATCCAAGATCCGCAGGTGCGCCAGCTGCGCTGCGGTGCTTTCCACCACCACCTGCAGCGGAATACGCTGGCCGGCGCGCGCGGTCGTCGGTGCGGTAACGCCTGCCACCAGCGCCTCGCCCACGCTGGACGCACCCAGATCCACCGTGCTTATCGCCACCCCCCGCGCGCGGGCCAACTGCGATGCCGTCTCAGCATCGCCCTCGTTCTGTCCGCCGTCGGACAGTAGCACTATGCGCTTGTTCATGTCCTCGGGGAACAGCGAAATGCCCATCTCGATCGCCTGGCCGATATTTGTGCGCGCCCCTAGCGGAACCCCACCAAATGGAGCGAGCGCGCTGGCAAGCTCAGCAGGGCGCTCGACCAGCGCGTTCTGGCCAAAGAGCACCACGCCTGCCGCATCATCTGGATGCTTAGCCAGCAGCGCATCGCGCACAAACTGCTCGGCGCGGGCCTGCTGCTCCGGCGTGATCGACTCCGATCGGTCGAGCAAGAAGATGGTCGCAACATCGGACACTGGGCGCTTCAGCTGCATGCCAGCTAGCGCCAGAATCAGCGCCACGAGCGCCGCCGTGCGCAGCCCCAGGCTCGACCAGAATCGCACGCGAGCGAGCCGCTTAGGCAGCTTCCAGGCCAAAAGCCACAGCGGTATCAGTATCACCAGCAGCCACAGCGCGCCCGGCTGCACAAAAGACACCCAGATTGTTGAGGAAAAATCCATACCTCTTGCCACCTACCTTCGCCGAGCGATCTGCAGAAACTTTGTTCGGCAAAATAGATGAAAGGCATTCTATCATGGGTACGCCCTAAGAAACTGGCAGAAAGCTGAGAATACGATGAAAGCGCCCAGACCTTCAAGAAGGCCTGGGCGCTGCCAACATTTCTCGCTGGACAATAGGGTATTACCGCCAGATCATCGGCAGATACAGCTTCCTTGCGCTGACATCGTTATCCGTAATGGTGACGGCAATGCTCCTTGGTGAGACACTGTTATAGAACATATCGGCGCTACTGGTGGTCTGAGAGAGGGTGCCGCTATGGGTGCCCTCCACCACGCTATCGTCCACAGCCCAGATCTTCACGGTCTGCGGTATCGCATAGTTTTGCGGTGTGAAGGTCACCGTCTGCGAACCCGCCGCTGTGCTGTAGCTTGCCCCCACCCGCAGCTGCGAATCAGCCGATACGACGATCGTCACATTTGCCGTAGGCTGGCTGGTCAGCATCAGCGTGTAGCTGCCGCTGCCGCCTTCAGCCACGGTCAGGCCGCTGCTCACGCCGCTGATCTGCACGCCGGCCACGTCATTATCCATGAGAGTCAAGGTCAGCGGGGTGATCGAAAGGCCCTGGTACGCCGGATCCGACGTGGTAATTGTATACGGTATTGTAATGTTTTGTGCTGCCTCCTTGATGGCGTCATTGACCGCCTGAACAGTGACCGTCTGCGGCGTCATATAGTTCGCTGGCGTAAAGGTGATCGACGACGGGGTAACCGTGAACTGGGCGCTTGAGGCAAACGTCAGCGTCACATTCGCCGTCGGGGCCTTCCGAAGGGCTATGGTGAACTGATCATCCGCCCCACCTTCTGACAGCGTCGTCCCAAGGCCACTGATGAGCACCCCTGGCGACACTGAGCCGCCAACCGTAACCGTGATAGTAGAAGGACCGCTCGACTGCCCCGATGGATTCGTCGCAACCACTTGGATAGTATGCGATCCAGGCGCAAGCGGCGTCGTGGGGGTGCAGCTCCAGTTGCCATTGCTGTCGGCAACAGCGGTGCAGAGTGTAACCCCATTCTCGCTCACCGTCACCGTCGCCCCAGGGTCAGCTACGCCACTGAACGTCGGCGTCTCGCTGGTAGTCCCACCGCTCGCAGGGCTTGTAACCACTGGCGTTGTCACAGATGCGGGGTCGATGGTAAACGGAACCTGCACTGAGCTGCTAGTATTACCGGCCGGATCGGTCGTGGTGATAGTAGCAGTATGGCTGCCAGTGGCAAGCGGCACGGTTGATGTGCAGATCCAATTCCCATTGGCATCAGCTACCGCCGTGCAAAGCAGGGTCGTGCCATCGTACACCTCAACTGTGCTCCCCGGCTCAGCCACGCCGGCAAACGTAGGTGTGGTAGAAGGCGTGCTTCCGCCTGCCGCTGGGCTGGTCACCGTCGGCATGGCAGGTGCCACCGTATCAACAATGAGCGTAGCGATGGGCGAGCTGGCACTCGTATTTCCTGCCGTGTCGGTAGCAACAGCGGTCAAGTCATGAGCGCCATCGCTCAGCGGCGTGCTTGGAGCACAGCTCCAGTTGCCCGTTCCGTCCGCCGTGGTAGTGCAGATCTCGGTAGTCCCATCAGAGACCGTCACGCTGCTGCCTGGGTCGGCTGTACCTGCGATGGTCGGACTCGTTGTGCTCGTTACCGTACCAGAAGTCGGGCTTGTAACGCTCGGTATGGACGGGAGGAGTGTATCGACCGTAAACGCTACTGGTGACGAGGAAGGGCCGGTATTACCCGCCGCATCCGCATTAGTAAAGGTCACCGTGTGGCTGCCATCAGCTATCACACTCGATGTGCAGCTCCAGTTTCCGCTCGCATCGACTGACGCAACACAGATGGTCGTGCCGCTCTCCTCAACCACCACCTGCCCACCGATCTCGCCACCAGTACCGCTGAAGGTGACCGTCGGATCGTTGGTCGTGCTTCCATCGGCGGGGCTGTTAGCAGTCGGTGCAAGAAGCGGCGCAGTGGTGTCAACAACAAACGTGCGGCTCGCTGGCGTGCTGGTCGTATTTGCTTGATTTGCGGCAACCACCGTAATAGTATGCGAAGCCTCGGAGAGTGGCGCACTTGGCGTGCAGCTCCAACCGCCACTTGCATCAGCCGTGGTGGCGCAGATGGTTGTGCTACCCTCCTTCACAGTGATCGTAGCATCGGGGTCAGCGCTACCAGCAATAGTCGGCAGCGTGTTAGCGACAGACGCCCCTGATGCCGGTGTCAGGATGCTGGGTGTGCTCACCGCAGACGTGTCGATCGTAAATTGAATGGGAGAGGCCGCGCTAAGGTTACCAGCAGGATCGGTGGCAGTAATCGCCACTGTATGGCCGCCCGCAGACAACGGGCTGCTAGGTATACAGCTCCAGGTTCCATTGCTATCAGCTGTCGCGGTGCAGACCGTGCTACCGCCCTCTTTCACCATCACCGTGCTGCCTGGCTCAGCCGTACCAGCAAACACTGGGCTGGTAGCGTTGATCGTACCGCCATCAGCGGGGCTGCTTACCAGAGGTGCGCTGGGCGCAGAAGTATCTACCGTGAAGCTACGCGGCGAAGATGGTAGGCTGGTATTACCCGCCGCATCGGTCGCTGTTGCAGTAAGCGCATGGCTGCCCTCACCCAGCGCCACGCTCGGCGTGCAGCTCCACACGCCACTCCCGTCGGTGGTGGTGGTGCACACTGTCGTGCTGCCCTCCTTCACCGTCACCGTACTTCCGGCCTCTGCCGTCCCGCTGATTGTCGGCTGATTCGTGCCGCTACTCGCGCCCGCCGCCGGACTACTGATGCTCGGCGCGCTCGGCGTGCTCGTGTCCACCGTGAAGCTCCGGCTGCCTGATGCCGCGCTGGTGTTGCCCGCCGCATCGGTCGCCGTCGCCGTGATCGTGTGGTTACCCTCGCTCAGCGCCACGCTCGGCGTGCAGCTCCACACGCCGCTCCCATCGGCGGTGACGGTACATACCGTCGTACTGCCCTCCTTCACCGTCACCGTGCTTCCGGCCTCCGCCGTCCCGCTGATTGCAGGATATACCGAGCTAGTGCTGCTGTTGGAGGAGGGTGTATCAATAGCTGGTGCGCTAGGAACAGTCGTATCTACCGTGAAGCCACGAGATGGAGAAGCTAGGCTCATATTACCTGCGGGATCTGTGGCTGTGACCGTAATGGTATGAAGAGCTTCGCTCAGAGGACTGCTAGGAACACACATCCACACACCACTTCCATCGGCGGTGGTAGTGCACACCGTCGTGCTGCCCTCCTTCACCGTCACTGTGCTCCCGGGCTCTGCCGTCCCGCCGATCATCGGCAAAGTTGTATTGATACTGCTACCTTCAGCAGGCAAGGTCACAACTGGAATAGGTGGCGCGGTGGTGTCCACCGTGAAGCTCCGGCTGCCTGATGCCGCGCTGGTGTTGCCCGCCGCATCGGTCGCCGTCGCCGTGATCGTGTGGCCACCCTCGCTCAGCGCCACGCTCGGCGTGCAGCTCCACGCGCCGCTCCCATCGGTGGTGGCGGTACACAGCGTCGTGCTACCCTCCTTCACCGTCACCGTGCTCCCGGCCTCCGCCGTCCCGCTGATCGTCGGCTGACCGCCGCTCAGGCTTCCCGCACTTGGGCTGCCGATGTTCGGCGCGCTTGGCGCAGTGGTGTCCACCGTGAAGTTCCGGCTGCCTGATGCCGCGCTGGTGTTGCCCGCCGCATCGGTCGCCGTCGCCGTGATCGTGTGGCCACCCTCGCTCAGCGCCACGCTCGGCGTGCAGCTCCACACGCCGCTCCCATCGGCGGTGGCGGTACACAGCGTCGTGCTGCCCTCCTTTACCGTCACCGTGCTTCCGGCCTCTGCCGTCCCGCTGATCGTCGGCTGGCTGCTGCTGCTACTCACGCCCGCCGCCGGGCTGCCGATGCTCGGCGCGCTCGGCGCGCTCGTGTCCACCGTGAAGCTCCGGCTGCCTGATGCCGCGCTGGTGTTGCCCGCCGCATCGGTCGCCGTCGCCGTGATCGTGTGGCTACCCTCGCTCAGCGCCACGCTCGGCGTGCAGCTCCACACGCCGCTCCCGTTGGTGGTGGCGGTACACAGCGTCGTGCTGCTCTCCTTCACCGTCACCGTACTTCCGGCCTCTGCCGTCCCGCTGATCGTCGGCTGGCTGCTGCTGCTACTCGCGCCCGCACTTGGGCTGCCGATGCTCGGCGCGCTCGGCGCGCTCGTGTCCACCGTGAAGCTCCGACTGCCTGATACGGCGCTGCCTGCCATATTTGTAGCTGTAGCCGTGATCGTGTGGCTACCCTGGCTCAGCGCCACGCTCGGCGTACAGCTCCACAAACCATTGACATCGGAAGTGGTTGTACAGAGGGTTGTGCTGCCTTCCTTCACCGTCACGGTAATACCAGCGGCAGCGCTACCGCTGATTGTCGGCGTGGCGCTGTTGAGCGATGCCCCACTGGCAGGCGTCGTGATTGTCGGCGCAGGAGGAGCCGACTGTACCACAGCATAGTAGACATCTTGGCTCACGAGAGCACCCGCCAGGCTGACAATCGTGATGCGGATCTCATCGAATGACTTGGTGGTCACAAAACCAAGCACACTTTGGCTATTTCCTTGAAACAGGTTGGCGCTAAGCAAACCTGCAGCATTCTGGCTTTCTTGGAAAACGCCATTGTTGTAGGTCGAAATCGTTGTTGCTCCAAGAAGTTGGAGATCCAGGATGCTGGCGCTGCTCACCACAACACCGGCGAAATACCCAGCCGTATAGGTATTTGTACTATCGGCGATAGCCAAAGTACCCGACGACCCCAGACCTACTGTCAAGGAGATGTTAGCAACGTTTGATGTCGAGCTGTCGACTGCATTATTAGGGTTAGAAACGGCGCAGAGCGCACAGATCCCCCCGACAGTACCTGTCGCTGTTACGGAGTAGGTCGGCTGGATGAGCGGGGTCATGACGCCTGCCGTTGGAGTTGCCGCAAACGCGCTGTAAGGAGCGAGCAACCATGATCCCCCAAGGCCCGCTATCATTGCCAAGGCCATAAAGAGGTGCATCAGAGCGCGCATTGATTGTGAGTGATAACCGTTCTTACTGTGTTGCATAGTCGTATCCTTGTTTTTCAAGCGATCCACTACAAATACGGTTCTAACTCCTTATTAAAAGGCTCTTATCCTTCATACAGATAGACATCATAGGCATAGCAGAACAAGCCACTAAAAGCATCTTAGCAGCAACATTCCACATTCTTTTGAGATATACAGCAGCGGTGATCTAGGTCATTCTGAAGAACACACCTCTTTGTTCAATAAGTATATATGGAGTAGATATTATGCTTATTAGATATATCTAAAAATATATAGTTATATAGAGGTAATTATCAAAGGCAGAGAGATAAGAACATCAAACCAGTCTGGCTAATGTATCAGAGCATAACATGTTATATCACATATGTTATCGGAATTCAAGCCACATTGCTTATTCCTTTATAGATTAAACACTTGAAAGGAAATACACCTAAACACAACGTAGTATTTGGGAAAGAATTGCAGAAACCTATGCTCGATCTAACTCGGCAATCAAAGTATAACGACAGTTCTTGGAGCTGGGCCGCTGGTGACGGATCGCGGTTCGTATGGTTGAGACCGAAATGGGAAAGCTCTATCGCTACTTCTCGCTTGGCCTTGTATCGACCAGCGCACAGCTCAGCCTTGATGTGCATTCATCATAGCGCCACTTTTGAAAGGTATTCCTTGCGAAAACATTCAAAATTATAGCAAAAAAGAACACGATTATATCGCTACTCACCCGTAGAAAACTTGATTTCTCCCATTGCAATGCCATATAAGCATCTTGCTGGCAGGCCGATTTATTACAATATCGGTTCTATGCCAATGACTCACTGGGCATGAAAGGAACACCACGTATCGTAGAACTATAAATTTGGTAAAAAGTAGAGTACAATAATGAACCTATTTACGATTATTGAGCTCCATTTATACTGGCATCATGCTTAATCGCTCTGTTAGAATCCTTCTCGCTGGTGTGCCGCTGGGTTTCAGCTTGTTGTTCGCCGCCGAACATACCTACAGCCAGCAGAAGGCTCAATTCACTAGCTACCTGCCACTGATCGCGCTCCCACGTACTGCGGCTATAGTGAACCCGCATAGCCGCGAGGACTCGCGCATGTTCTTCCACCAGATCTACCGCTCCACCGAGGGCATCGCGAGCGGCTGGACGGGCAGCATCGACGGCTGTGTGGCGGGCGAGCTCGCGCCGCGCTACCGCCAGAGCCTACAGGATCGGGTAAACTACTTCCGCGCCATGGCGGGGGTGCCTGCCACCATCAGATTCGACAGCGAGACGAGCGCCCAGGCCCAAGCTGCCGCGCTGATGATGAGCGCGAACGGCGCACTCAGCCACGCGCCGCCCAGCACATGGCGCTGCTACTCGGCGGCGGGGGCCGAAGGCGCGGGCAGATCTAACCTGTTCCTGGGCGTGCACGGTCCAGATGCGATTACTGGCTTCATGCAAGATGTAGGCCACAGCAACGACATAGTCGCCCATCGCCGCTGGATCCTGTACCCGCAGACCCAGCAGATGGGGCTGGGCGATGTGCCTGCGACTGGGGCACACCAGGACGCCCAAGCGCTGCTAGTGCTCGATGCGCACACCTGGGATGCGCGTCCCGCCACCCGCGATGACTTCGTAGCCTGGCCTCCGGCGGGGTATGTGCCCTATCCGGTAGTATTCGCCCGCTGGTCGTTCGCCTACCCTGGGGCCGATTTCAGCGCGGCCACCGTGGGGATGCGCCGTGACCAGGCTGCCATAGCGGTGCAGCAGGCGGCCCCACGCAGCGGCTATGGCGAGAACACACTAGTGTGGATGCCGGTGGGGATGGAATCCGGCGACGCATGGCCTCAGCCCACCGCCGATACGGTCTACACTATCACGATCGAGCATGTGCTGATCGACGGCATGAGCCGAGATTTCACCTACACCGTGACCGTATTCGACCCAGCGTAGCCGCTTCTCCCCGCGCTCATCGGCCCACCACGACAGGCATTGGGCAAATGAGCGCGGGCGACATAGCACAACGCGCCCTACTGCTCGCGCAGCTCGGCGCGCACCTCCATCAGGATCTTGCCCAGCATGTTTTTGCCAGTGCCGTCGGTGCCGCAGCCCCAGTAGTAGTCGCCGGAGGTCTGCTCCACCAGTTCCTCATCGCCGGTGGCCAGCAGCACCGCGCGGATGTCCTCGTGCTCGGTGAACTTCTGCCGCACCGCCGCGCGCATAATGTCGTCCTTCACCGACTCCCAGTCGCGGCGCAGCGGGCGGCTGCGATCGCGGCCCATGTTCGCGGCGTCCTTGGGTGCCTTGGTGCGGCGGATCTCCTCCTCGTGGGGGGTGCCGGGGAACTTCTGGGCCTGAAAGTAGTGCTCGGTGGTGGGCCAGCGCTTGCCCTTGAGGGTGATGGCGTGGGCCGAGAAGTTGGAGAAGCAGCCGTATTCCTCACGGACGCTGTAGAAGTAGATGGTCATAGCGCGCTCCTTTCCTGTGCGTTGCGCGGCACATGGTAGCGCAGGGGGCGGGGGAAAAGATCGGGCGCGGGGCGGTAGTGTGGCCGCCCCGCGCCCACGGGCCTAGCCGAAGGGCGAGCGCTGGATGCGGATGACCCACAGCGCCAGGGCCGAGGCAAAGGTGCCCAGGTAGATAGCCGCGATCAGCACGCGGCCCCACAGCCCCTTGCGCCAGACCCAGTCGGCCACCGGCGCGGCGCACAGGCACATGGCGGGGATGCTGTAGAAGATCTGCTTGTCCACCATCGAGATGCGGTAGCCCACCAGCATGAACAGCAGCGCCACGCCAAACCACGCGGTGAGCGCGGCCCACAGCGGCTGGCGGCGGCGCAGCATCACAAAGCCGGGGATGAGCGCCAGCAGCGGCAGCAGGATGCCGTAGTAAAGATAGCGCCCTGGCAGCATCCAGTAGAGCAGGTGCGGCCCATAGTCGGCCAGGTACGCGCCCAGCGAGGGCCGCTCCACGCCCACCGACTCTGGCCCCTTGGTGAATACCGTGGCCACATACGGCACAGTGGTGGTGAGGATAGGCACGATGTACTGGCCGTAGTAGATCAGCAGCGAGAGCGCCAGCGCCAGGCCGGTGGCCAGGAGCATGGGCTTGAGCGGGCGGGAGTCGAGCTGCTTGCGCATGAGCGCCACCGCCAGCACGAACAGCACGACAAAAGCCATGTGGAAAGCCGCCATCACGGTATAGAACAGCAGGCAGGCCAATGTCACCAGGGTGAGCGCGGCGAAGGGCCAGGGGCGGTGCAGCCGATCCCAGCAGGTGACAACGATGGCTGTGGCCACCAGCGAGAGCCACATGGCGAAGGTGGTGGGGATGTTGCCCCAGGCGTGCAGCAGGAAGGTGGCGGGCGTGATCGCGTAGAGCAGCGCGGCCAGCAGCGCCTCGCGCCTGCTCAGGCCCGCCTTCAGGGCGATCAGGGCGATCAGGAACACGCGGCTGTTGTCGATCACCGCGCTCAGCACATTGGCCGTATGCTCCAGCTTCCACGGGAAGACCGCGAACAGCACCGCGAACAGCTGGAAGAACGGCGAGTAGGGGATGACCGGGCGGCTCGCGCCCCACTCGTCCACCGGCATGGTCAGGTCGTTCAGCGGGCTATCGGTGCTATAGAGCTGGCCGAACGAGACCTCGCCCGAGATCAGCTTGCGCACCCACGCCATGTGCCACTGGATGTCGATGGCCCGCATGTAGGGGAACACCAGGCCGCCCGCCTTCAGCCAGAAGCCGATCAGGAAGACCAGCACCAGCGCGTCGCGCAGCCACGGCGCGATCGGCACGCCCAGCCGCGCAAACAGCCTATCGCAGCCCCAGCTGAACAGCAGGGCCAGCGCGAGGCCCAGCAGCACCACCGCCGCCAGCGGCTGAAGGTAGAAGCCCATGGGGTAGCGGAAGGCCACCATGGCCCACGCGCCCACGGCGACCAGCGCAAGAGCCGCACCCGCCGCCCACCAGCGCCAGATGCCCGCCCGCCGCAGCGAGCCGTACGCGCCCAGCACGATGGCCATCATGGGCAGCAGCACGCCCAGCGGCGGCAGCGGCGAGCCAGACCCCACCGGGGTCAGCCGCACCTGCTCTACCAGCACGCCCAGCTCGCGCGGGTCGGTGTAGGGCGCGGCGTCGATCGAGAGCGTCAGGTCGCCGCCGCCCACCGCGCTGGCCGGGATGATCGCCGAAAACTCCTTGGCCCCGGCGTAGTCGGGCAGGCTGGCCACCAGCGTGCCATTGGCGTAGAGCTTGGCGTCGCTGGGCGTGCCATCAGGGTGGTAGACGATGCCCCGCAGCGTCACCCGCCAGTCGCCGCCGCCCAGGCTGGGGAAAAGCAGCGTGGTGTGGCCAGTGGTCCAGCGGTAGGTGCGCGCGTTGGAGAGCGTGACCTTCTGCACCTGGAGCGGCGGGGTCTTGGTGGTGTTGCGGTCGGGGATGGTGATGGCCCGCAGGGTCAGCCTGCCGCCCGACACCGCCCCGGCGGGCAGCAGCGAGCGGAACTCGCGCGAGCCGCCATCGTCATTAAAGTTGTTGATCTCGTCGCCGTTGGCGTAGAGCGACATCAGGCGGCGCTGGAACTCGCCAGCGGGCTTGAAGCCATCGACGGTGATCGTGGCCATGGTGTAGCCAGGCATGGCGCTGGTGTCGATCACCAGCGTATCGCTGCCCGCGGGCCAGGGGATGTCGACCGTCGGCTCAGATGCGCGGAACTCGCGGGCGTTCACCTGCGCGCCCTCTAAGAAGGGCGCGTCGTAGTTGGTGCCCAGGCTGATGCCCACCGAGGGCCGCCAGGCGTAGGCCAGCACCATGGCCAGCACGGTGCCCAGCACCAGCGCCAGCAGCGGGCGGGCCTCGGCTGCCGTGGCCCAGGCCGGGCGAGAGGTCTGCTGCTGTGCCATCTACGCTCCCCGAACCATCACAAGCTCGTAGGTGCCCTGCACAGCCGCGCGGTAGAGGTAGTAGGCAGGCAGAGCAAGGCCCAGCCGCCGCAGCACGTCGCGCGCGCGGCCCTTGCGGCCCCGCGCCGTGCCCTCGCCGCGCCGCACGCGGTCCTCGCCGATGTCGCCCACGCGGAAGCCGTGGCGCGCGGCCAGCCGCCGGAAGCCGCCCATGGTGTAGTAGTGCATGTCGCTCAGGCGCTGCATGTCGGTGAAGCCCGCGCCGCCCTTGCTGCGGCCCTTGCGGATGATGATCTGCTCGGCCAGCGCGCGCGGCAGCCAGTTGAGCAGGCGCATGTGATAGTGGGGGTCGCGCCAGGCGAAGCGGTTGATCGCGGTGATCAGCACGCGCCCGCCGGGCCGCACCACGCGCGAAAGCTCGGCCAGCAGCCGCTCGGGGTCCTGCACGTGCTCCAGCACATCCCAGCAGATCGCTAGGTCGAAGCTGCCATCGGCGAAGGGCAAGGCCTCGCCGGGGCCGTTGATCACGGGCAGATCGAGATCGTAGCGGGCCGCCCGCAGCTTGGTTATCTCGCAGTACTCGCGCTTGTACTCGTAGGCCAGCGGGTGCGCGCCATCCAGCGCCAGCGCCACGCTGGTGCCGCCCATGCCGCTGCCCAGGTCGAGGATGCGCTGCCCGGCCAGCGTGCCGCCGTAGCGCTCGATCAGGGCGAGCCGCTCGCCCTGGATCTGCTCCTGCCAGATGCGCCCTGCCCGCCAGCGCTCGAAGTCGGGACGCCAGGGCATATGCGCCAGCCAGCGGTCGATTTTGGCCTCAAGCTCGCGCTCTAGCTCAGGGTTCGCGGCGGCGATGTCAACAGAATGTGTCACGGTTGCTCTCGTTCAGGCAAGGTCGGTCAAGCTGCGCGCGTGCGCCTTCTTCGGCAGACATTGCCAATAACAGTGGACATGCTAGCTCGGGGCATTATACCAGATTGGTTTTGCACCCCGGTCGGACGCGGAAAAGGGGCCGTCTGCCGCTGGGTTTTATGAGACCGACGCTTCAAAGTCATAGACCGACGCTTCAAAGTCATAGACCGACGCTTCAAAGTCATAGACCGACGCTTCAAAGTCATAGACCGACGCTTCAAAGTCATAGACCGACACTTCAAAGTATCCACCCGCCTCCTTGGATCATTCACCCGCCTAAAAATGTTTCAAATCTGGTGGTTCCTCTTGATCGCTGGGTGCGTGCCCTGCGCGGGCGGCGGCTAGGGGCCAGCCCCTAGCAACCCCGCGAGGGGGCGATGCCCCCTTCGAACCCCCAATTTTGGGCGTTCCTATGCTTTCGGCAGGCTGCGAGTGTTCGTGCATATGGCCAGTTTGCACCAGCGGCACCTTCGCCGCATGGGCCAGGTGGGTAGGGCTGGCCATTGCCATTTTCTACCATCTTTTCTTCTCTTCGCGCTCTGGTGTCTTGGTGGTAAATCAGTTTGCCCGCCAAAAGATGGTAGAATAGGCACGCTTTCAAGAAGGGTACGTATTTTCTATGACGACTGACTCAAGCACGCCCGCGCCCACGCTCGCCTCGCAGGTCTCGCGGGCGGTGGTCTGGAACACCATCTTCGCCCCCCTCCGCATGCTCTCCGAAGTTGTCGCCACTGTTGTCAAGCTCTGGATGCTGACCGCCGCGCAGTACGGATTCCTGTCGGTGGTGCGCTCGGCCTCCAATGGCTTTGGCACCTACATCGACCTGGGGACCGGGCGCACGCTGCCCAAGTACATCCCCGAGACGCTGATCGCGGGCGGGCCGAAGGCAGTGCGGCGGCTGCTCTACATGGTGCTGGCAGCCCAGGGCGCGCTGCTGGCCCTGATCGGCGCAGGGCTGGCCATCCAGCGCGAGAGCTTCGTGGCTGGGCTGAACCAGAAGATCGCCGCCATCCCAGGGGCCGACACCAGCGATCAGACCGCGCTGATCGGCTACATCGGCGGGCACGGCTGGCTGCTGCTGGCGGCAGTGCTGATGATGCTGCTGTTCGGCATCTTCTACGATGTGCTGATGGCCTACCTGAGCGCCTTCTTCAAGCAGCGGGCCTGGAACAGCATCGACCTGGTGGCCAAGCTGCTGCCGCAGCTGATGACGATCGGCGCGGTGGTGCTGCTGCCGCAGGATCTGCGCATCGCCGGGCTGCTGGCCGTGATGGTGGCGGCCCCGGGCATCGCCACCGCGCTGCTGATCTGGCACGTGCTGCGCCACCAGCGCGAGATCGACCTGCGCCCCCAGCCCGCCGACAGCGGGCCGCTGCTGCCGGTGGGCTTCGTGCGCTACTGCGCGGTCTCGCTGCTGATGACCGGCAGCGACTTCCTGGCCAGCGCCGAGTTCGCGGTATTCTTCGCCCGCAACGTGCTGGACATCGCGCTGCTGACCGCCGGGGTGAGCATTGTGAAGATGGTGCTGGGCTACCTCTACACCCCGATGGTGGGCGTGCAGGTGCCGCTGTTCACCCACGTGCGCGCTGGGACGGGTGGCACAGTCAATGGCGCGTACCGCTCGCTCATCCGACTGCAGGCGCTGCTGCTCATCCCCGGCGGCGTGGGCCTGATGGTGCTCGCGCCGCACATCTTCACGCTGCTGCTGCGCCCCGAGTACGCGCCCGCCGCCGCGCTGGTGTGGGTGCTGGTGCCATGCCTATTCCTTGAATCGCTGCTGACCACCGCCCACAACGCGCTGATCGTCTATGAGCGGCTGCGCGAGATCGTGATCGCCCGCTGCCTGACCCTGCTGGTGGTGCCGCTGGTGATCGTGCTGACGCCGCAGTTCGGCATCGTGGGGGCCTCGCTGGCCTTCGGGCTGGCGCGGCTGGCGGCGGGCGCGTGGGTGACGGCGCGCGGGGCGCAGCTGCTGGGGCTGCGCTGGCCGTGGCGCTTCACGCTGCGGGTGGCTGGGGCCAGCGCGGCCATGGCGGCGGCGGTGTGGCTGCTGGCCAACCTGCTGCCCACGCTGCCCACCGAGCCATCGGCGGTGCAGCGGCTGGCCATGCTGCCCGCGCTGCTGGGGCTGGCCGCCGTGGGCGGCGCGGTGCTGCTGGGCGGGCTGCGGCTGCTGGGCGGGCTAGAGCCAGAGGACCGCGCGCAGCTTGCCAAGATGAAGCTGCCCGCCAAGAAGTGGATTCTCCGCCTGATCTAGAGATAGCAACCCATGAACATCGCGCTCTATAACCTGACCACCACCACCAAGATCGGCGGCGTCGAGAGCTTCGTGTGGGATCTGGCCCGCGAGCTAGCCAGCCGCGCGCACCGCGTAACGATCTTCGGCGGCGTGGGCGCAGTGCGCGAGGCCGCGCCCGGGGTGGATGTGCTGACCTTCCCGTGCGTGCCGCGCGCCTTCTGGCAGGCCATCCCGCCGCTGCGCCGCGCCTACGCCGAGGCCAAGCTGCTGGAGCGGCTGACCATGGCCGTGCCTGCGCTGCCCGCCCTGGTGCGCGGCGGCTACGACATCGTGCACATCCAGAAGCCCTACGACATCGGCCCGGCGCTGCTGGCGCGGCGGCTGGGCGGGCCGAAGGTCATCCTGGGCTGCCACGGCGAGGACTTCTACCGTGGCGACCGGGCCCTGGCCACGCGGGTGGATGGCGCGGTCTCGTGCAGCGCCTTCAACGCCCGCACGGTGGCGGCGCGCTACGGCTTCACGCCTACGGTGGTGTTCAACGGCATCGACACCCGGCTGTTCCGCAGCGCCGCGCCCGACCCGGCGCTGCGCCCGGCTGGCCTGCCCGCTGACGCGCCGCTGCTGCTGTTCGTCGGGCGGCTCCAGCCCTGGAAGGGCGTAGAGTACGCCATCCGCGCCCTGGCGCTGCTGCCCGGCGCGGCCCTACTGATCGCAGGCGACGGCGTGGACCGACCGCGCCTAGAGGCGCTGGCCGCCGAGCTGGGGCTGGCGGGGCGCGTGCACTTCCTGGGCGCAGTGCCGCGCGAGGAGCTGCCGCGCTACTACTCCTCGGTCGATCTGCTGCTGGCCACCAGCTTCGCCAGCGAGACCTTCGGCATCGGCCCCGTCGAGGCCCAGGCCTGCGGGCTGCCGGTGGTGGCCGCCCGCTTCGGCGGCTTCCCCGAGGTGGTGGACGAGGGCCGCACCGGCCTGCTGGTGCCGCCGCAGAACCCCGAGGCCCTGGCCGCCGCCGTGGCCGGGCTGCTGGCCGACCGGGCGCGGCTGGATGCCATGCGCCAGGCCGCGCCCGCGTGGGCCGCGCAGTTCAGCTGGGGGGCCGTGGCCAGCCGCGTCGAGGAGGCCTACCGCGCCGCGCTGGAGGCGTAGCGACGCACACAACGGAAAGAGAGACCATGCGCATTCTGATCATTGGGCTTGGCGGCGTCACCCAGGTGTTCCGCAACTGGCCCGAGCGCACGCTGGGCCAGGCACTGGTGGCCGCCGGGCACGATGTGCACGCGATCGCCTACCACCAGCCGCAGCAGGCCCACCTGGGCCTGAGCGCGCGCGAGGAGACCATCGACGGCATCCACGTGATGCGCGTCAAGCCGCAGTTCTTCCCATCCAACGAGCTGCTCGCCGCACTGCGCTTCATCCCAGGGCGGCTGGATATGGTGCACATCATGCACCCGCGCAACGTGCTGGCCTACCAGGCGGTGCGCTGGCTGCGCTCGCACGGCGTGCCGGTGGTGTGGACATGGCTCGGCCCCTTTCACGACCGCTGGCTGGTGGATGACCGCGAGCGCCCCTATGAGGTGACGCCCCACCCCGACCGACTGATCTACACCATAGGCCAGCTGGCGCGGCGGATCGCGGCCACCCCGCGCGACGCGCGCGAGCTGCTGCGCAACTACGGCATCCACGCGCCCATGCGCCAGGCCGACATGTTCCTGCCCTGCTCGCAGCACGAGGCCGAGACCATGCAGGCTATGGGCTTCGACAACATCCTGCCGGTGGTGCCGCTGTGGCTCGACATGGGCTATATGCGCAGCGAGGTGCCGCCGCTGGAGCACGAGTTCACCCGCCCGATCATCCCCTATATCGGCCAGCTGACCACGCGCAAATGCTACGACATGGTGGTGGACGCCATGCCCGCCGTGGTGGCGCGCTTCCCCCAGGCCTCGTTCGTGTTCGTCACCCACAACCCCGAGCAGCGCGCCACGCTGCAGCAGATGGCCGAACAGCGCGGGGTGGCCGCCAACCTACACTTCCTGGGCACGATCAGCGAGGAGCAGAAGCTGGCGCTGCTGCGTCAGAGCGACGTGCTGCCCTTCCCCTCGCGCTACGAGGGCTTCGGCCTGCCGCTGCTGGAGGGCATGGCCGCCGATACGCCCGTGATCAGCACCGACATCCCGGTGGTGAACGAGATCATCCAGCATGGCGAGAACGGCCTGCTGGTGCCCTACGACGACTATGCGGCGCTCGGGCAGGCGATCATCGCTGTGATCGAGCAGCCCGACCTACGGGCCAGGCTGGTGGCGGGCGGGCAGAAGACCCTGGCCGAGCGCTACGACCCGGCGGCGCTGGCGGCGCGCACCGTCGAGCTGTACCAGCAGGTGATCGCAGCGCAGCGCAGATGAGCCCGCCAACAAAGCGCCGCTGATCCGGGCGATCTAGCTAATAAATGAATGAGAGGATATGCTCATAATTCATGCCTAACCTACTACCTAGGATAGTGCATTTGTATCAGGATATGACGGTTTCAGGAAACAATGCTACTATGGGCCTACAAAGCATCATCAAACACCTATGGCACCAGATGTGGCCAAAACCGCTGCACAGGAGCAGCCACGCAACAGCTATGAATTACCGATCCGATCTACCCGCTCGCCACGCCACCTGGGCATCTGAAACAGAATGGCGGCACCGCTCGTGAAACGTCTGCTCTACGTCATCCCCCGCTACGCCCGCGACCTGATGGGCAACCAGATCCACACCGAGATCATCCACTGCTGGCAGCAGGCCGATATCGACGTCGACGTCCTCAGCTTCGACGCCTCCATCCGCGCCCCCGAGCACGAGATCATCGACGGCATCCCCGTATACCGCCAGCCGCTGGGCGTGGCCAAGTTCGAGAAGGGCGTGAATCGGCTGGCCGCGCCGCTGGCCCACTACCCCTACATGCCCAGCATGATCCACATGTACCGGCAGTTTCTGGAGACCCGCCGCTACGACTTCGCCCATGTGGAGACGGCCTACCCTGTGGCCGCCGCCGCCGCGCTGCTGCCCGAGAGTCTGCACCCGCCCTTTGCCGTCACACTGCCAGGGGCCGATGTGATGGCCGAGCCGGAGTTCGACTACGGCTACGCCCGCTTCCCGCGCGTGCGGGCGCTGCTCAAGCTGGTGTGGCAGAAGGCCGCACTGGCCCGCGCCGACTCACGCAAGATCCAGCGCCAGGCCATCGCGCTGGGCTGCCCGCCCGAGAAGGCCAAAGCCATCCCCTACAATATCACCGACGGCGAGTTCGCCCCCGACAGCGCGCCCCTGCCGATCTTCAAGGCCCAGTCGCGTGCGGCGCTGCTGGCCCGCCACAGCCTGCCCGAGGACGCCAAGATCGTGCTCAGCCTCTCACGGCTGCACCCCTTCAAGGGCGTGGAGTTTTTGGTGCGCGCCGCGCCCGAACTGCTGCGCGATGTGCCAAACGCCGTATTCCTGATCGCAGGCCCCAACCGCACCACCGAGCGCTTCGGTGACTACGGTGCCTACCTGGGGCAGCTGGCCAGCCAGCTGGGCGTCGCCGACCGCGTCATCCAGATCGGGCTGGTGCCCCACGAGCAGGTACGCGAGTACTACGCCGGGTCGGATGCGGTGGTGGTGCCCTCGGTCTCCGAGGCGCTCAACCGCGTGGCCATCGAGGCCGCCGCCGTGGCCACCCCCTCGGTCGTCACCTACACCACCGGCATCAGCGAATACATGGTAGAGCACGGCTACGGCCTCGTGGTCGAGCCGCGCTCGGGCGAGGCGATCGCCTCGGCGCTGCGCATCCTCTTCACCAACGAGCGCCGCTACCAAGCGCTGGCGGCCAGCGGCCCGGCCATGGCCGAGCAGTTTCGATCGGCCAAAATTGCCGCCGAATTGCTGGAACAATATGCGGGGCTTGTACGTCATAGCTAGTGGTATGCCCTTTCGCACAATTTGCACAAGCACATAACGATACTCATCAACGCCGCGTCGCGTGTTTGACAAACTGTGGTATAGTACCTGCCCGTTCAGAGATCACGCACCATTTCAGGAATGGGTAAGAAAGGGAAGCTGCCAAGTGTGCTTTTGTGCGCACCTTGGAGAAACAGTTTCTATGGAGGACTGAATGAAAAAGACAGTGCAGTGGCTCGGCATCAGCATCGTGGCGATCGCCATGGGTGCGAGCCTCAGCGCGTGCGCCACGGCCCCGACGGCCCACAGCCAGAGCGGCTCGGTGGCCGATGAGCGGCCCAACCAGGGCACCAGCCTCGACCAGACCCTGCTCAAGCAGGTGGACACTGCGATCGCCGCCGCCAAGAGTCGCGGCGAGGACACCAGCGCGGCCCAGACCCTGCGCGACTCGGCGGTGGACCTGGCCAGCAAAAACCTGTTCGAGGAGGCCAACGGCAACCTGAAGACCGCCGCCGCGCTGGTGGGCGTGCTCACCACCGCCGCCGGCGAGACGGTGCCGACCGCCGTGCCAACCCCGGCGGTGCCCCAGGCCCCGGTGGCCCGCGCCACCGACACGGTGCTCAGCGCCCCCACCTTCAACTCCAATGCGGATATCAGCGCCTGGACCCTGGTCGGCCCGACCAGCCGCGAGGGCACGCCGCTGTGGGAGGTGCGCGATGGCACCCTGCGCCAGCGCGGCATCGACGGCGTGGTGACCAGCGACGACCAGACCGGCCTAGTCACCGGCGATACCGCCTGGACCGACTACACGGTCTCGGTGCAGGCCCTGGGCAGCGATACCAAAGAGCTGGGCCTGATCGCGCGCCAGCAGAACGGCGAGAACTACTACCGCTTCCGCGCCCGGCTGCTGGGCACCGGCACCAACAGCGGCAACTATATCCTTGAGAAAGTGGTGGATGGCGCGGTCACGCCGATCGCCAGCTTCGACGGGGCCGAGCTGAGCGCAGGCGTGTGGCACACCCTTGGCCTGACGGTGGTGGGCGACACGCTGACCGCGACGGTGGATGGCACCACCCTGGGCAGCGCCACCGACGCCACGTTCAGCGCCGGGCGCGCGGGCGTCAGCTCGCTGGCCATGTCGGGCGCGCAGTTCGCACATCTTCAGGTACTAGGGAGGTAACTTGTGCGCAGGTTTTTGACTTCACAGACCATGCGGCGCTACGGCAGCCTGATCGTCGCCACGGCGATCACTGGTGTGCTGCTCCCGCTGCCGCTGGCCCTTCAGCATACCGCCCTGGCCGATGGCTCACAGCAGGCCAGTCAGAACATCTCTAGCTCAAGCGACCAGTCCGAGGCCCCCTCGATCGCAACCGGCGGTGGCGGCCTGGCCATCACCTGGGGCGAGCGCGAGAACAGCACCGTGAAGGTGGCCGGGGCCAATATCGACGGGAATTTCGGCGAGAGTGGCTCATTCAAGTCGGGCACGAATACCCAGTTTCAATGGGCCGATATCGCTATGGATGGCGGCGGCACCAAACACCTAGCCTACGCATCAGGCGATACCATCTACTATCGCAACAAGACGGCGGGCGGGAGCTGGTCGGGCAGCCGCAAGGTCGCCAGCGACTCCTTCCCCAACCCGGTGCGCATGGCGGTGGCCCCGAACGGCACTATCTGGGTGATCTGGCGCGACACCGACGGCTCGCGCATCCGCTTCCGCTACTCCACCGACGGGGGCAGCAACTGGTCGGGCAGCACGATCGCCAGCGATAGCGGCAACATGTATATGTTTGATATCGCCGTGGGCAGCGACAACATCCCCCACGCCGTGTGGTATGTGCGCTCCAGCGGCAGCTACAAAGGCGAGATCCGCTACGGCGACTGGAACGGCTCGGGCTTCACCACCGGCCGCGTCACCAGCGACGGCTCCACGCTGTATGATGCCGACCCCGTGATCGCGGTGGATGGCAACAACGTTCAGCACCTAAGCTGGCGCAAGCAGCTGAACGACACCGGCACAAAGTGGGCGATCATGTACGCCCGCCGCAACACCGGCAGCGGCTGGTCCGACTTCACCACGTTGGCCACCACCAACGGCGACGCCAAGTATTCGCCGGGCATCGGCACCGACAAAAACGGCTCGATCTACGTCGGCTACTCCGACCCAACCAGCAGCAGCCGACGCCATATCGCACTGCTCTCCAAGCCCTCGAACAGCGCAAACTGGTCGAACCAGGCGGTCTCGGATAGCCGGTGGGACTACCGGCCCGCGATCGTGGGTACCACCGATACCGGCATCGAGGCCCATATCGCCTACCAGAAGGAAGATAAGGCCGACGAGGCCGAGATCCGCTATCTGCGCTACAGCTTCGGTAGCGCAACCCCCACGGCCACGCCGATCCCTCCGGTCAACGCCGATATCACCATCAACAACGGCGCGGAGATCACCAACTCGAACAGCGTGATCGTTACCTTCCAGAACGTGACCGGCAACCCGACCCAGGTGCGCTGGAAGTGGGGCAGCGCCCCCACCGACGCCAGCACCGACTCGGGTGGCTGGGTGGCCTACAACAGCACGATGACCGTCTCGCTGCCGTCGAACGCGAGCACCTGCACCGATCTGATCCTGTATGCGCAGGCCAAGAGCGATGCCTCGACCGACAGCACGCCCGGCGTCGATGCGATCAAGTACGATAACGCGGTGCAGGCCCGCGCCGCCGCCGTGAACCCCAATATGGCCTATGGCACATCCACCTACAACCTGGGTGCGACATCGGGCGATACGGGCTTCACGCGCTCGAACAACATCGCGGTGCGGATCGAGGATGTGGGCGACTGCGCGGGGCTGAAGAGCTACTCGGTGAACGGCAACGCCGCAACTAACTGGACCACCGGAGCGACGCAGGCCACCACCACGGTCAATGTCGACACCACCGCCGAGGGCCAGAAGAGCGTGCCTATCGTGGTTACTGACAACCAAGGTAACAACTTGAGCAACACGCCCAGCTACTACTACGACAAGACCGCCCCGGCGGTCCGCTCGCTCGGTACCCTGGCCCTGCCTAGCGGCGATGGCATCCTCCAGCGGCTGAACTTCAGCGGCGTGGATGTGACCGATACGCTCTACAGCAGCGCGACGGGCAAGCCGTTCTGGGGCGTGTGGGTGGCCTCAAGCAAGGTATACCACAGCACCGACACGGCGATCAACGCCAGCGACATGCAGTGGACAGTGGTGCGGGTGCCCAACCCCGGCGCGACATTCAGCGTCGAGTATAGCCTCGCAAGTGGCCGATCGATCGCCGACCTCGCAGGCCCTAACCCTAACTACATCTATGTCAAGTTCCTGGATGGCGCTGGTAATCCCTCGGCGGAGACCCTGGTCTCCGAGCCGCTCACGATCACCAACACCGCGCTGCTTGAGACTTCGCTGCCGAACATCTCGAAGTAGCATCCATCCATAACTGGATAGTACGGCGCTCCAAGGGAAATCCTTGGAGCGCCATTTCTTTTTTGTTGGGCAATATAATAATCACCCTTTTGTGTGGCTTGCTCTTTTAGATATTTGTGCTATATTTTTACCGCATGGGCTATGATTTAAAAGAGCATAGCGCCCTATGTCATCAATATACCTTTTTCAACTGCACATAACGGTCGATATTCATTCTTAAAACGGCACGTATTGCACTAAATATCCACATGGCAGCATGGATGCTGTATGCCACCATACCAACACATAGGATCCCTATGAAGCGACCATTGCCACGCCGCGCCCACGCTGGGCGGCAGCTCATCATCGCCACCGCCCTCGCGTGCTTTCTGCCCGCCGCAGCCCACACCGCCACCGCCGACAGCAAGCTTGAGACCTCGCTGATTATCTCCAACTCTGGCGACCAGTCAGAATCGCCCGCCATCACCTATGCGGGCAACACCATCGGCATCACCTGGGGCGAGCGCGAAGACCAGAAGATCAGCACCGCCATCGGCTCGCCCGATACCCCGCCCGCCCGCGACAGCAGCACCAAGACCGGCAGCAACACCAAGACCCAGACGCCCGATATCGCCGCCGACGCTGCAGGCAACCTCCACCTCACCTACACTACCGATAATAACATCTACTATCAGTACAAACCCGCCGGAGCAGGCTGGCAGGGCGCAGTGAGGGTTGGAAGCGACGATTATCCCAACCCATCGCGCATCGCGGTGGCCCCCAATGGCCGGATCTGGATCATCTGGCGCGAGACCAGCGGGCACCGTATCGGCTTCAGGTACTCCGACACCCACGGGGCATCGTGGAGCAGCGGCAGCGCCGATGGCGTGGTGGCCAAATATCCCGCCAACATGATCGGCATTGATATAGCGATCGGAAGCGACGGCATCCCCCACGTCGTCTGGTATGTGATCGAGGCTAATAGCCAGAAAGGCGACATCTTCGTGGCCGACTGGAATGGATCATCGTTCCAGACCAGCAAGATCACGACAAACAACAATAAGCTCTTTGATCAAGACCCCACGATCGCTATCGACAAAGACAACGTGCAGCATGTGGTGTTCCGCAGAAGGCTCAGCGAGTCGCCGCAGCAGTGGGCGGTGTTCTACGCCTCGCGCAGGCCCGACGCAGGCTGGGAAAACTACACCCCGCTGGAGATAATGAACGGCGACATGCAGTATTCGCCCAGCATCGGCCTAGATGAAGCTGGGTCGCTCTACGCGGGGTACTCCAAGCCGATCACTGGCAACGAGCGCCGTATTATCCTGCTGAGCAAACTGCCAGCCCAGAGCGTCTGGGTAAGCCAGGCGATCTCTAGCGGGCGGCGCGACTACCGCCCGGTCATCGTAGGCACGGCGCAGGGCAACCTGAAAGCCCATATCGCCTATCAGCAGGGCATCATCGGGGCCAATGACGAAGATGAGATCGTCTACGCCCGCTACCATTTTGGCCCCCTCCCGCAGGCGATCAACGCCGACCCGGTGTTCGGCGCGGGCAGCACCAGCGCCCCCAGCGTGAGCGTGAGCTTCGCCAATCTGGCTGGCAACCCCACCCAGGTGCGCTGGAAATGGGGCGCGGCCCCCAGCGACACCAGCAGCGACTCGGGCGGCTGGCAGCCCTACACCAGCCCGCTCAGCATCGCGCTGCCCAGCAGTGCCGCCAGCTGCAGCACGCTGGCGCTGTATGCCCAGGTGCGCAATAGCGACGCCATCGATACGAGCGTGGCCAGCGCCAGCATCACCTACGACGGTGCGGTGCAGGCCAGCGCCACGCTCGCCAACCCCCATGGGTCGGCTGGGCTGGCCCGCTATGTGCAAGGCGCACAGGGCGGCGATAGCGCTTTCACGCGTGAGTCGGTGATCAATGTGCAGATCAGCGACAGCGGCGACTGCTCGGCACTGCAGAGCTTCAGCATCGGCGGCAGGCAGGAAAGCTGGCCAGCAGATGCCGCTGCGGTGGCGCGCACCGCCTTAGTCGACCTCACTACACTTGGGCAGCAGCAGATCCCCATCCAGATAAGAGATTCGCTGCAGAACACTATCAGCCAGACCATGAGCTTCACCTATGATCCTCGTAGCCCTAACGACAGCGAAGGCGCTGGCGCGCCGCAGTACCGGTCAGGCAGCCTCAGCATCGACGGCAGCAACAATATCATCCAACACCTGCAGTTTCACAATGTGGATGTGCTCGATACGATCTACCAAGCGGCTACCGGCAAGCCCTTTTGGGGTGTCTGGGCCACGGTCAGCCCGCAGCTCTATAGCGAGGATCAGATCAATAGCCAAGATAGCCCGCTGCAGTGGGCTGCTATCGCGGTGCCACAGCCCTCCGCCAGCTTCGACCTCGATCTGAGCCTAGCAACCGGGCAGGATGGGGGAGATCTTACGCACTACGAGGGTACATATTATGTCTATATAAAATTCCTCGACGGGGCAGGGAACCCTTCAAGCAAAACGCTGATATCCGAGCCAGTTACGCTTGACACTGGCTACCAGATCCCCAAAAACTTCCTGCCCAGCATCAGCAAATAGCCATCCCACGGCATGCAGGGGGCACAGCTTGTGCCCCCTGCGGCTTTTTTTGGCGGTGGGGTGCCCCATAGCATCCCACTGCCAAGGAGCTTTGGGCCAAAGCCCACCCACCAGAATAGTTCCAAAGTCCTAGAAATACAGCACCTACGACCATTCACCTCACTCCCAGCCCCGCATCCAGATGCCCAATACCTCGCCAAAGCAGCAAAATTGGCCGCTGTTTGCTGCTATTTAGTAAAGAGTATGTAAAAAGATATGTGCTATGCTATACCTCGATCGCTAAATCGATTATGATAGATTCCATCATGGATAGAGCGGAGGTTGGAATGGCAAGGTTATGGCAACCAAGCATCGCAGTAGGCATTCTTATCGCCAGCAGCATCGCCCTAAGCAGCTGCGCATCCGCCCCTGTCGCACAAAGCCAGAGCGGCTCGGTGGCGGATGAACGACCTAACCAAGGAACCGCGCTCGACCCATCGCTCCTGGCCAATGTTGATTCAGCGCTGGCCGCCGCAAAAAACCAGGGTAAAGATACCACCGTCGCCCAGAAGCTCCGCGACTCGGCGGTCGAACTGGCCAACAAGGGCCTCTACGAAGAGGCCAACGGCAACCTGAAGATGGCCGCAGGCCAGCTCGGCATCCTCGTGGGGGCCGACGGCCACGCGATCACGCCCGCCGCTGGCCAGCCCTACGCACCCAGCCAGCAGGCCCCCGCTGCCGCGCCGCGTGCCAACGAGCGCACCCTGCTCACGGCCAACTTCAGCCAGCTCTCCTCGCTCGACGGGTGGGAGATCGTAGGCCCGAAGAACCCCAACGGCACGGCGCTCTGGCAGATCCGCGAGGGCAACCTGGTGCAGCTGGGGCTGGATGGGATGGACGACACCGGCGACCCGACCGGCCTTGTCACCGGCGACCCGGCCTGGGCCGATGTCAGCGTCACCGCCAGCGCCATGCCGCACCAGACCCGCGAGGTAGGCGTGATCGCGCGCTACGCGGACCACAGCTACTATCGGCTGCGCGCCATCACCCCCGAAAAAGACAGCGCTACCAGCACCTACATCATCGAGAAGGTCATCGACGAAAAAGCAACCGCTCTGGCCCGATTCGAGGGGCCACCGCTCAGCCAAGATACATGGCATACCATCACGCTTTCCACCCAAGGTAGCACCCTCACCGCCCTTGTCGACGGCGTGACGCTAGGCACCACCAGCGACACCACGCTCGCCGCTGGGCGCGCTGGCCTCGCCACACGCACCGAGAGCGGTGCCTACTTCGCAAACATACTGGTGACAGGGAGGTAATCTGTGCGCACCCTTTCTTCGCATCTTCTCCAGCACCGCCGACTCGCCCTGTCGCTGCTGCTGCTTGGCACACTGGTCAGCATCCCGATCCAGAGCCGCGCCGCGCTCACCCGCGCGGCTGGTGCGATCGAGGTCTCGCAGAACCTCTCTAACTCCAGCGACATGTCCGAGGCCCCCGAGATCGCCACCGGAAATGGGCACCTGGGAGTGGTCTGGGGCGAGCGCAACGACCAAAAATACCAGGTGAGCGAGGCCACCGTGGGTGGCAACTTCGGCGGCAAGATCGATATCGGCAGCGCCGACAACCCCAAAGTGCAGTTTGCCGATGTGGCTGTGGGGTCGGATGGCACCACCCACATGGTCTATGCCAACAGCAACACCATCTACTACAAAAACAAGCCGCTCAACGGCAGCTGGTCCTCGGACAAAACCGTGGCCAGCGACAACTACCCCAACCCGGTGCGCATGGCCGTCGCGCCAAACGGCACGATTTGGGTGGTATGGCGCGATGCAGACGGCACCGCCGTCTCCTTCCGCTTCTCCGACAACAACGGCACAGGATGGAGCGGTGGCAGCGTCGGCGGCATTGTCTTTAAAGAGACTGGCAACATGTTCTGGCCTGATGTCACCGTGGATCAGAGCAACGTACCCCACATTGTGTGGTACATGCGCAGCGGCGGCGACGACAAGGGCGAGATCAAATACGCCGACTGGAACGGCTCGGGGTTCACCGTGGGCAAGCTGACCAACGACGGCAGCACGCTGGCCGATCAAGACCCGGTGATCACCACCGATGGCACTGGCGTGCTGCACATAGCCTGGCGCAAGAGCCTAGGCACCGACTGGGCGATCATGCACGCGCGACGCGCGCCTGGCGCAGGCTGGACCGACATCACCCAGATCGCGCAGACAGCGGGCAACGCAGGCTACGCGCCCGCGATCACCGCCGATGCGACCGGCGCGATCTACGTCAGCTACTCGACCTTCTACAATGGCAGCAACCGCCGGATTGTGATGGTCTCGAAGCTGCCAAACGAGGCATCCTGGACATCGCAAAACATCACCAGCGGCGACTGGGACACCCGCACCGCGCTCACATCAACTGCGAGCGGCACACGGTTCGCCCACCTCGCATTCCAGCAGGAGCACCGCAGCCAGGATGATGGCGAGATCGTCTACAATCGGCTGAACTTCGGCTCCGCCGCTGGGATCAGCGCCGACCCTGTGATCGAGAACGACGCGGCTTCGACCAAGAACACCAGCCTGTCGGTCTCGTTCAGCAATGTCACCGGCGACCCGACCCAGGTGCGCTGGAAGTGGGATGCCGCACCTACCGACTCCAGCAGCGACTCGAACGGCTGGCAGACCTTCGCCAACCCGCTCACCGTATCGCTGCCCAGCAGTGCCGCTAGCACATGCCGCACCTTCACGCTGTTCACCCAGGTAAAAAATGACACGATGACAGAGGCGAGCGCCAAGAGCGATCACATCATCTACGACGGGGCTATCCAGGCCACGGTAAACGTGATCAACCCACACCTCGATCAGCTGACCTCGCGGTTCCAGCAGGGCGCGATGAACGGCGACAGCCAATTCACCCGTGAGACCACGGTGAAGGTGGCGATCAACAACGCTGGCGACTGCGCAGGGCTCAGCACCTTCCGCATTGGCAGCAACGCCCAGGAAAGCTGGCCAGCATCCACCACCGCGGTGCAGCGCCTACAGATTGTCGACCCGCTCATCCTGGGGCGGCAGAGCAGCGTGGTGACGATCACCGATGCGCTGGCCAACAGCAGCAACGTCGACATCAGCTACTACTACGACCCGCGCACAATAGACGAGCAGCTCAATGCTGGTGGGCCAGCCTATACGGCGGGCAGCTTGACGCTCAGCGGCGAGAACGCGATCAATCAGACTCTTAGCTTCAGCGGCGTGGATGTGAGCGACGCGATCTACCAGAGCATCACCAACAAGCCGTTCTGGGGCGTGTGGGTGGCCGCCAGCAAGACGCAGTACACCGAGGAAGAGACCAACACCGACAGCTCGCCGCTGCGCTGGACGCCCATCCAGGTGGCAAGCCCAGGCGCGAGCTTCAGCGTCGACTTCAGTCTCGCTAGCGGCCAGGGCGGCACCAGCCTCACCGACTATGCGGGCACCTACTATGTCTATGTCAAGTTCCTGGATGGCGCGGGCAACCCATCCACCAAAACGCTGATCTCTGATCCTGTGACCCTCACTTCGGGCTACAGTGTCTACAAGACCTTCACACCGGTCACAGCAAAAAAATAGGCTCAGACCAGCCACAGACCGCAGCACCAACGCCTGGGGAGCCTCGGCCCCAGGCGTCGCTGCGCCACACCGCAATGGCGCAGCCAAGATGCGGTACAATACGCAGGTTCAACACTGGTGAAGCAGCCGCTGCGCGCCGCCACGCCGCCCGCGCAGACGCCACGGAAATGAGTTCGCGAAAGCTATGCGCCTTGCCTATATCGCCTACCCGACCAGTCTCCTGCTACGATCGGCCAACGCCATCCAGACCCACACCACTCTGCGCGAGCTGCGGCGCATCGCGCCCGACACGCTGGCGCTCATCCCGCGCTGGCTGGGCGAGCCGAGCCGCTTCACCGCGCTGGGCGCGCACCACCTGCTGCGCCCGGCCATCGGCAAGCTCTCGCGGCTGCGGCGCTCGACCCTGTGGTACTACGCCGAGCGCTCGCTGTTCGCGGCCATGACAGCGGCGGTGGTGGCCCAGGAGCGGCGGCGCGGCAGCCCGGTGGATGTGGTCTACATCCGCGAGGTGATCGGCGCGGCATGGTGGGCCGGGGTGTGGGGCCCACTGCTGGGCATCCCCGTGATCTACGAGGCCCACGACCTGGAGAGCTGGAACCCCTCGCGCGCAAAGGAGCGCGTGGCCCAGCCGCTGCTGCACCTAGTGGACCGCGTGGCGCTGACCCGCAGCGCGGCGGTGGCCTCGCTCACCGAGGACTTCCGCAGGCTGCTGGCCCGCATCGGCTGGCGCAACCCCGCCGAGGTGGCCGTCATCCCCGATGCCTTCGACGACGAGGCCATCACCCCCGGCAGCCGGGCCGCCGCCCGCCGCGAGCTAGGCATCAGCGAGGCCGCCCCGCTGATCGTCTACGCCGGCATGACCTTTTCGTACCGCAGCCTGGACAAGCTGCTGATCGCCCTGGCCGCCCTGCGCGAGCAGCTGCCGGGTGCGACGCTAGCCCTGGTGGGCGGGCGCGACGCCGAGGTGGCCACGCTGCAGCGCCAGCAGGCCGATCTGCTGCTGGATGACGCGATCATCTGGGCCGGGCAGCAGCCCCAGGATGTGGTGGCCGCCTACCTGCGCGCCGCCGACGTGCTGATCATCCCCGACACCGTCACCGATGTGACGGCCTCGCCGCTGAAGCTGTTCGAGTACCTGGCGGCTGGCCGCGCCGTGGCTCTGCCCGATATCCCTGCCCTGGAGGAGATCCTGCCGCCCGCCGTCGGCTACTACTTCCGCCGTGGCGATAGCACCGCGATGGCCGAGGCCCTGGCCGAGGCGCTGACCGACCCGGCCCGCCCCGAGCGCGAGGCCGCTGGCCGCGCGGCGGTGGCCGACCACACCTACGCCCGCCGCGCCGAGCGGATCGTGGCCCTGGCCCAGCAGGTGGCGCAGGCCGCAAAATAGCAGATAACCTCGCTTCTAAACAGATAGATAGAGATATATGATGAACCCAGTAACTGTTGTCAATGAGTATGGCAAGACGCTCACCCCCAACGATAAACCGGCCTACTTCCGGCTGCACCGCCACCGCTTCGTCGACCTGCTGCGCGCGCTGCCGCCCGCCCCGGCCCACGTGCTGGAGATCGGCACCACGCCAGGGCAGTTCACCAGCATCCTGCGGCGGGCGGGCTACCAGGTCACGGGCATCGACCTGTTCCCCGAGCAGCGCGCCGAGCTGTGGAAGTCGCTGGGCGTGGAGGTGCACTTCTGCAACATCGACGAGAGCCCGCTGCCCTTCGCCGATGGCAGTTTCGACGCCGTGGTGCTCTCCGAGGTGATCGAGCACCTGAGCAGCTCGCCCCTGCCCGCGCTGGCCGAGATCGCCCGCGTGCTGCGCCCCGGCGGGCTATTCGTGCTCTCCACACCCAACCAGTTCTACCTCAAGAGCCGCCTGAAGACGCTGTTCGATGTGGTGCTGGCCCGGCCCTTCGAGTCGTTTGGCGAGTTCACCCGCGCCATGCGCCTAAAAGGCTCGCAGCGCTACTACAACCACAGCCGCCTCTACACCATGCAGGAGCTGCGCTGGCTGGTGGAGCAGGCCGGGATGGATGTGGCGGTGTCGCGCTACGGCGACGCCTGGGAGCGCGTGGGCATCGAGGCGGGCCGCCTGCTCAAGGCCCCGCACCGCGTGGCCACCAAGGCCGCGATCTGGCTGCTGACCAGCGCCTTCCCCAGCACCCGCTCCATGCTCATGGTCGTCGGGCGCAAGCGCGGGTAGCGAGAGGCACCATGGCACAGCAACAACCCGCAGGCCGCCGCAGCGGCTGGGCGCGGCGCTTCCCCTGGTTCGATCGGGGCGTGCTGACGCTGCTCATCCTGTTCCTGCCGCTACTGGTGGTGAGCAACCCGCGCATCGCCGCCACCGACGAGGCCCAGTACTACGCCTACCTCACCTCGCTGCGCTTCGACGGCGACATGAACTTCGCCAACGACTACGCCGCGCTGGCCAAGATGAACCCGCAGTCGGGGATCGAGAACCTGCTGAGCGAGAGCCGCATCCGCCCGCAGACCGGGCTGGTGGGCAACATCGCGCCGGTTGGCTCGGCCATCCTGTGGGCACCATTTTTTCTGCTGGCCGATCTGCTGGTGCACATGGCCAACGCGCTGGGCGCGAAGATCCCCGCCGATGGCTTCTCGAAGCCCTATATCGTGGCGGTGTGCTACGGCTCGGCCATCTACGCGGGCGCGGGCCTCATCCTCTGCTACCACATGGCGCGGCGCTACGCCTCGCAGTTCGCCAGCGCCCTGGCCACGGCCAGCATCTGGCTGGCCACGCCGCTGGTGTTCTACATGTTCGTGCAGATGGCCTTCTCGCACGCCAACGGATTCTTCCTGGTGTCACTGTTCATGTACGTGTGGCTGACCACACGCGGTCGGCGCGGCTGGAAGGCATGGGCAGCGCTGGGCCTGCTGGGCGGCCTGATGACCATGACCCGCGAGCAGCTGGGCCTGTTCATGCTGCTGCCCGCGATCGAGGCGCTGGTGGCCTACGCCGCGCTGCTGCGGGCGAGGGCCTGGCCGCAGGCGCTGGGCCTGCTGGCGCGCCACGCGCTGTTCCTAGCGCTGGTGGTGGTGGCGCTACTGCCTCAGCTAGCCACGTACACTGTGCTGAACGGCGAGCCGAAGCCCGCCAGCGAGGTGGGCGGCAAGTTCAACCTGTGCAGCCCGCACATGATCGATACGCTGATCGACTACAACCCCGCGCCCAGCCCGTGGTGCAAGGTGGCCGACGACCCCGCCGTGGGCTTCCCGCCCTTCGCGCACGGGGCCTTCGTGTGGGCACCCGTGCTGCCGCTGGCGCTGCTGGGCCTGGCCCTGCTGTGGCGGCGCGGCGAGCGGCTGCTGGCCGGGCTGCTGCTCCTAGCCTTTTTGGTGCAGGTCTACCTCAATGGGGCCTTCGGCACCACTTGGCACCTCACCGGCTCGTTCGGGTTCCGCCGCCTGATCGAGTGCTCGCCGATCTTTATCGTGGGGCTGGCTATGGGCATCGACTGGGCCGCCCGCCGCGTGGACTGGCGGGTGCTGCTGGGGCTGGCAGTGGCGCTGGTGGCCTGGAACTTCGGGCTAATGGCCAACTGGACCGTGCTGCAGCCGCAGCTGCGCCGGGGCCTGGTGTGGCCGGATGTGTGGGGCTGGCAGCTAGATGTGCCCCGCCGCTTGATCGATACCGTGGCCAAGCTGCTGTTCGACCGCTGCGCGCTGATGCACAACAGCTGCGGTCGCTAGCGCGGCGCGGCAGGCCAGAAGATAGCGAGGCAGCCCTCCGGGGCTGCTTTTTTGCTGGGTGTAGCACAGCGCGCTACGGGGCAAGCAACATCACGTGCGCTCGCGTGCCCCAGCAGTATAGCGGCCAGCACGCTCTTGGGGGATGTGGCCGCACACCGCAGCATCGCGCAGGCCTTCCAGCGGCCAGCACGACGTGGGGCAAAGGGTCGCCACCTTATTTGGAAGGAAGTTCCCCTCTAACCATATCTGAAACATTTTCTAACAGATAAGCCTCAACTGCGGAAAGAAGATGATCCTTATTTTCTATCGATGATTTCTTAACTAACTTATAATTATCCTCAATATCATTCATATTAGGTTTAATCCAATTCATAAAAAGATCAACATCACGATTTATCATTTTTATGGCGTATCTCCAATTAGAAGATTTCTTCTGTTTTTTATCCTTGGCTGTGTTCTCAGCAGGTACATTTTCAGTAGGCATGTATTCACCCCACTGATCTTCCGTCAAGCCTAACCCTGATCCATCTATTTGATCAGCATCTCGAAGATATATATCTATTGTTTTACTAGCTATAATAGCCTTTTCCATAGACATAGAAACCAAACCACCTGAATTGTCATCATTTGGTGTAATGCTTGAAGCAAAAGCATCTTCAATCGACATATTATTTTGTTTAATCATTTTTGAAGCCATATAAAGCGAAACCCAATGACCTGGATTACGAGCAGGTTCGATCATAAATAAAAGAATTGCTAGCTCTTTCATTGTCCTGATTGTTTCGCGATTTAAACCCTTTTGCTGAATTAACCCATTACTATGAAGATCTTCTATACATATCATAATTTGGCTATCGGTTAGAGATACTGAACCTTTCCCAATATTTTCTCTTAGTGTCTTCAAAACATTCTTATAATCCCCCCTTCCTTTATCTGTATACAAATAATCTTGTTTAATATATCCAGGACGCCTAGTAAACTGAGCAAACAAAGCATAATCAAAATCCACAACACCATTATTAACATAAAACATGCTTGTTATATGAGATAAGTCCACATCATCTTTATGACTATGATCTTTTGATAAAAAACCCGACTCTCTTATATTAACAACGCCATCCATAAAAGATTTCTTACCATCAATATATACCTTCCTAGAGTCTAGAGCCTTATACAGCTCTATAGCTTTTATCGCTGTATCTATAATACGATTAACCTCTTCATTAAAAATTTTCGCAATGTCTCTACCCCTCATCGAATCTAATTCGCCGATGAAATGATTAACATCACGCAAACTCTTACCACTCTTTTTATCTATAGATGAATTCATAACTTTAGATATACACATATTTACATCATGTAATAGCTTATCTATGTCTTTTTTATTATCATCTATATCGCTCTTTTTTAGGTTTTTATCACCATAAAAATCATCACCGATTTCAATAGCTTTATTCATATGTTTCATGATGTATTCATTTACAGATTTATCTAGGTTCTTATCCCCCTTAAGCAGTGTCTCATCCTTATCTTTACGGGCATCGTCTTCAAGATCTTCACTTGGAGCAAAATCTTCCGTATTTTTATACACCTTTGAAGACAAAACATCATTATCATCTAATTTAGTTTGAAAAGGCGTATTATTACTTGAAATAGGTTTATTTTTCGCATTATTATATATTTTCCATCCAATCTTTCGCATTAGTGCAACGATATCTTTCTTTGTCAATATAACACTCAACCTATCATTGACTAACACCTCGACATTCTGATTCATAGCCTCTTCAAAATTACCCCTTTTTATAGGGTCCTTCCTTTTCTTCCCCGCCCGCGCCACCATCGCATCGCCCTGGGTGAGGCTGGCGGCGATGGGCGCGGCAGCCGCATCGGCGGCGGGCGCAGCGGCGAGCGATGCGATGCCGTTGGCGGCAGGGGCATCGGCGGGCGGCGGGGCGGCAGGCGGCGCGGCATCGCCGGGGGCGGCGATGGGCGCGGCAGCCGACGGCATGGCAAGGCCCTGCTGCTCCTCGGCGCGCTCCTCCAGCTCCTCGGGCTGCGGCTCGGCGGCGGGCAGCGGTGCGGGCAGCGGTGCGGGCAGCGCGGGGACGGGCGCGGGCGTTGGCCTTGGCGCGGGGGCAGTCGCGGGCTTAGGCGCAGGCGCGACCACAGCGGCGGGCTTGGGCGCGGGCTTAGGCGCAGGCGCGACCACAGCGGCGGGCTTGGCCTGCTCGTCTTTCGCGGTGGGCAGCGGGGCAAGCGCATCGGCGTCGGGCTGGCGCGGCCCCACGCGCACGGCGGCGCGGCCCTGCTGCACCACATGGGCCAGCTCGTGGGCCAGCAGCTCGCGGCCCGCGCTGGTGCCGGGGCGGTACTCGCCATGGTCAAAGGCGATATCGCCGCCCACCGTGAAGGCGCGGGCGCTCAGCTGGCGGGCGGCCAGCGCCGCGGCGTCGCCGGTGTGGATGCGCACCTGGCTGAAATCCGCCCCCATACGCTGCTCGAAGAAGCGCAGATCGCCCGCGGGCAGCGGCAGACCGCCGCCGCGCAGGCTGGCGATCTGGCGCATCAGGTCGGGCGGCGTGGCCACGCCAGCGCGCTCGTCGTCGGCGGCCTGGCCAGGGGTGCCCACGCTCGCCGTGGGCGAAACCGAGCGCATCACCTGCGCGGCCACCGCCTCGGCCTCCTGCTCGTAGCGGTCGCCGGGGCGGCTGACGCGCAGTGAGGGCTGCACCGTGGGCATAACGCTGCCAAACGAGAAGGGCACTGCGGGCAGCGGCGGGGCGTTGGGCGCGGGGGCGGCGGGCGTGCCGCGCCCTGGGGTGCGCGGCGCTGGCGGGCGGGCACCGCGCGATGCCTGCTCGGCGGTGGGGGCGATATTGCCAAACGAGAACGACTCGTTCAGCGCCTGGGGCTGGGCAGTTTCCTGTGCCGGGGGCGCAAATGGGCGATCAGCAAACGTCGATGCCTCGGTGTAGGGTGCCACCTCGGCGCGCATCGGCTCGGTGGCGCGTAGCTGTGCATCATCGTGCCGTGTGCGTCGTGGCATCTGCCTGCCTCACCTCTATATGCTACGATCTCCGTTAGGGAAGCACGCTTATACTATACTAATTCTTTACTATTTGTCCAGCATAGGATTTTCACCACCAACAGATTCTCATTTATTATTTCTCTAAGCTTGTTTTAGGTGAAAGAGGCACGACAGCTAGATCGCTAGGCTGCGCTGAAGGATAGCATGCACCTTTGCTGGCAGCCGGTGCCTAGCCTGTGGGCTAGCCCAGCTGACGAGCGGCCCGCCGGAGCCACGCACAAGAATGATGCTCAGCCGCTGATGGTGCCGGAAGAAGTCGGCTCGGTCGCGAAAGCGGTGTCGTCGCAAGAACGGCTCGTCGTTCGCCTCGGCCCGCTGCTGGATATGGAGCATGGCCGCCTGAAGATCGCCCGCGGTAAGCGCCAGGCCAGCGGCCCCGATCAGCAGCGCGTTGCTGTGGTTGGGCAGCAGCTGCACGAGCTTGCTGGCAATCGACTGCCCCACGCGCTCAATCAGCACCGGTCGGGAAGATCCAGAATCGGCACGCAGCCTAGTCACCTCAAGCATAAAGGTAAGGCTTGTGGTATAGGTGACGGCAAAATCAGGCCCGCGCGCGTGCACCGGCGGCTGCGGCTCGTAGACCAGGCCCAGCGCTCGCTCGCGCAGCAGCAGAAAGGCCGTCTCCAGCTCAAGCCGCAGGTCAAGGCTGCCCTCATGCCCCTGCGCCGCACGGAGCTTCTTGCGGATCTTGTCGCGGTAGGTCGTCGCGAACGCCATAAACGGTCGCGATGCGGCCAGCCACATTGCCACCGGCTCGGCAAGCATGTGCGGCCGCCCATCAAAAAGATAAGATGCTAGCTCATCTCGCAGCATCGCGCTCCTCTTTCTAAAGTAGCCTATCCCCCGAACACCGACCAGTAGATGGTCTTACACCAGCGTTCTCTGGGAAAATCACAGCTGCAGCTTTGGCCAAGAACAGACACCAGGCCAAGTGCCACTCATTGATAATAGCTACATTAGTATAATCAAAGAACACAACACCGCTCTAGGCAAGATGACGTAGCAAGAGAAGGCACATGAGCAACGGGTAGCAATTCTCATGAGATTGCATCTCTTCTGGCCACATAGATATGATATGGTATAGAAGCGCGTGCCTCACGCGGCGAGCATGAGCGCACCTGATATCACCCCAGAGTTCGCCCAGGTATGGTATAAGGAGGACCCTATGACCCTTCGGCATGGATCTCCAGCCCTGGCCCTGACAATGGCAACGCTGGCCTTTGCGGTCGCCTTTGCCGGGTGGTCGCTCCTCTCCCCCTTGGCATCGCGGATCCAGGGCCAGCTCGCGCTCAGCGAGATCCAGACCAGCCTGCTGATCGCGGTGCCGGTTATCCTTGGCTCCCTGCTGCGCATCCCGCTTGGGATCTTGACCGACCGCTATGGCGGGCGCAGGATCTTCACCATGCTGCTGCTGGGCATGGTGCCGGTGCTGCTGCTCACCAGCATCAGCACTAGCTACCCGCTGCTGCTGCTGGACGCCTTGTTTTTGGGCCTCGGGGGCGCGAGCTTCGCGGTAGGCGTGCCGTTTGTCTCGCGGCACTACCCGCCCGAGCGCCAGGGCTTTGCGCTCGGCGTGTACGGCGCGGGCAATATCGGCACCGCGCTGGCGGCCCGCGCGGCACCGCAGATCGCCCAGAGCCTGGGCATGCCTGCGGTGTTCCTCGCCTTCGCCGCGCTCCATGTGGCCATGGCCGGGGTGTTCTGGCTGCTGGCCCGCGACGCGCCCAGGGGCGCTGGGCCGCCGCCCACCCTAGCGCAGAGCCTCAATATCATGCGCACCGAGCGCGGCACCTGGCTGCTCAGCCTATTCTACTTCCTCACCTTCGGCGGCTTTGTGGCCTTCTCGCTGTACCTGCCAAAGATGCTGGTAGACCTCTACCAGATCACCCCGCTGGAGGCAGGGAACCGCGTGTTTCTGTTCGTGCTGGTGGCAACCGCCGGTCGTCCGCTGGGCGGCTGGCTCGCCGACCGCTTTGGCGGCGGGCAGGTGCTGCGCGTGGTCTTCCTAGTGGTGACTCTGGTGGCGCTGGCGCTGGCGATCAGCACGGCGCTCATCCCGCTGACGATCGCCTGCCTGACCGCGTCGCTGTTCTTCGGCCTTGGCAACGGGGCGGTATTTAAGCTGGTGCCACAGTGGTTCCCTGGGCGCACCGGCGTGGTGACCGGCCTGGTGGGGGCGGCTGGCGGGCTGGGCGGCTTCTTCCCGCCGCTGGTGATGGGCACAGTCCGGCAGAGCCTCGGCGGGTATAGCTTGGGCTTTGTGCTGCTGGGCGTGGTCGCCGTCGTCTGCCTCGTGCTCAACGAGCGGCAGCTGCGCGCCGCGTCCACCTAACACGCCAGCGGTACCAGCTACAGAGGATGGGCGCAATATGCGCCCATCCTCTGTTCATGCGAGCGCGCCCGCCACAAAAATGCCCCGGCTGGCGCACGCGCTCGCAAATCATGCCAGCAATGGGGCAAACCGATGCGGTAGGCCAGACAGTGTCGGCATTTCCATCCTGCTTCAGGGCATGGAGATGCCCACGGCAATGTTTCGCAACTTGACACGGTTCTGGAACAGAAAACAAGTTTCGAAAGCGGTGAGGAAACACCCTATTGATCGTTTGGAATCGACCTGCTAGAATAGGCCAGGAGGGCCGATTCACCCCTTTTCCGACACCACCTCTGGCTAAAGCCTTATGCAGTATGTGGGTCTCTGTCCCATCGGCTCACGATTGAGCACTGAAACATCGCCAGAGGAAAAACACAGGCACAATCGCGAGGTCTCTGTCCCATCGGCTCACGATTGAGCACTGAAACGCGCACGCTGGCGGCCTGCGACCTGGTCGTGGATGGTCTCTGTCCCATCGGCTCACGATTGAGCACTGAAACAGGTTGCCCCGACTGTTCCGACTGTGAGCGAGGCGTCTCTGTCCCATCGGCTCACGATTGAGCACTGAAACAGCTGCTGCGCCGGGGATACCCTGGCTACAGCTCGATGTCTCTGTCCCATCGGCTCACGATTGAGCACTGAAACTCGGTGCTCGGCCAGCTGCCGGGCGCGGACAAGCTGGTCTCTGTCCCATCGGCTCACGATTGAGCACTGAAACTGGCGATGACCACGATGCGGCGGTGTTCCGCCTCGGGTCTCTGTCCCATCGGCTCACGATTGAGCACTGAAACATCTTGATACTTTGCTGCCGCCAGCTTTCTTTGATGTCTCTGTCCCATCGGCTCACGATTGAGCACTGAAACAGCGAGGGCGATCATGCAAACCATGCAAACCCTACGTCTCTGTCCCATCGGCTCACGATTGAGCACTGAAACCGTTCGCCCAGGCGACACCAGCGCTGTCTACGAATCGTCTCTGTCCCATCGGCTCACGATTGAGCACTGAAACAGTAAGACACACTCGCAGCGGGGCGCTACTCTCAGGTCTCTGTCCCATCGGCTCACGATTGAGCACTGAAACAGCTGGGCATCAGCCGGGGGATGTTTTATAAGCTGAGTCTCTGTCCCATCGGCTCACGATTGAGCACTGAAACGCCACCAGTGCGGGCGACGCGGCGGCAGCGATGAGTCTCTGTCCCATCGGCTCACGATTGAGCACTGAAACACCGAGATCTCACACCGAGTGTTGGTGCTCTCCAGGTCTCTGTCCCATCGGCTCACGATTGAGCACTGAAACAGCAAGATCAGCCGGTCAAGCGCGGGAAGCCGCGGTCTCTGTCCCATCGGCTCACGATTGAGCACTGAAACACCGCCGCCTGCCGCTCGGCATCATTGCCCGCAGCGGTCTCTGTCCCATCGGCTCACGATTGAGCACTGAAACGTACTGGACCGGCAAGGTCAAGATGCTGCCGCTTGTCTCTGTCCCATCGGCTCACGATTGAGCACTGAAACGCCGCGTCCTGGGCTTGCTCAGGCGTTCCGAACGAAGTCTCTGTCCCATCGGCTCACGATTGAGCACTGAAACAGCATGGTGACGGCGAGGTTGAGCAGGTTCTGCAGGTCTCTGTCCCATCGGCTCACGATTGAGCACTGAAACATGGTCCGATCATCTTGCTGTGCATGTGCCGCGAGTCTCTGTCCCATCGGCTCACGATTGAGCACTGAAACAGCATGGTGACGGCGAGGTTGAGCAGGTTCTGCAGGTCTCTGTCCCATCGGCTCACGATTGAGCACTGAAACTCCCCCAGGCCGCCCCCATCGCGAGCGTCACGCTCGAGTCTCTGTCCCATCGGCTCACGATTGAGCACTGAAACAGCGCAACCAAAATGCGGAATGCGTCAGCATCGCTGGTCTCTGTCCCATCGGCTCACGATTGAGCACTGAAACAGGGCGAGGAGGGCAGCTATGAGTTTTTCGTCCGGGGTCTCTGTCCCATCGGCTCACGATTGAGCACTGAAACTGGCTTGCGCGATCTGCTCAGATGTGGCGCTCGTGTCTCTGTCCCATCGGCTCACGATTGAGCACTGAAACGCAAGAGGTACTAGCAAACGTCTTACAGGACATCAAGTCTCTGTCCCATCGGCTCACGATTGAGCACTGAAACGCCGAGTCCAGTGCAGCGCACGAGGTTGACGGCGGTCTCTGTCCCATCGGCTCACGATTGAGCACTGAAACTTTGCGCTCTATCGGCTCTCTCCGTGGTTCCTGCTGCGTCTCTGTCCCATCGGCTCACGATTGAGCACTGAAACATCGTGTCCGCTCCTACAGCTGCGCCGCGATGCCGAGTCTCTGTCCCATCGGCTCACGATTGAGCACTGAAACACATGGGCTACGATGACGAGAAGCGAAGCCTGCGGGTCTCTGTCCCATCGGCTCACGATTGAGCACTGAAACAATTGCGAAGATGTTGCGAGAGCTCGTAGCATTGGTCTCTGTCCCATCGGCTCACGATTGAGCACTGAAACTAGTAAGGAGCGAGACATGCCTACATTCAAGGTTAGTCTCTGTCCCATCGGCTCACGATTGAGCACTGAAACGCCTCTCCGGTCGTGGCCGGGGCCTGCTGGGCCAGTCTCTGTCCCATCGGCTCACGATTGAGCACTGAAACAGCATGGAAGCCGCGTAAATCCGGAAAGAAAGTCGCGTCTCTGTCCCATCGGCTCACGATTGAGCACTGAAACTCACGATTCCGCTCGTGTGAACCGGCCAGGTCGTGGGTCTCTGTCCCATCGGCTCACGATTGAGCACTGAAACTCGTGATCAAGAACGGCCAGCGGCGCATCAATAGCGTCTCTGTCCCATCGGCTCACGATTGAGCACTGAAACACCGAACTTGTTAGCCAGGTACAACTGGTACCCGGGTCTCTGTCCCATCGGCTCACGATTGAGCACTGAAACAATTGCGAAGATGTTGCGAGAGCTCGTAGCATTGGTCTCTGTCCCATCGGCTCACGATTGAGCACTGAAACTCCGGTCAAACGCCGCGTGCCGCGCTACGAGGTGGTCTCTGTCCCATCGGCTCACGATTGAGCACTGAAACAGCGAATGAGATCGCGCATGATAGTGCGGCAACCACGTCTCTGTCCCATCGGCTCACGATTGAGCACTGAAATACGACGGTGATGATGCCGCTGATGGATGGCCGACCGGTCTTTGTCCCATCGACTCACGATTGAACACTCAAACTATCGTGGCTGCATGACAGCGATCGACTAGGGCGGATTCCTGTTCAACGGGCGGCGTGGGTATCATCTCTGCCGAACATGCACCAATTCACACCATAATGCAGCAGAGTATGGGCGCGATACGCGCCCATACTCTGCTGTGGAAGCTATAAGTTAGGATTTCTACCTTCCGCCCGCCGCTAGCGCGGCCAGTCCTGGCGCTCCAGCAGCCGCATCACCAGCAGGCCGCCCAGGAAGATCAGCCCGGAGCACAGGCAGGTCAGCCAGACCGACTCGCCCCTGCCCGCGAGGTAGAGGTCGAGCGCGATGGTGAGCAGCCACAGCTGGATGGCCAGCAGCAGAATCCCTATCGCCAGCATCATCATCACCACCGCCTGACGCCCTGGGGTAATCGGCTCGTCGCGCGGGGGCTGCGGGCGGGGGTCGCGATACTTCGGGGGCGGCTCGGCGGCGCGCATCAGGGCACCTCCTCGACGGCGATCAGCTGGTCGCCCTCCTGGCGGAGCACGATCTGCGACAGGCGGCGCTGCGGCGGCCCGGCGACCGGCTCGCCGGTGGTGGGGTCGAACACGCCCTCGTGGCACGGGCAGTACAGCCGCTCGTGCTCGGGCTGGTAGTAGACCGCGCACGAGAGGTGCGTGCACTTCTGGCTGTAGGCCACAAAGCGCCCGTCGGGCAGGTGGATGAGCATGGCCTGATCGTCGGCATCGGGGTAGGCGAAGTAGTGCGCCGTACCCTGGGGCACCTCGCTGGCCCGCGCGATCGGCGTGGGCGCGCCGCGCACGCGGCGCGTGATGGCGCTGAGCACCGTCAGCACCGCCGTGCCAGAGAACAGCGCGGCGGAGGCGTAGACGGCAAAGCGCAGCAGCGTCCGCCGCGAGACAAAGGCATCCTCATCCAGCCGGTAGGGGAACTCGCGCCGCCAGGCGCGCTGGTCGGGCTTGGGGTCATCGGTCGTGCTCATACGATCCACGGCTCCTCGGTGCGCGCGGCACCATCACCAAGCTCCGCCGCGATGCTGCGGAGCTTCTCGGCCACATCGATCTGCTGGATCTCCTCGGGCATCACAAAAAACACGCGGGTGCGCACATCCTGCTGGCCGAAGCCGAAGTCGCGAACCGGGTGGCCCTTGCGCTTGGCGACAAACTCCTCGTAGTCGCCATACCACAGCGCCTGGGTCGGGCAGGCCTGGGCGCACCAGGGCTGCTGGTTGCGCACGGTGCGGTCGTAGCAGAGGTTGCACTTCTTCATCAGCCGCGCCGAGATATCGAACTTGGGAACGCCAAACGGGCAGGCGTAGACACAGTTCTGGCAGCCGATGCAGCGCGACGGGTCGGCGCTCTGCACCACCGCCTCCTCGGTGATCAGGATTGCCTGCGCCGGGCAGACCTGGGCGCACGGCGCGACGGGGTCGGCGCAGTGCATGCAGACGGTCGGCTGGGTGGCCACGCTCGCCCCACGATCGACAAAGTCGACCATCACCATGCTCTCGCCCTTGTGGCTATCGCACTCGCGGCAGGCCGCCTCGCAGGCCCGGCAGCCGATGCAGCGCGACGGGTCGATAAATAGCGTCTTGATCGCCATACCTGCTCCTCTCCGCTCAGAAAGCCTTTCCATCCTTGGAAGGTCGGTCCTGCACCTCGCCCACCGCGTAGGGGAACATCTTCGGCGTGGTGGAGGGCGTGAAGTTCTCGCGGGCGACCCCGCCCTCGGCTGCGGCGGGGGCGTCCAGCTTCTCGATGCGGGCGGCGCAGGCCTTGTACTCGGGGATCTTCACCGTGGGGTCGACCGCCGGGCTGGTGAGCAGGTTGGCGGCGGCGCGGTGGCCGTAGTGGTAGGGGATGAACAGCGTGTCGGGGCGGATGGTGGGCACCACCAGCGCCTTCAGCTCCATGGCCCCGCGCGGCGAGACCACCCGCACCCGCTCGTGGTTGGCGATGCCCAGCCGCTCGGCGGCCTGCGGGTGGATCTCGACCCACGGCTCGGGGGCTTTATCGTTCAGGAAGCCCAGCCGCCGCGTCTGGTTGCCGCTCAGGTAGTGGTAGACCACGCGCCCGGTGGTCAGGCGGAAGGGGAAATCGGCGCTCGGCTCCTCGGCGGGCGGCTGGTACTCGACCACGAACATGCGCGCTTTGCCATCGGGGTGGGCAAAACGCTCGGTAAATAGGCGGGGCGTGCCGGGGTGGTCCTCGCTGGGGCAGGGCCAGAACATGCCCTGCTCCTGGTCGATCCGCTCCCAGGTGATGCCCGAGTAATCGGCGACGCCGCCCTTGGATGCGAGCCGCAGCTCATCCCAGATTGCGCGCGCTGAGTCGTAGGGGAAGTACTGCCCGCGGCCCATGCGCTCGGCCAGCTGGCTGAGGATCTCCCAGTCGCGGCGGGCCTCGCCGGGCGGGTCGGCGGCGCGGTTGATCTTGACCACCCGCCCCTCAAGATTGGTGGTGGTGCCCTCATCCTCGCACCACACGCTGCACGGCAGCACCACATCGGCCAGCTCGGCGGTCTCCGACATGAAGAAATCGATCACCACCAGCAGATCCAGGTTGCGCAGCGCGCGCTCGACGGTGTGGATGTCGGGCAGCGAGACCATCAGGTTGGAGCAGAGGATCAGGCAGCTCTTGATCGCGCCCGAATCCATCAGGTGGATCATCTCGGTCGCCGCCGCGCCCGCCTGGGGGATCTCGGCGGCGGGGATGCCCCAGATCGCCGCGACCTCCTCGCGCTCGGCCTCCACGTCGATATGGCGGTAGCCAGGCAGCTGGTTGGCCTTCTGCCCGTGCTCGCGCCCGCCCTGGCCGTTGCCCTGGCCGGTCAGCGTCATCGCCCCGCCGCCGGGCCTGCCGAACATGCCACGCGCCAGGGCCATATTCAGCAGCGAGAGCACGCTGTTCACCCCGTGGCTGCTATGCTCCAGCCCACGGGCGTGCAGGATGAGCGAGGGGTCGGCCTCGCCATACATGCGGGCCGCCAGCACGATGCGCTGGGCCGGCACGCCCGCGATCTCCTGCGCGCGCTCGGGGGTGTAGGCCATCACCGACTCGCGCACCGTCTCCCAGCCGTTGGCGCGCGCGGCCAGGTAGGCCTCATCCACGAAGCCATCTACGATCAGCTGGCGCAGCATGGCGTTGGTGACGGCCAGGTCGGTGCCGGGCCGCACCGGCAGCCACAGGTCGGCGGTGCGCGCGGTCGCCGTCTCGCGCGGGTCGAGCACGATCAGCCGCGCGCCGTTGTCGCGGGCCTTCCAGACCCAGTTGGTCGCGATCGGGAAGCACTCGGCGATGTTCGCGCCCACAACCAGGATGCACTTGGCGAGGGCGATATCGGGCATGGGCATGGTGCCCCGATCCAGGCCGAAGGCCTTGGCGTAGGCCACCGCCGCCGACGACATGCACAGCCGCCCGTTGTAGTCCACGTGGCGCGTGCCCAGGCCGACGCGGGCAAACTTCCCCACCAGGTAGCACTTCTCGTTCGTCATGGACGAGCCGCCGTAGACCGCGACCGAGTCCTTGCCGTGCTCGGCCTGCAGCGCCTGCCAGCGCTGGGTGATAAACGCCAGCGCCTCTTCCCAGGTGGCCTGCTCCAGCGGCGCGCCCTTGCCGCCGCGCCGGATCAGCGGGTGCAGCAGCCGGTCGGGGTGGCCAACCTGCTGGTAGGCCACGATACCCTTGGGGCAGAGGTTGCCCTGGTTGTGCGGGAAGTAGCGCGGCTCCACGCCGATCACGCGGTCGTCAGCCACGCGCAGATTCATGCCGCACTGCACGCCGCAGAAGCAGCAGTGGGTGGGCACCAGCCGCTCGGCGATGCGGTCGTTGGTCTCCCAGGGCACCGGCCCGACCGACTGGAGATCGTAGGTGCTATCTGCGCCTTTGCGGAAGAAATCGTTGTTGATACTCATCGCACCATCCTCCTAGAGAAAGCGCCTGCCAACATACTGGTAGTAGGCCTGGCCGCGCAGGGCGCGCTTGCAGGCCGGGCAGTAGTCGTGGAGCGAGCCATGGGCCTCGCCCAGCGTGTAGTCCTGCCCTAGATCGCGCAGGGTAGCCTTGAGGTCGGCGACAAACTGGGCCGAGGGCAGCGCGTCGCCGCAGCGGGCGCAGGCGGTGCGCCCGCCCATCCCCTGCTGGTAGTGGTCGATATCGTGGCTGACGTTCTGATACAGCTTCACGCCGATCGTCGCCGGGCGCTGCACGATATGGAAGAACTTGCCGAAGGGCAGCGAGAGCAGCCACACCACCACGATCACCTGGTGGGCCAGCGAGATAAACCAGTAGTAGTGCCCCTCCCACAGCATGCTCGACGCCGTCAGCGCCAGGCCAGTGAGCGAGATGGCCAGCAGCATGAACAGCGGCAGCATGTCGAAGGAGAACAGCTGCGTGGTCAGCAGGCCTGCGTCGGTGTTGCGCCGCCACAGGAACAGCACCACCCCGATGATCACGAGGATGGATGTGAAGTTAAGCGCGTGGAACAGCACAAAGCCCACCAGCGCCTCGGGCGGAAACTGCACCAGCGGCAGGCCGAACACCCACACCTGGTACATGCGCTCGGGCGGCACCTGGGTGAAGCGCAGCCAGCCGAAGGTCAGCGGGATGGTGATCGCCAGCGAGAGCATCACCCCCCAGAACAGGCAGAGGTGGGCAAACCAGCGCAGCTTGCCGCGCGGCAGGATGTAGGTCTGCGCCAGAATGTCGGTGAAGAGTGCCTTGGGCAGCATGGCCAGCACCCGCCAGCGGGTCCGGCCCGCCAGCAGCGTGCCCCAGCCGCCCTTGAAGTAGCGCCAGGTCGAGGGCCGCTGCACCCAGAGCGTGTAGCGGTACACCAGCGCCGCGACGGCGACCAGCGTCCCCACGGCGTAGCCGATCAGGGCCGAGTCAAAATCTTTCAGCCCGCGCGAGCCAAGGTAGATCAGCACCATCAGGATGCTGGTCACCAACATGGATAGGACGACCGCAAGCCGATGTCCTCGCATCCAGGTCGCTCCTTTCAGGTCGTCAGCTGTCGCACCGTGCGTGCGAAGCGCCGTCGGCTATACACCATGCCCAGGGTTGCAAAGGCCAGCAGCGCGCCGCTGTCGGGCAGCAGGCCGATGGCGGCGGGCGCGCCAAACAGCAGGTGCCGCAGCGCATCGATGGCGTAGGTGGTGGGGTTGAAGTAGGCCAGCGTGCGGATGACGGGCGGCATCGCATCCAGGGGGTAGAGCGCGTTCGAGATAAACAGCATGGGCAGGTTCAGCAGCATGATCAGGCCGTGGTAGCCCTCCATCGTGCGCACGCGGCCCGCGAATGCGGCGGCCAGCCCGGCGAACCCGGCGGTGAAGGCGCACAGCAGCGCCAGCGCCAGCAGCAGGTCGGGCGCGGCGGTGGCCAGCCGCGCGCCTAGCAGCAGGCCCATCAGCAGCACCAGCGCGCCCTGGCCCACCGCCTTGGTGAGCGCGCTGGACAGCAGCCCGGCCAGCACAGCGGCGTGCGGGATGGGGGCGATCAGGTAGAGCTTGAGCGCGCCGCTCAGCCGGTCGAGCAGCAGCGTGGCCCCGGCCATGGCCGCCGCAGTGAGCGCCGACAGCAGCATGACGCCCGGCGTGATGAAGGCGATGTAGCCGATCCCGCCGGTGCGCGCCGGGTCGGTGACGGTCTGGCCCATGCAGAGGCCGAACAGCACCATCCAGAGAATGGGCATGGCCAGCGCCCCGCCAAGCTCGGATGGGCTGCTGAGCATGCCGCGCAGCTGCCTGCGCCAGAGCACCGCCACGCCACGGGCAAACGCCTGCCAGGCATTGGCGGCTAGTGCGGCGCGCGCAGGGGACTCAAGGCTGGTATCCATCGTCCTCCCTTCCTGTATAGGCAGCGAACACGTCGGCCAGCTGGGTGCGGTAGAGCTGAATATCGCCGATCAGGAAGCCATGGCGCTCGCCAAGCTCGATGATGGGCTTCAGCGCTTGGCCCGCAGGCTGAGCGAGGCGAATAGTGATGGCGGCGGTCGCGCCCTGCGCCGCCGCATGCGTGGGCAGGTGCGCGCGCATGCGGCGCTCGCCAGCGGCGCTGCCCACATCCGCCGAGCGCACCCACGGGCAGTCGGCCAGCGCCGCCACGAAGCCGCCGTGCTCGCCCGCCCCGCTCACCGTCACGACCTCCCCGCCCACCGACGCGATCAGCTCCTCAGGGGCACCTTCAGCAACAATCCTGCCGCCATCTAGAATGCCCACCCGGTCGGCCATTGCCTCGGCCTCGTCGATCAGGTGCGTGGTCAGGAACACCGTCAGGCCCGTGTGCGCGCGCAGCTGCCGGATATACTGCCAGAGCTGGGCGCGGCTCGCGGCATCGAGGCCTGCGGTCGGTTCATCCAGAAACAGCACCTGCGGACGGATCATCAGGCTGCGCGCCAGATCGAGCCGACGGGCCTGGCCGCCCGAGTAGGTCTTGACCGGGCGATCCAGCATGCCGGCGATGGCGAGGATCTCGCCCAGCTCGGCGATCCGCCGTCGCCGCTCGGCGGCGGGCAGCTGGTACAGCTGGCCCTGCAGATCCAGCACATCGCGCCCGCGCAGCAGCCGCTCGCAGAACGGCTCCTGGAAGGTCACGCCGATGCGCTGGCGCACCTCCAGCGCGGCGGTGGCCACATCAAAGCCAGCCACACGGGCGCTGCCCGCATCCGCCTGGGCCAGGGTGATCAAGATATTGAGCAGGGTGGTCTTGCCCGCGCCATTGCGCCCGAGCAGGGCGTAGATCTCGCCCTGGGGCACGGCGAGGCTGATATCGCTCAGCACATGGGTGGGGCCATAGGATTTCGCAAGGTGGGCTGTGGCGATCATGAAGCCTCCTTGGTTCATGAGATAGCAGTGCCCATAGTCAAAAGATCTTACCGCTATTTGTGCGGCATCCATGCTCGATAGGGCCTAAATGCTATGACTATTAATACCACAGATTATTCACAGCTGTCTACTGCGTTTCTTTCCCTCACCGCTATACCGCATAGGTTGTACCATATCATCTGCAAAAAATACATCATTTTCTATGATCATTACCGGCATTACCAGCAAGCATCTATTCTGGCCAATACCCTGATACATATTGATGAGCCGATCCTCATATTGAAAGATCGGTCTTTGTGCACATATTTTTCTGTAAGTTACTATTGGTTTTGCATACGCTCAAAGATGCTTATAGAGTGCTATACCCTATGAACGAGGCAGCACGGTGGGCTTACAAACGCCCAACGCGGCTTCAGCGAAGAGCATATGCCGCATCCTCAATTCCCGGGCTGCACAATCCTGAACGTACGGGAAGCCCTCGCCGAGCGCCAGCAACATCTCGGGCCCCTGCCTCCCGCTCATTCAGTGCTCGCGTGGTCGAGGGCGGCGGGCAGCCTGATGTAGAAGGTGCTCCCCTCGCCGATTTGGCTCTCGGCCCAGATCGCGCCCGCGTGCGCCCGCACAATCCGCTGCGCGATCGCCAGGCCCAGCCCCGCGCCGCCGGTGTGGCGCGATCGCGACTTCTCGCCGCGATAGAACGGCTCGAAGATATGCGGCATATCATCCGCCGCGATGCCCTCGCCCGTGTCGGCCACCTCGAAGCGCACATCGGGCGGCGCAGCCACCGCCCGCAGGCGCACGCTGCCGCCAGCCGGGGTGTGGCGCAGCGCGTTGGCCACTAGGTTGGCCAGCACGCGCTCCATGTGCTGCGGCGCGGCCAGCACCGGCGGCAGGTGGGCGGGCGACTCGACCAGCAGCGCCACGCCCTTGGCCTCGGCGGATGCGCGCAGCCCCTCGGTGGCGTCGCTCAGCAGCTCGGCGGTCGCCACGCGGCGCAGCTGGAACTCCAGCGCGCCAGCGTCGATCTGGGCGATGTCAAAAAGATCGTCGATCAGGTGGCTCAGCTGGCCGATCTGGCCGCACATCGCATCGTGGTAGCGCGCCACCGCCGCAGGCTCGGCCACCACCCCGTCGCTCAGGGCCTCGGCCATGGCGCGCAGCGAGGCCAGCGGCGTCCGCAGGTCGTGCGAGATCGCGGCCACCAGATCGCGGCGGGCCTGCTCGGCCTGGGCGCGCTCGGCGGCGCTGGCCGCGATCTGGTCGGCCATCGCGTTAAACGCCTCTGCCAGCTGGGCCAGCTCATCGCTGCCGGGGGCTGGCACACGGGCCTGCAGGTCGCCCTCGGCCAGGCGCTGCGCCCCACGCGCCAGCGCCGTCACCCGCCGCGCCAGCGACTGGGCCAGCGTATAGGCCAGCCCCACCGAGATGATGGCCGCAAACAGCAGCAGCAGCACCAGCAGCGGCAGATCGTGCGACGAGAGGAACATCAGGTTTGCCGTGAGGAAGATATTGAGCATGGCGATGCCGACCCCCAGCAGAAAGGTGCAGGCCAGCTGAAGCCACAGCCGCACATGGCCGCGCTGGAGCCACCAGATCGCCGCCAGACCCAGCAGGGTCGAGATACCGCCCGAGCCAAACAGGTACCACAGCAGGCTCACGCGGTCGGCGGTGGGTGCGCCCAGCCACGCGCTGGCCAGCAGCGCGGCCATAGCCAGCGCCGCCGCTAGCGCCGCGCCCAGCGCCACCAGCATCTGGCGCATAAATAATCTGCGGTCGTGTGTCAGCATATCACCTCTGCCCCCGCAGCTTGTAGCCCACGCCCCAAACCGTCTGCAGCAGCGCGGGGCTAGCTGGGTCGCGCTCGATCTTCTCGCGTAGCCGCCGCACGTGCACCGTCACCGTGCTCAGGTCGCTGGCGAAGGTGTAGCCCCACACCTGGTCGAGCAGCTGCTCGCGGGTGAACACCTGCTCGGGGTGGGCCATCAGGAAGGCCAGCAGATCGAACTCGCGGGCCGTAAGGTTAACCGGAGCGCCCTGCAGCAGCACGCTGCGCGTGGCGGGGTAGAGCCGCAGCGCGCCGACCGCCAGCATGTCCTCGCTGGGCGCGGCGGTAGCCTGGGTGCGCCGTAGCACCGCTTTCACCCTGGCCACCAGCTCGCGCGGGCTAAACGGCTTGCTCACGTAGTCGTCGGCCCCCAGCTCCAGCCCCACCACGCGGTCGGCCTCCTCGGTACGCGCGGTGAGCATAATGATCGGGATGGCGTCGTGCTCGCGCAGCCGCCGGGTTAGATCAAGCCCGCTAATGCCCGGCAGCATCAGGTCGAGCACCACTAGATCGGGGCGCTCGCGCGCCACCATCGCCAGCGCGGTATCGCCATCGCCAGCCGTGGCGGTGCGGTAGCCCTCGCGCCCCAGGTAGAGCGAGACCACCTCCACGATGGTCGGCTCATCGTCAACGATTAAAATCAGTTCATTTGCCATAGATGTTTCCATACTCATTTTGGAGCATACCATAGCATAGATATGATGACGTGGCGATAACGGAGATCTTACAGAGATCTTACGCGATACGGTTATGACCATGTTGGTTTTGCCGAGTACGCTTTGCGCTATCAGTTGGAAGAGAGTATAGGAGATTGTCATGCACAAACGCTACATGCTCACCATTGCTACCGCCCTCCTGCTGGCCGCCTGCGGCACTACCGGCACCCAGACCACCCCGCCCAGCGCAGCCACGGCAGCGCCGATGATGGACAAGACCGCCGAGCCCATGATGGACAAGACCGCTGAGCCCATGATGGACAAGACCGCCGAACCCATGATGGACAAGACCACCGAACCCATGATGGACAAGACCGCTGAGCCCATGATGGACGAGACCACCGAACCCATGATGGACAAGACCGCTGAGCCCATGATGGACAAAACCGCTGAGCCCATGATGGACAAGACCGCTGAGCCCATGATGGACAAGACCGCCGAGCCCATGATGGACGAGACCGCCGAACCAAAGATGTAATTCGGCCTGCTAACGAATCGGGGTAGCTATGAAGATACCAAGCTCGGAGATCACGCCGGAGGCGGTGTACCGCACGCGGCGGCAGTTCATGCGGGGTGCGGCGGCGCTGGCGGGCGGGGCGGGGCTGCTGGCCGCCTGCGGCCCGACGGCCAGCCCCAGCCAGCCCAATGCCGCCATCCCCGGCGTGGCGACCCACACCACCCGCTCGGGCGCAACCAAAGACGAGCGGGGCGATGCGCTCAACACCTACGCGCAGATCACCACCTACAACAACTACTACGAGTTCACCACCGACAAAGAGCGCGTCGCCGCGCTCGCCCAGGGCTTCCCCACCACCCCCTGGGCCGTCGAGGTCGGCGGCCTGGTGCGCAACCCCACGACCTACGCGGTCGAGGACCTCGCGAAGCAGTTTGGCGAGGAGGAGCGCATCTACCGCCACCGCTGCGTCGAGGGCTGGTCGATGGTCATCCCCTGGCTGGGCGTGCCGCTGCGCAAGCTGCTGGCCGCCGCCGAGCCGACTAGCGAGGCCCGCTACGTCCGCTTCCAGGCCGTGATGGCCCCCGAGCAGATGCCCGGGCAGCAGGACGCCTACTTCGCCTGGCCCTACGTCGAGGGCCTGCGTCTCGACGAGGCCATGCACGACCTGGCGCTGCTGGGCACCGGGCTGTACGGCCAGTCGCTGCCGGTGCAGAACGGCGCGCCCATCCGGCTGCATGTGCCCTGGAAGTACGGCTTCAAGAGCATCAAGGCCATCACCAAGATCGAGCTGGTGGCCGACCAGCCCACCTCGCTGTGGATGCGGTCCTCGCCCAACGAGTACGGGTTCTACGCCAACGTGAACCCCGATGTGCCGCACCCGCGCTGGTCGCAGCGCAGCGAGCGGCGGATCGGCGAGCTGTCGCGGCGCGAGACGCTGCCGTTCAACGGCTACGCCGAGCAGGTGGCGGCGCTGTACGCGGGCATGGATCTGCGGGCCAATTTCTAGCGATGAACGAGAGGCGAGGCACTGTGAAGCCAAAACTCACTTGGCTGGTTCACCCGCTGGCGCTGCTGCCGCTGGCGTGGCTGCTGTGGGACGCGGCCAGCGGGCAGCTGTCGGTGAACCCGATCCAAGATATCACGGCGCGCACGGGCAAGCCCGCGCTGGTGCTGCTCATCCTGTCGCTGGCCTGCACGCCGGTGGTGGCGCTGACGGGCTGGAAGCTGGCGGGGGCGCTGCGCAAGCCGCTGGGGCTGTACGCCTTCCTGTACGTGTGTCTGCACCTGCTGACCTTCGCCGGGCTGGACTACGGGCTGCACTGGGGGCTGATCGTGGACGGGGCGCTGGAGAAGCCCTATGTGCTGGCGGGGCTGGCGGCCTTCGGGCTGCTGGTGCCGCTGGCGGCCACCTCGACCCGCTGGGCCATGCGCCGCCTGGGCAAGCGCTGGAAGCCGCTGCATCGGCTGGTGTACGCGGCGGCGGCGCTGGCGGTGCTGCACTTCCTTTGGCTCTCGAAGGATCCGCGCCAGGCCCTGCTGTTCGGCGCGGCCCTCGCCCTGCTGCTGCTGCTGCGCCTGCCCCTGGTGCGCCGCACCGTGG